>JAEUSV010000133.1 GCA_016788485.1 Flavobacteriales bacterium
CCATCAGGGCTTTTCTACGGGGCCGCAAAGATAGCCGGATGCCCGATGCGGCTCCCGGGCCTCAAGGCTTGCACGAAAGGGTGGACCGGCATTCCTGGACCGGGTCCGTGCGGACCGTGGAGGGGCCGTAGATCCGGTCCGAGAGGGCATTGCCCTGCGGGTCGTAGCGATGCCACGTGCCTGCCTTCACGCCTTGCTCGAAGCGGCCTGTGCTCTCCACGTGCCCATTGGGGTGGTAGAAGGTGAACTCGCCATGGGCCACGGTGAGCGAGTCGTCGGCGAAGGTGCCGGTCATCACCAGCCGGCCGTCCTGACCGGTGTACACGCGCACCGCCCACCCCTCGGGCGCCTTGCGGGCCACGCGCAGCAGGAGCGTGCCGGGATCCTCGAGGTCGGGGTGGTCACGGCCCACCAGGTCGTAGCGCACCCGTCCAACGGTCATGCTCGTCTCGTTACGCGCGAGCATCACGTTCATCTTCCGAACGTCGTCGCGCTGGGCGATGGAAGGCGTGGATGCCAGGGCGGCGATCAACAGACAGGGGAGTACGGTTCTGTGCATGGCCGTGCGTCGATCACCATGACCCCGGTGGGCGCCACACGAACTTCCCGCTTCCCAGCGGCGAGGGCAATACCCATGATCGGGTATGCGCCGGCTCATCCCCTGAAGCGCACCATCACCGTGTTGCCCTTCTCCTCCCGACGGATGTCGAGCTGGTCCTTCAAGGCGTTCACGAGCGAGGAAAGCGACGCATGCCCGAAACTGCGCGGGTCGAAGCCGGGGTCCAGGCGGCGCAGCGCCTGACCGATGAGGCTCAGCGAGGCCTCCTCCTCCTCCCCCTTCGCGATGTTGAAGGCCTTGCGCAGCTTCCGCATCAGTTCGCCGTTCTGGGAGAGCTTCACCTCCTGGGCTTTCGTGGCGGAGGCGGTGCGCTTGCCGCGCTCCTTGCCGGGCGCACTTGGTCCTGCGACAGGCCCTGCCTCCTGGACATCGAGGTTCTCCACGTAGATGAAACGCTCGCAGGCCTTCACGAAGGCATCGGGGGTCTTCTTCTCGCCCACGCCCATCACGAACAGGCCGCTCTCGCGCAGCCGCGTGGCCAGCCGCGTGTAGTCGCTGTCGCTGCTCACGATGCAGAACGCGTCCACCAGTTCGCCGTGCAGGATGTCCATGGCGTCGATGATCAGCGCGCTGTCCGTGCTGTTCTTGCCCTTGGTGTAGGCGAACTGCTGCACGGGCTGGATGGCGTTGCTGTTCAACAGCTCCTTCCATCCGCTCATGCCCTGCGTGGTCCAGTCGCCGTAGATGCGCCGGATGGTGATGGTGCCGTTCTTGCTCACCTCCTCCAAGATCGCGGCCAGGCGCTTGGGCGCGGCGTTGTCGCCATCGATCAGCAGCGCGATCGTGGTGTCGTTGATCTTCTTCATGCCCGGTGAAGGTAGGCGCTGACCACAGGCCTACATGGTCCCCTTCAGCATCTTGTTCCAATACAGCCAGGGCAGCATGTACTTCTTCAGCACCCACATGCTCCACAGCGGCTTGCTGGTGTCGAAGAGCCGGCTGAGCAGCGGGTCGCTGTCGCGCACGTTGTCGTACTTGAACTCGGCCAGCAGCATCTTCCCGTACCCGGTCACGAGCGGACAGCTGCTGTAGCCGCTGTACTGCTCCTTGCTCAACGCACCGTCCTTGATGCGCTGCAGGATGTTCGCCACCACCACCGGGGCCTGCTTGCGGATGGCCGCACCCGTTTTCGCGGTGGGCAGCGCCGCCGCGTCGCCCAGGCCGAAGATGTTGGGATAGCGCTTGTGCTGCAGGGTGTGGATGTCCACCTCCAACCACCCCTTGTTCGGTCCGTCGGCGTAGGCCAGCGGCGAGTGGCGCACGAAGTCGGGTGCGCTCTGGGGCGGCGCCAGGTGCAGCATGTCGTATTTCATCACGATGGTGCCCTCCCCCTCGATCTTCTCCGGCAGTCCCTGTTCCTCGGTGAGCACGCAGTTGTTGTCGCCTGGCTTGCTCCACTTGAAATGGATCTCCTGCTTCACCGGGTCGATGCGCACGGGGTTGTAGAAGGTCTTCAGGATGATCTCCTTCCTGCGCACCACGTCCTCCAACGCCGCACGGAAGGGCTGCACACCGAAGATCACCGAGCCCGGCGTGGCGAACACGAGCTTGGTCCTGTCGCGCACGCCGCGCTTGCGGAAGAACTCATCGGCCAGGTAAGCGGCCTTCTGCGGCGCACCACCGCACTTGATGGGCGTGGCCGGCTGCGTGAAGACCGCGACCCCGCCCTTGAAGTTCGCCATCACGCGGTGCGTCTTCTCCGGATCGAGGTAGTTGCTGCACACCGCATCGGTGCGGAGCGCCTCGCGCAGGCCGGGCAGGTCGTCGATGTTCAACTGCACGCCGGGCGTCACCACCAGGTGGCCGTAGGTGTAGGCGCTGCCCTCCTGCGTGCGTACGGTGCTCGCCTCGGGCTCGAAGGTGGAGGCATGCTCACGGATGTGCTCCACCCCGGGGGGGATCACGCTGGCCTCCGATCGGCGCGTGGCGAGCATGTCGAAGGTGCCCGCGGCCACCAGCGTCCAGGCCGGCTGGTACCAGTGGTCCTTCGACGGGTCGATGATGGCGATGCGGAGCTGCTTGTCCTTGCGGCGCAACTGCGCGGCGGTCATGATGCCACCGGTGCCGCCACCGATGATGAGGACGTCGTAGTGCGAGGCCATGGCGTTGGGGTTTCGGACCACCAAGCTCGGCACCCCGGGTGCCCTCGAACGGTGATGATCGTCACGCGGACGCTCCGACGGCCATCGACCAGGCCTTCCACAACCGCGGGCAGCCGCGCAGCAGCGTGATGTAGGCCTCCTCCGTGGGACCGCCTTTCGCGCGCAACAGGTCGCGCAGCAACGCCTTCTCCTCGGCGGTCCAGCGCTCCAGGTCGGGCACCAGGTCGATGGCCGGGGCGAGCTGCTCGGCCCAGTGGCGTTCGTCGGCCTGCCATTGCGCGAGGTCGCTCAGCCCCAAGGCGCGCACCAGTCGGTCCATCGCGGTGCGCAGGGCCGCATCGTGGTCACCCGCATGGTGCTTCGATACATGCTTCATCACCGCGCGTGAGAGCTCCACCGGTTCGATCGGTGTGGGACCGGCGTTCACCTGAAGCAGCATGGGCACCGCGGCAAGCTCGCGCAGCAGGGCGGGGGTGGTGCGGTGCGCGCGGTCCTTCGCCATGCGCTTCACCTCGCGGTCCACGACGCGCTGCGTGGCGTTGTCCGCGGGCATGAAGCCCAGGCGGTGGTAGAACCAATAGGCGCCGCTGGCAATGCCGTCCTCGTTGCCGTGTCCGAGCTGGTAGGGGTCGGCCTCGAACCGGTCCACGCCGTAGCGTTGGGCGTAGCACCGCAGGATCTGCGCGAAGAGGAGCGCGGAGGCGCCGCCGCGCAACGCCGGGAACACGTTCACGCCCACCTTCGTCTTGCCCGGGAACATCCACGCCCCACCGTAGGCGGCGGGCACGGTGTTCAGGAAGGCCACGTAGCCGATGTAGCTGTCGTAGGCCTGGCGCTGCTGCGGTGGCAGGTGGAAAAGCGCGATGTCGATGCCCTGCCCCAGGTCGATCAGGTCCACCCGTTCGGCGTGCGTCACCGGACCGGTCTCGCGCAGTCCGCAGAGCAGGATGCCCCGCGCGGCGTCGAGCAGCTGTCCGCGCTCCGCGGTGCTGAGCGCGCGTGCTTCCGGCAGTGGAGCCCGCAGCAGCGCCGCTGCGTCCACCTTGCGCGGAACGCCGTGGGGAAAGGTGTGCAGCGCGCGGGCCGGCGAACGGCCGTAGGTGGAGGAGAGCCCGCTGTCGGCCAGGTCCACGGTGGCGAAGAGCTGCAACTGTTCGAAGAGCGGCGCACGCAAGGCAGGGGGGAGCCCGCTCGTGAGCGACAGCCACCAGCCCAGGTCCGCCGGTCTGCGCTTCCCTTTCATGGACGCCAGCCAGGGGCCCAGCTCGAAGTCCTCCAGTTCGAAGGCATCGCGCACGGCCATGGGCAGCAGGGTCGCGAGCCACGGCTTCGCGGCCTCGAGGTCGCCGTCCGTGGAGTCGAGCGAAACGCGGTCCGGGTGGCGCTGCTGCAGCCAGCTAAGCAGCTCGTGGCTGAAGGCGACGGTGACGCTGGTGTGCGCGAGCCCGGTGTTGGCGAGGGCGATGGCGTTGCGGCCGCTTGTGCGCTTCAGGCGGCGCACCTCACGCGCCACATGGTCCATCGCCCGGGTGGCCAGGGCGTGCTCCGTGGCGTCCACGGGGTAGGCCAGGGCGAAGAGCACCAGGTCGTGCAGGTCGATCAGCGCACGTACGCTGCCGGCCCGGCGTTGCATCAGCTCCCGCAGCGCGCGTGTGCGGGCTTCGGTGGAGGCGGGCAGGGGGCCGCGCGTGAACAGCTCACGCCAAGTGGCGACCTGCGCGGGGGTGATGGGCCGCGATGGCATGCGGCGGGAAATTAGGCGGCGGCCCGTTGCCGGGACACGACGGGGGTCGGAAGGCCGGGGCTCAGGCCTTGCCCTCGTTGATCACGCGCATCACGTGCTGCGGGCCGGCGATGTTGGCGGCCTGCAGAGCGGCGAGCCCCTGCTCGTACACCTCGAAGTACACCGTCCAGTAGTCGCCGGGTGCGCAGTAGGGGCGCACCGCCAGCTCAACCCCGTCGAGCGTGAGCTTCGCGATGTTCACCGAGGACGCGGGCGTGGCGAGCACCTTGGGATGCGCCTTCATCACGCCCAAGAGCACCTCGCGCGCCTTGGCGACCGGTGCGCTCTGGTCCAGGCCGAAGGTGAGGTCCACGCGGATGTTGCCCTCGCGGGTGTAGTTGACGATGTTGCCGTTGGCCATGGCGCCGTTGGGCACGATGGCGGTCTTGTGCTCGGGCGTGAGCAGCACCGTGGTGAAGATCTGGATCTCCTTCACCTCGCCCACGAGCCCCTGCGCCTCGATGAGGTCGCCAACCTTGTAGGGCTTGAAGAGCAGGATGAGCGTGCCGCCGGCGAAGTTGGCCAGGGTGCCCTGCAGCGCCAGGCCGATGGCCAGACCGGCGGCGCCGAGGATGGCGATGAAGCTGGTGGTCTGCACCCCCAGCATGCCCACCACGGTGATGATGAGCACCACGCGCAGGCCCACGGTCACCAGGCTGTTGAGGAAGCGGCGCAGTGTGAGCTCCACGCCGCGCGCATCGAGCACCTTGCCCAGCATGCGCGCGAGCAGCCGGATCGCCAGGGTGCCGATCCAGTACACCACGATCGCGGCGATCACCTTGGGCGCGTAGCCCAGGGCCAGGGTGTACAGGTGGTGGAGGAAGTTCTGTGCCGAGGTGAGCTGCTCGTTCATGCGGGGGGGTGGTGTGTGATCTGACGCGATGGTGCGGACAAGGTCACGCCGCGGTCGACCGAATATCGGCATTGGAACGCGAACGCCCGGGCGCTTGGGCCCGGGCGTTCGTCACTTGGCTTTGGCGGTTCAGGCCTTGCGGGCCAGCTGCACCTCGCACAGGATGCGCACCTCGTCGCTCACCAGCACGCCACCGGCCTCGAGCGCGGCGTTCCAGTTGAGGCCCCATTCCTTGCGGTCGATGCGGCCGCTCAGGTTCAGGCCCGCCTTGGTGTTGCCCCAGGGGTCCTTGGCGATGCCGGCCCACTCGGCGGTGAGGGTCACAGGCTTGGTCACGCCTTTGATCGTGAGGTCGCCGGACACGAGGTAGGCGTCGCCTTTACGCGTGATGCCGGTGCTGCTGAAGGTGAGCTTCGGATGGTTCGCGCTGTCGAAGAAGTCGCCGCTGCGCAGGTGGTTGTCGCGGTCGGTACTGCCCGTGTCCACGCTGTCGGTCTCGGCCCAGAAGTTCACGCTGCCGTTGGAAAGGTCATCGCCTTCGAGCGTGGCATCGGCGCCGAAGCGCTTGAAGCTGCCGGTGACGGTGCTGATCATCAGGTGCTTCACCTTGAACTGCACTTCGCTGTGGGCCGGGTCGATGGCCCATTGGGTGGTGGTGGCGGTCGCTGTTTCCATGTTGTTCGTGTGTTAGCGTTGAAGAGGTTGGTCCGTTCGGTGTTCGCGTGTGCGAGGGTTCAGGACAGTTGCATCGGCACTTCCATCAGCAGGATCTCCGCGCCTTGCGGACCTGCCTGTACGTCAAGGGCGGCAATGTCCCACACCCCGAGGCCATCGCGTCGTTCGAGCGCCTGGCCGTTGATGGTGGCGCTGCCTTCGATCACGAAGGCGTACACCCCGTTGCCGGCCCGCTTCAGGCCGTAGTGCGCACCCTTGTGCGCATCGAAGCGGCCCAGGTTGAACCAGGCGTCCTGGTGGATCCACACGCCCTCGTCGTCGGGGCTGGGCGAAAGCACCTGCTGGAAGCGGTTGTGGCGCAGCGCCGGGTCGAGCGTGAGCTGGTCGTAGCGCGGGCTCACGTTGCGCCGGTTGGGGAACACCCAGATCTGCAGGAAACGGGTGAGCCGGTCCTTGTTGCGGTTGAACTCGCTGTGGGTGATGCCCGTGCCTGCGCTCATCACCTGGATGTCGCCGTGGCGGATCACCTGCGTGTTGCCCATGCTGTCCTTGTGCTCCAGGTCGCCCTCCAGGGGAATGGAGATGATCTCCATGTTGTCGTGGGGGTGCGTGCCGAAGCCCATGCCCGCGGCCACAGTGTCGTCGTTGAGCACGCGCAAGGCGCCGAAGTGCATGCGCTCGGGATCGTAGTAGTTCGCGAAGCTGAAGCTGTGGTGGCTGTCGAGCCAGCCGTGGTTCGCATGCCCACGGGTGCCGGCCTTGTGGAGGACCATGTTCGCCATGATGCGGGGGTCGGGGTTGGGGAGGTGGTTGAAACCGACAGGCTCCGGTGCACCGGATGCCGCGTCGAACGGGGCCGGCTTGGCCCCAAGGGCCATCAGGGCCGTCCCGCCCATGAGGCCGTTGCGGAGGAAGGTCTTGCGGTCCATGAGGGTGCAAATATATTCCATGGAAAATAAAACCAAGGATAAGAATGATCGATCCTTGGAGGCCTGAGGGCCATGGAAAGCGGTTCCCGTTCGCCGATCGGAAGGTGCCGTTCCTCGGATCCGGGCCGCGACGGATACGCAGCGGGGCGCCCGGGCGTTCAAGAGCGGTGCCAACACCAACGGTCCATGGAAGCCTTGCCGATCGCGGGGAGCGCGCGCTCAACCCCCGGCAGTGCCAGGAACTTGGGCGTGGGTTCCCGCAGGGGTCGGTGGTAACATTGTGGCAACATCACCCGATCGGCCCCTTTGTTATGTTTGCCGACCCTGTAAGGACCGGCCTGCCAACGAACCAACAGACCAGCAGCGGCAGGCCGCCTTCCACCACAACCGATCCCCTGAAACGACAACCCCTCCAATGAGCAACGAGAGCAACTCCGGGAAGATGTCCAGCATGTTCGTGGCCATCGTGATCCCCCTCGCGCTGATCGTCAGCGTGATCTTCTACATGTTCGTGCTGGGCGACCCGGCCAACTTCGAAGGTGGCGACCCCATCAAGGGCCACCCGGTGGAGGAGGAGCCTGCGCACACCTTCGGGGTGATCCACAAGGGCGGTTTCATCGTTCCCATCCTGATCACCGTGAACCTGCTGGTGATCATCTTCAGCATCGAGCGCTTCCTCACGCTGAGCAAGGCCAAGGGCAAGGGCCGGATCGAGTCCTTCCTGGGCCAGGTGCGCCAGTTCCTCGCCAACGACCAGGTCGATGAGGCGATCGGCGCCTGCGACAGCCAGAAGGGCAGCGTGGCCAATGTGATGCGCAGCGGCCTGGAGAAGTACAAGACGGTGCTCTACGACGCCAGCCACGACAAGGAGACCCGCCTGCAGGCCGTGAAGCAGGAGCTGGAGGAGGCCACCGCCCTGGAGCTTCCCATGCTCAGCAAGAACCTGGTGATCCTTTCCACCTGCGCCAGCATCAGCACCCTGCTGGGTCTGATCGGTACCGTGCTGGGGATGATCCGCTCCTTCAGCGCACTGGCCACCGCCGGTACGCCCGATGCCACCGCCCTCTCCACCGGTATCTCCGAGGCCCTCATCAACACGGCCCTCGGTATCACCGGCTCGTGCGTGGCCATCATCATGTTCAACTTCTTCAGCACCAAGATCGACGCCATCACCCACGGCATCGACGAGGCGGGCTTCAGCGTGAGCCAGACCCTGGCCAACCGTAAGTAAGGGGCGGGACCTGTCCCGCCTGCACATGCCGGCGGAACGGATCTTTCCTAGGAACCAACCAACCTTATCGGAAGCACCATGCCGAAGATCAAGATGCCCCGGAGCAGTCCCTCGCTGGACATGACCCCGATGGTGGACCTGGCGTTCCTGCTGGTGACCTTCTTCATGCTCACCGCGCAGTTCCGCCCGGAGGAGGCCGTGGCGGTGGACACGCCCAGCAGCATGAGCCAGCAGCCCATCCCCACGGAGAACCTCATGACCATCGTGGTGGACAGCGCGGGCCGTGTGTTCTGGGACTTCACCGACAAGAAGGTGCGCGCCGCCGTGATCAAGGAGATGGCGAACCGGTACAGGTTCGAGCTCACCGAGGAACAGGTCGTGCGCTTCACCAACCTCAACGCCATCGGCATCCCCCTGCAGCAGATGTCCGCCTACCTCGACCTCAACTCGCCCTCGGAGCGCAAGGAGGTCGACAAGATGAGCCGCGGCATCCCTTACGAGGACGGTAACAACCAGCTGCTCGACTGGATCCGCGTCACCCAGCTCATCTTCTCCAGCGAGGCCGGCGGTAAGAACCCGCTGGTGGCGCTGAAAGGGGATGGCAACGTGAACTACACCACCATGAACAAGGTGATCAAGATCTTCCAGAGCCCGACGGTCAAGATCAACCGGTTCAAGATGATCACCGACCTCGAAGAGAGCCGCATCTGAACGCTTGAACCGAACACCGCCTCGCGTGTACGGCACGCAGGAAGGAGCGGTCAGGCCAACGCGATCAAGCCATGGCAGAAGCACCAGGAGGAGAAGGCGCAGCCCCGGGAGGGGGACGCCACCAGAAGAAGCGGGCCAAGAAAGGCAGCACCAAGATCGACATGACACCCATGGTCGACCTGGCGTTCCTGCTGCTCACCTTCTTCATCCTCACCACCACCATGTACAAGCCGAGCACCCTGCAGCTCACGTTCCCGGTGCCCCCGGAGGACGACCAGCCCAAGGAGCTCGACAAGGTGAACAATGCGCTCACCCTCTTCCTCACCAAGAAGGACGCCATCTACTACTACAAGGACGCGTTCAAGCCCGGAGAAACGCAGCTCACGCAGACCAACTTCAAGGATGTGGAGAAGCTGCTCATCGAGATGAACAAGTCCACGGTGGAGCGCATCAACGAGCTCAGCAAGCAGCTCAACGAGAAGAAGATCACCGAGGAGGTGTACGACAGCCTGAAGAACGAGGCCCAGAAGAAGAAGGAGGCCCTCTTCGTGATCATCAAGCCGGACGTTGACGCCAAGTTCCGCAACATGATCGACATCGTCGACGAGATGGACATCAGCGGGATCGGCAAGTACGCCGTGCAGGACACCATCAAGCCCGAAGAGCAGGCCCTGCTCGACGTGGAGAAGCTCAAACTGTGACGACAACGCCTTCGCCGAGCTGCGGCGACTGAAACAACGCCTGCGCCGGGCTTCGGCGCCTGAAACATGGGTTACGTCATCTTCATCGTCTTCCTGCTCGCCGTGAGCCTGCTGCTCACGCTGGACAACAGCTGGATGAACGTGCTGCAGCAGGTGCGGAACAACGTGGTGTTCGCCAACCACAACAAGGAGTACGGCGCCTTCACCCTGCGCCGCGACTACAACAAGCGCCTGGGCCTTGCCCTCGCGCTCGCCATCGGCGTGTTCGTGTTCGCCGTGGGCGCCCCCTACATCATCACCAAGCTCGGTGGCGAGGAGGAACTGGTGGAGAAGAAGAAGAAGATCGTGGACGTGAACCTGGAGCTCTTCGAGGAGCAGCCCGAGGAACCGCCCCCGCCCCCCGAGGTGATCCCGCCGCCCCAACCGCAGATCGAAACGGTGCAGTTCGTGGCCGTGGAGGCCGCCGACCAGCCTGTGGACGAACCGCCCCCCACCCAGAACGACCTGCAGGAGACCACCGCCGGCCAGACCACCCAGGAGGGCCAGCAGATGGACGCACCGCCCCCCCCGCCCCCCGTGGAGGAGGAGATCTTCGACCTGGCCGCCGTGCAGGAGCAGCCCGAGTTCCCCGGTGGCATGGAGGAGATGTACAAGTACCTCGGCCGCCTGCAGAAGTACCCCGACATGGAGGCCGATGCCGGCATCCAGGGCAAGGTGTACGTGGAGTTCGTGGTGGAGAAGGACGGCCGCGTGACCGATGTGAAGCTGAAGAAGGGCGTGAGCGATGGCCTGGACAAGGAGGCCATGCGCCTGGTGAAGGCCATGCCCGCCTGGAACCCCGGCAAGATGAACGGCAAGGCCGTGAAATGCCGCTTCGTGCTGCCGGTGAAGTTCACCCTGCGCTGAGCCGCCGATACCGAACGCATCGCAGGCCCGTCCACCCGACGGGCCTGCTGCTTTTCCGGCTGTTCTGAGGTGTATACCGGCGGCCCATGCCGCAGGGCCCGCGCGCAAGGATCCGCCACGCCACGCGGTTCCAAGGGAAAGCCCCCGCCATGGCCGACCTGCAGCCCGCTCCCGGCGTTCGCGCCCGTTCCATCCGCCTGGACATGACCCCGCTGGTGGACCTCGCCTTCCTGCTGCTCTCCTTCTTCATCCTCACCACCACCATGCTGCGCACGGAGGCGTTGCAACTGGTGCTGCCACCGCAGGGCACCGAAGGCGAGGCCCACGGGGCCATCACCGTGCTGCTCACCCCGGCAGGCATCCACCACTACACCGGGACGCTGCAGGCCGAAGGACCCGCGCCTTCGCGCACCACCGTGCAAGGGCTGCGACAGGTGCTCCTCGCGCATCGCCAGGCCCATCCGCAGGGCGTGTGCATCGTGCGCACCGCACCCGGCACGCGCTACCGCGAGGTGATCGCCGTGCTCGATGAGCTCGCCATCTGCGGCATCGGTCGCTACACCATCACCGAGGACCTCCTGCCGGTGGAGCGCCAGCGCCTGCCCGTCCTGGCCGCGGCCCCTTGACCGCTCCCTCGGTCCTTGGCGCCGTTGCTGCGATCGCCCGGCACCCCCTGCAATGAACCCCGCCGACCCACGGTTGTACCGACAGATGGAAGGACCCTTACGCTGATCACCAATACCGAAGAAGCCATGATCATCGCTGCATCCATCCTGCTCTTCACCCTGCTGTGCGCCATGCTCGCCGGCGACCGCGAATGGGCCAACGTCACCAAGCCCGAGCGCAACGACCTCGTGTTCCAGGGACGCCACCGCGACTATGGGGCCTACGTATTGCGTCGTGAGTACGACCGGCGTGTGCTCTTCGCCTTGTTCGCCTCGTTCGGCCTGCTCGCCGGTGTGCTGTTCGGCGTGAAGCTGTTCGTGCACGGCGATGTGGTCGACGCCGGTGGGCGTACCGTGGTGATCGATCGCATCCTGGAGGACATCTTCCCCGTGGATCCGCCCGCGCCGTTGCCCGAGGAGGCCCGTGTGCAACCTCCCGCCGGTGGTCCCGTGGTACCTGCCGTGGGCACCGTGATCATGATCGACACCGCGCATTTCGAGGCGGACACCACCAGCGCGGCGCCTCCCGGCCCCCCGGCCGATACCCTGGCGAGCGGTCCGGGCGGTGGTGGTGATCCCGGCCCGGGCACGGGAGGGGAACCCGGTGGTGGCGGCGGACCGGGCGGCTTTGGTGAGCTTCCCCCCCTGGGCAACTCGCTCCAGGAAGTGCCTGAGTTCCCCGGTGGCGAGGCCGCCATGTACAAGTGGCTCGGCGCGCACATCCGCTTCCCCGAGGAGCTGCAGGAGGAGGGCAAGGGCGACAAGGTGTACGTGGAGTTCGTGATCGAGAAGGATGGCACCATCACCATGGCCAAGGCCGTTAAGGGCCGCACGCGCGAAGCCAAGCGCGAGAGCGAACGCGTGGTGCTCGACATGCCCAAGTGGTCGCCTGGCCGCATGAACGGCAATGCAGTTCGCTGCCGCCTGGTGCTGCCCATCAACTTCACGCTGGCCCACTGAGCGCGCGCGTGGCCGTAGCTTTCGGGCCCCAAGCCGCACCCATGGCCAAGCTCAGCTGGTTCGCCCTCGCGATGTCCGTGTTCTACGCCGTCATGGGCGTGCTCTTCCTCACCACCAACGTGCTCGCCGAGCCGCTGCCGCACTACCGCCCCGCCATCGGCGCGGTGCTGCTGGGCTACGGCGCGCTGCGGGGGTGGATGTGGTTCCGCAAACGCCGCGACAAGGCGGCCCAGCAGTGGTGAACCCATGAAGGCCGACACCTGCGCCGCCTTCGTGCTGGCCGCCGCGCTGCTTCTCCCCGCCTGCAGCGGCAAGGCGCCCGATCCGTACACCGACGACAAGCCCACCAGCGGGCGCGTGGTGCTGATCGCCGACCAGGGCATGCGCCCCATGCTGGAACGCCAGGAACAGGTGTTCGAGAGCTTCTATGCCAAGGCCGACGTGGACATCCGCTACATGAACGCCGCTGAACTGATGCGGGCGCTCATGGACGACACGGTGCGTTGCGCCTTCGGCAGCGTGCTGCCCGGCGGCGACCAGGAGGCCTGGCTCAAGGGTCGCCAGCGCGTGGCGCGCATCATCCCCCTGTGCACCGATGCCGTGGTGGTACTGGCCAACAAGCAGCGCGACCTGCAGGCCCTCGCCCTGCCCACCTTGAAGGCGCTGCTGCGCGCGGGCGAAGGCCGGCCCACCTGGGCCGCCATCGACAGCGGTTCCACCGCCCAGGTATCGCTCGTGTTCGACGGCGCCGGCTCGGGCGTGGCCCGCACCTTGGCCGACTCGCTCTTCGGCGGGCAGGCCGTCACCCTCAGCGGACGCACCGAGGCCGATGTGGCCGCCGTGGTGGCGCGCGTGGTGGCCGACCCCAACAGCCTGGGCCTCGTGCCTTTCGCCAGCCTCAGCGACCTGGACGATCCGGCCATGCGCGCCTTGCGCGGGCAGGTGGACCTGGTGGCCCTGAGCCCCACCGCCGACCTGGCGGCCGCCGTGAAGCCCTCCCAGGGCACCCTGGCCGACGGGCGTTACCCCCTGCGCCGCAGGCTGTACGCCGTGCTCACCGAGCCGAAATCAGGGCTTGGCACCGGTTTTGTTTCCTTTGTCGCCGGCCACAAGGGCCAGCGCATCATCCTCAAGCAGGGACTGGCCCCGCAGCAGGTGCCGGCCCGTGATGTGGAGATCGTTCAGCCGTAAGAACCGATGAAAACGACCGTGATCCTGGGTGCCGCCTTCCTGGCCACCCTCACCGCTTCCGCCCAAGGCCTCCCCGAGGCCGTGAAGCTCACCGACCGTGAGCAGTACGAGAAGGCCACCGCCGTGCTCAACAACGTGCTGGCCGCCGACCCCCAGAACGCGGAGGCCTGGTTCCTGCTGGGCGAGAACTATTTCGCCAGCGAGCGCAGCGACAGCGCCGCGTTCTGCTTCGGCCGCGGCGCCTCGGTGAACGGCCGCTACCCGCTCAACCACGTGGGCGTGGGCAAGGTGATGTGGACCAAGGGCCAGGCCTCCGAGGCCAAGGCCCAGTTCGACAAGGCCATCGCCAACGCCACCGACAAGGCCAACAAGTTCGGCAAGCCCCTGCAGGCCCGCACCTACCGCGAGATCGCCCAGGCCTATGCCGAAGGCAACCAGAAGGACCTCGCCAGGAGCCAGGAGATGATCGCCAAGGCCCTGGAGCTCGACCCCAAGGACCCCGAGACCTACATCCTGAAGGGCAACGTGCTCTTCGAGGCCAACCCCCGCGACGGCTCGGCCCCGCTGGAGAACTACAAGCAGGCCGCCCAGCTCGACGCCCTCAGCGCCAAGCCCGTGAGCAAGAAGGGCTTCATGTACTACCGCGCCAAGAACTACAGCGCCGCCATCGAGGAGTACACCAAGGCCATCGGCATCGACGCCTCCTACGCACCGGCCTACAGCGGCCGCGCCGAGGCCTACTTCATGGCCCGCGACTTCGAGAAGGCCACGGCCGACATGAACAAGTACCTGGAACTGAACACCGGCAACACCAGCGCCCGCGTGCGCTACGCCCAGTTCCTCTTCCTGGTCGGCAAGCACACCGAATCGCTCAACGAGATCAAGGACCTCGAGGGCAAGGGCGTGAAGAACCTGACCCTGCAGCGCATCAAGGGCTACGACCAGGTGGAGCTGAAGGATGCGGCCGGTGCCAAGGCCACCCTGGAGGCCTACTTCGCCGAACAGAGCCCCGAGAAGGTGATCGCCGGCGACTGGGAGTACTATGGCAAGGCGCTCGTAGGCCTGGGGCAGGACAGCCTCGGTGCCGAGCACATGCTGAAGGCCGCACGCATGGACCGCACCAAGGATTACAACTTCGTGGAGGCCGCCAAGGCCTTCAGCAAGGCCAAGGCCTACGACAAGGCCATCGGTGCCCTGAAGGAGAAGATCGCTGGCGGCAAGCCCGAGACCAACGACTTCTACTACCTCGGTGACGCCGCCCTGAAGGGCAAGCGCTGGATGACCGCGGACAGCGCCTGGGCCACCTACATCGAGCGCAACCCCAACGCCTACCAGGGCTACAAGTTCCGTGCGCGCACCCAGAACGGTATGGACAGCCTGGAGACCAAGACCTTCGCCGCGAAGACCTGGTACGAGCAGATGCTCGCCAGGATGAAGCCCGAGGAGAAGGAGAAGTACAAGGCCGACCAGGAGGAGGCGCTCAACTACATGGGCCTGTTCTTCCTGTACAGCAAGGAGGCCCGCGACCTGCCCAAGGC
>JAEUSV010000146.1 GCA_016788485.1 Flavobacteriales bacterium
AAGCGCCTGGGCAACGCGGTGGACCCGTTCAAGACGCTGGACCAGTACGGCGCCGATGCCGTGCGCTGGTACATGATCAGCAACGCCTCGCCCTGGGACAACCTGAAGTTCGATGCCGAGGGCATCACCGAGGTGCAGCGCAAGTTCTTCCGCGCGCTCTTCAACACGTACAACTTCTTCGCGCTCTACGCCAACATCGATGGCTTTGAGGGCAAAGGTGAAGCGACGCTCACCGAAAGCGACCGCTGGATCCTCTCTCGCCTCAACAGCGTGCTGAAGCTGGCCGATGCGAGCTACGCGGACTACGAGCCCACCATCGCGGCGCGCGCCATCCAGGACTTCGTGGTGGAGGACCTGAGCAACTGGTACGTGCGTCTGAACCGTCGCCGGTTCTGGAAAGGTGAGCTCGGCGCCGACAAGAACGCCGCGTTCAGCACCCTGCACCGGTGCCTGGAAGTGGTGGCGATGCTCAGCGCGCCCATCGCGCCCTTCTTCAGTGATCGCCTGTACCGCGACCTCACCGGCACCAGCGTGCACCTCAGCGACTGGCCCGCGCCCGACGAGTCCGCCATCGACCTGGAGCTGGAGCAGCGCACCGCGCTCGCGCAGAAGCTGACCTCGCTGGTGCTGAGCATCCGTAAGAAGGAGGGCCACCGCGTACGTCAACCACTGCAGAAGATGCTGGTGCCGGTGACCGATTCGGCGATGCGCAAGCGCCTCGAGGCCATCCGCGACCTGGTATTGAGCGAAGTGAACGTGAAGGACCTGGTGATCCTCGATGCGAGCGAGAGCAAGCTGACGAAGAAGATCAAGCCCGACTTCAAGAAGCTCGGTGCGCGCATGGGCAAGTTGATGAAGGGCGTGGCCGCGGCGGTGAACGCGTTCGACCAGGCGCAGATCGCGGAGCTGGAGGCCAACGGCCGCATGCAACTGAGCGTGGAGGGGCAGGAGGTGGAGCTGCTGCGCGACGACGTGGAGATCACCGCCGAGAACGTGCCAGGCCTGAGCGTGGCCAGCGACGGGGCGCTCACCGTGGCGCTGGACATCACCCTCACCGACGCGCTCGTGCAGGAGGGCATCGCCCGCGAGCTGGTGAGCCGCATCCAGACCCTGCGCAAGGAGAGCGGCTTCGAGGTCACGGACCGGGTGCAGCTGCACATCCTGGACGGTGGGGATGCCCGGCTGACGCAGGCGGTGCGGAGCCATGCGGCCTGGATCCTGGCCGAAATACTGGCCGTTACCCCTGAGGACCAAGTACTTGTGCGTTCCTTGCCCGCTGAGGGGCCTGGGGTGCACGAGGTGGAGCTCGACGAGACCTTGCGGGCCGCGCTGAGCCTTGTGCGGTCCGCGAATTGACGCGGGGATCCGCCTATATTTGCGGATCAATTTTCAAAGGGGTACCGCCATGGCCAAGAAGACCGCCGCGAAAAAGGCCGCCAAGCCTATGAAGAAGGCAGCGTCCAAGCCCGTGAAGAAGGCTGCGAAGCCGGCCAAGAAGGCCGCGCCGAAAAAGCCTGCGAAACCGGTGAAGAAGGCGGCCGCCAAGCCGGCCCACAAGAAAGCCGTGAAGAAGGCCGCCCCCGCGAAGAAGGCCGCCGCCAAGCCGGCCCCGAAGAAGGCGGTGAAGCCCGTGAAGAAGGCTGCTCCCGTCAAACCCGCGAAGAAGGCCCCGGCCAAGCCGGTGGCCAAGGCGCCGGTGAAGAAGGCCGCCCCCGCGAAGCCCGTGGCCAAGGCCCCGGCCAAGCCGGCCCCGAAGCCCGTCGTGAAAGCCGCTCCCGCGCCAAAACCGGCGCCGGTGGAGAAACCCGTAGCGAAAGCACCCGTGAAGAAGGAAGAGAAGAAGGAGGAGGGGAAGAAGGCCGAAGGCCCGAAGCCCCTGGTGACCATCAAGAGCGCGCCGAACATGCCCAAGGCCGCCCCGGTGGTGAAGAAGCAGGTGAGCACCCTCGAGGACGCCAAGAAGGAGCGTTACAGCGACAGTGAACTGGAGGAGTTCCGCCAGATCATCAACGCCAAGCTTGATGAGGCCCGCAAGGACTACGAGCTGCTGAAGCAGACGCTGGCCAACACCGACAACAACGGCACGGAGGACACGAGCCCCTCGTTCAAGATGATCGAGGACGGCAGCGAGACCCTGAGCCGCGAGGAGACCGCCCAGCTGGCCGCCCGCCAGGAGAAGTTCATCAAGCACCTGGAGGACGCGCTGCTGCGCATCCGCAACAAGACCTACGGCATCTGCCGCGTCACCGGCCGCCTGATCAGCAAGGAGCGCCTGCGCCTGGTGCCGCACGCCACCCTCAGCATCGAGGCCAAGCAGCAGATGAACAACTGAGGCGCCCCACGGCCCTCCCCCCTGCGAGTTGAAGCGCGCGCTGTCCACCATTGTCCTGGTGCTGCTGGCGGACCAGGTGTTGAAGGTGTGGATCAAGCTGCACTTCACCATCGGCCAGCACCTGCCCGAAGACCCTTCCGGTTGGGCCTTCCTGCATTTCATCGAGAACGACGGCATGGCCTTCGGCATGAAGTTCGGCGGCCAGGCCGGCAAGCTCATGCTCTCGGTGTTCCGCATCATCGCGGTGGCGGGCATCGGCTTGTACCTTCGCAGCATCATCCGCCACGGCGCGAGACCCGGGCTCATCACCTGCGTGTCGCTGGTGTTCGCCGGTGCGCTGGGCAACATCATCGACAGCACCTTCTACGGCGTGCTCTTCAGCCGCAGCACCAGCATCGATGTGGCCACCTTCCTTCCTGCGGATGGCGGCTATGCCCCGCTGCTGCACGGCTGGGTGGTGGACATGTTCTACTTCCCCATCTGGCACGGCCGCTTCCCCGCGTGGCTGCCCGGTTGGGGCGGAGAGGAGTTCGAGTTCTTCCGGCCGGTGTTCAACCTGGCGGATGCGGCGATCACCGTGGGCGTGCTATGGCTGATCCTCTTCCAGCGCCACGCCTTCGCGCATGGGGGCAAGGAACCGGAGCAAGCAATAGACCCTGGTCCAGCCGCTGCATCGCTCGTCGAGCCCCCGGCAGCTCCCTCGGAGCCACCGGCCGGGCCCTCATCAGGAGCCTGACCCCGCCAGCTTGCCGGCCAGTTCGGTGAACTGCGACGGCATCATGATCACGGTGGTCGTGTTGTTGTCGATGCCGATCTCCGAAAGCATCTGCAGGCGGCGCAGCTCAAGGGCCATGGGCGCCTTGGCCATCTCGGTGGCGCCCTGCGTGAGCTTCAGGCTCGCCTCCAGTTCGGCCTCGGCCTTGATCAGGCGCGCACGCTTCTCGCGGATGGCCTCGGCTTCGCGCGCCATGGCCCGCTGCATGCCGGCCGGGATCTCCACGTCCTTCATCTCCACCATCTCGATGCGGATGCCCCATGGCTCGGTGGCCGCGTCGACCATCTGTTGCAGGGTGCGGTTGATGCCCTCGCGATCACGCAGCACCTCGTCCAGCACATGCTGTCCGATGATGTTGCGTAAGGAGGTCACCGCGAACTGGTACACCGCCTGTTGGTAGTTGGCCACTTGCAGCACCGCCTTCTCCGGCGCCACCACACTGAACCAGAGCACGGCGTTCACCTTGATGGTGACACTGTCCTTGGTGATGGTCTCCTGCTGCTCCAGGTCGACCGTGCGCGTGCGGGTATCAATGGTCTGCTGCCGCTCGATGAGCGGGATGATCCAGTACAGCCCGGGGCCCTTGATCGCGGTGAAGCGCCCCAGGCGGAACACGATTGCACGTTGGTATTCCTGGGCGATGCGGAGACCCGCCAATGCAAAGACCAGCGCGAAGAACAGGAAGGGAAGGAAGGTCATGTGCGCGCGTCCGGGCGATGGTACGCGGCGGGCGGCGGACCAAAGCTTCAGGTGGAAAGGTCGGGCTGGAAAGGACGATCACACGAGCGGACACCACCTTGGGCGGGCCGGTGCACCGGCGGTTCCGACGGTATGCCTACGGTGTGAAGCGCACACCGAACACCTGCTGCAGGCCGAACGAAGTGCCCGTACCCAGCTCGGGCGTGCCCTGGAACAGCAGCTGGGGTCTAAGCTCGGTATACAGGTGCATGCGGCCCCAGAACTCGCCCTTGCGCGCGATACGGAAGTCCAGACCGATGGGCGTGTACAGGCTCACCCACCAACCGGTGCCGTTGCGGAAGGACTCCGATGCGCCGTTGTTGTACCGTCCGTAGTAGCCATCGCCAGGGCCTGAGGTCGGGCCGTCCACGCTGTCGAAGATGGACCGGTACACCTCGGTACGGGCGTTCATGAGCAGCCCACCAGCCAGGCCCACGCCACCGTATATGCTCCAGCGACCCTTGGTGCTCCAGGTGAGCGCGGCGTTGAGCCCGAAGCGTTCGGCGCTGTACTGCACCGCGTAGGTGCTGCGGTGCACGGAGTCAACGTAGTAGACCTCGCCGGTCTGGCTGCTGGTGAGGGTATCGTATGGCGTGCGGGTGGTGCGGCTGAAATAGCCGGCCAGCTCGTTGCGTCCGGCATAGAGAAAGCCCAGCCGCAGCTCGGGACCGGAGCGGTCGGACTTGCGGAAGGGCAACAGGCCGATGCCTGCCTCGAATAGTCCCGCGCCCTCCTCCTCGTACGGATCACTGTCGTAGTCGTGGTCGGCCAGCCCGCCTGCGAGCAGCGTGGACCCTGGGGTGAGCAGGGCCACATCCTGCCGGAAGAGGGACTCGTTGCCCGTGAAGAAGCCACCGCCGCTGAGGTGGACGGAGCTGAAGGGGGAAGCAGGGGTTTCCTGGGCATGGGCCGTGATGGCCACGCACTGCAAGAAGCCCAGCAGGAGGTAGGTCAGGCGGGGTCTTTTCATGGTGGTCGGAGAACGCTCCATGGCGTTGCGCATTGTTCAGGCCACCACCTGGCCCGCCTTCACCAAGCCTTTGCGCACCAGCAGCTCCGCGATCTGCACGGCATTGGTGGCGGCGCCCTTGCGCAGGTTATCGGCCACGATCCACAGGTTGAGGGTGCGGGGCTGGGTCTCGTCGCGGCGGATGCGGCCCACGAACACCGCATCGCGGTCGTGCGCGATCAGCGGCATGGGGTACTCGTCCTTCGCGGGGTCGTCGAGCACCACCACGCCAGGCGTTTCACGCAGCAGGCGGCGCACCTCGTCCAGGTCGAAGTCGCGCGCGCATTCGATGTTCACCGCCTCGCTGTGGCCGCCGGTCACGGGCACGCGCACGGCCGTGGCGGTGACGCGGATCACGGGGTCGAGGATCTTCTTCGTCTCGTTCACCAGCTTCATCTCCTCCTTGGTGTACCCGTTGTCGGTGAACACGTCGCAGCGCGGGATCACGTTGCGGTCGATCGGGAAGGGATAGGCCATGTCGCCGCTGATGCCCTTGCGTTCGTTCTCCAGCTGCTGCACCGCCTTCATACCCGTGCCGGTCACCGCCTGGTAGGTGCTCACGATCACGCGTTCCACGCCGAAGGCCTTGTGCAGCGGGGCCAGCGCCATCACCAGCTGGATGGTGCTGCAGTTGGGGTTGGCGATGATGTGGTCGTCCGCGGTGAGCACCTCCCCGTTCACTTCAGGCACCACGAGCTTCTTGTCGGGGTACATGCGCCAGGCGCTGCTGTTGTCCACCACGGTGCAGCCCACCTCGGCGAAGCGCGGGGCCCACACCAGGGAGGTGGTGCCGCCGGCGGAGAAGAGGGCGATATCGGGCCGAGCGGCGATGGCCGCTTCCATGCCGATCACGGGCACGTCCTTGCCGCGGAAGCGGACCGCCTTGCCGGCACTGCGCTCGCTGGCCACGGCCAGCAGTTCGTCCACGGGGAATCGGCGCTCCTCGAGCACCTTGAGCATGACCCCACCGACAAGCCCGGTGGCACCGACGACAGCGACCTTCATGATGTCCGGTTAACGTTCAACGCGGGTCGAAAGTACTACCTTGCCTCCCACGCTGAAGTCCATGATCCGCGCCCTTTTCCGCGCATTCCTGGGGTCCCTGGCCCTGCACGTGTCGGCCACGCTCGCCGCACAGGTGACCGATGACTTCAACGACAACGACTTCACCAACGGCCCCGTGTGGAGCGGTGACAACACGCTTTTCACCTGCGTGGGCGGCCAGCTGCGCAGCAACAGCCCCGGGGCGGCCAACTACCACCTGAGCACGCCCAGCACGCAGGCCACGCTGGCGCAGTGGGAGTGGTTCGTGAACCTGAAGTTCAGCACCAGCGGGGCCAATTATGCCGACGTGTACCTGATGAGCAGCGCGGCCGACCTGGCCAGTGGCGTGAACGGGTATTTCGTGCGCATCGGCGGCACGGCCGACCGTGTGGAGCTCTTCCGCAGCGATGCGGGCACGGGCATCTCGCTCATCGCCAGCGCCGACGGCATCGTCAACAGCAGCAGCGACAACCCCTTCCGCATCCGGGTGAAGCGCGATGCCGCGGACCTCTGGACCCTGGAGACGGACGACGGCAACACCGGCACCTACACGTTGGCCGGCAACGCCACGGACGGGACCTATTCCAGCTGCACGCACTTCGGCCTCCGCATCGAACAGAGCACGGCGGCGAGCCCCATCAACAACCACTTCATCGACGACGTGAGCGTGGGTCCGATCCCCGTGGACCTGACACCTCCATCCATCGTGAGCGTAACGGCCAGCAGCGCCACCAACGTGGACGTGGTGTTCAGCGAGGCCCTGGACGGCTCGGCGCTCGGCAGCTTCGACATCATCCCCTTCATCGGCGTGAGCGCGGCGGTACTGGACGGCACCGACCCCACGCTCGTGCATGTGACGCCGTCCATCGCGCTCACCAGCGGCAACACGTACAG
>JAEUSV010000009.1 GCA_016788485.1 Flavobacteriales bacterium
CGTGATGAGCGGCCTGCCGTGGGAGCTCAAGTTCCCCAAGCTCATCGGCGTGAAGCTCACCGGCAAGCTCAACGGCTGGACCGCCCCGAAGGACGTGATCCTGAAGGTGGCCGGCATCCTCACCGTGAAGGGCGGCACCGGTGCCATTGTGGAGTACTTCGGTGAAGGCGCCGTGAGCATGAGCTGCACCGGCAAGGGCACCATCGCCAACATGGGCGCCGAGATCGGGGCCACCACCAGCACCTTCGGCTACGACGACAGCATGCGCCGCTACCTGAAGGCCACCGGCCGCGCGGAAGTGGCCGCCATGGCCGACAAGATCGCCGCCGACCTCACCGGCGACCCCGAGGTGTACGCCGACCCCGCGAAGTACTTCGACCAGGTGATCGAGATCGACCTCAGCACCCTGAGCCCGCACCTCAACGGCCCCTTCACCCCCGACCTGGCCACGCCGGTGAGCGAGATGAAGGAGAAGGCCGCCGCCAATGGCTGGCCCGTGGACATCGAGTGGGCGCTGATCGGCTCCTGCACCAACAGCAGCTACGAGGACATCAGCCGTGCCGCCAGCATCGTGGCCGACGCCGTGAGCAAGGGCGTGAAGCCGAAGTCGCACCTGGGCATCAATCCCGGTTCCGAGCAGGTGCGCTACACCATCGAGCGCGACGGCTTCATCGAGACCTTCGAGAAGAGCGGCGCCACCATCTTCACCAATGCCTGCGGTCCGTGCATCGGCCAGTGGGCGCGGGAGGGGGCCGACAAGCAGGAGAAGAACTCCATCGTCCACTCCTTCAACCGCAACTTCGCCAAGCGCGCGGACGGCAACCCCAACACGCACGCCTTCGTGGCCTCGCCCGAGATGGTGGCGGCCATCGCCATCAGCGGCAAGCTCACCTTCGACCCGGTGCACGACACCCTCACCAACGACAATGGTGAGCAGGTGAAGCTGGCCGAGCCCACCGGCCACGAGCTGCCCCCCAAGGGCTTCGCCGTGGAGGACAACGGCTACCAGGCCCCCGCCGCCGATGGCAGCAGCGTGGAGGTGGTGGTGAAGCCGGACAGCCAGCGCCTGCAGCTGCTCGAGCCCTTCCCCGCGTGGAACGGGAAGAACATCGCCGACGCGGTGCTGCTGATCAAGGCCAAGGGCAAGTGCACCACCGACCACATCAGCATGGCCGGCACCTGGCTCAAGTACCGCGGCCACCTGGACAACATCAGCAACAACACGCTCATCGGCGCCATCAACGCCTTCAACGGCGAGGCCGACAAGGTGAAGAACCAGCTGACCGGCGAATACGGCGCGGTGCCCGCCACCCAGCGTGCCTACAAGGCCGCGGGCGTGTCCAGCATCATCGTGGGCGACCAGAACTACGGCGAGGGCAGCAGCCGCGAGCACGCCGCCATGCAGCCGCGCCACCTGGGCGTGGCCGCCGTGCTGGTGAAGAGCTTCGCCCGCATCCACGAGACCAACCTGAAGAAGCAGGGCATGCTCGCCCTCACCTTCGGCAACGAGGCCGATTACGACAAGATCCAGGAGGACGACCGCATCGACTTCACGGACCTCACGTCCTTCGCGCCTGGCAAGCCCCTGACGCTGGTGCTGAAGCACAAGGACGGCAGCTCCGACACCATCCAGGTGAACCACACCTACAACGAGCAGCAGATCGAGTGGTTCAAGGCCGGCGGTGCGCTCAACATCATCCGCGCGCAGCAGAAGGGCTGAGCCCGGACCCGACACGAGGAAGCCCCGGCCACATGGACCGGGGCTTCCTGTTCCCGCCCGGTCGGACGATCTTCCCGCTCGGGTGACGACGATCATGCGCCGGCGGTGGCACATGGCGACCTTCGGGCATGCTGCACACCTTCTTCAGGCCGGCCCTGTTGGCCGTGTCGACCCTGCTGGTCATGGCCTCCCGCGGGCAGTACACGGTCGATTGGTCGGAAGCGGCCGCCGACATCAACAAGCAAGGCGAGCTGGCCGCGCGCGACTCGGCGGACAATGTCATCGTGACCGGCTACAGGCCCAGCTACCTCGGGAACGGCCACATCTACACCCGGAAGTACGACAAGTACGGTGTGCTGCAATGGGAGGCGGTGGACATGACCGGTGCCACCTGGAAGTTCGAGCGTCCGACCGCCATCGCGGTCACCGACGCGCAGGAGATCGTGGTGGTGGGCCACGAATACACCGGCACATCGAACACCTTCCCGGACACTGCGGTGGTGATCAAGTACGGTCCGCAGGGCAACCTGCTTTGGCGCACCGAACTGGGGCACGGTTACAGTTACGGGGTCCGTGGTGCGCTCGATGCGAGCGGCAACGTGTACGTGGGGATGATCGGCGTGCAGCCTCCCGGCTTCACGCTGGCCAAGGTGGATGGCTCGGGGAACGTGCTCTTCGACCTTTCCGATGCCACCTATGGGGGTACGAGCCTCAGCGCCATGCGTGTGCGCGACGATCGTGTGGTGATGGTGGCTGGCGGACCTGGGGTGGCCCATGGAGCCCTGTCCGTCTGGGACACCACCGGGGTGTTCCTCTGGGGGGCGGACATAGCGGGGTACGGTGCACAGGATGTGGAACTGGATGAGGCCGGGAACACCTACGTGCTCACATCCTTTCCAGACCAAGTGGCACAAGGGACCGCAGCGGATCTGGTCGTCAGGAAGTATGATGCTGCCGGGGACTCCATCGCTCAGTTCAGCTTCGACTTCAATGGGGCCGATGGAGCCACACGCATGGTGTATCGCGATGGACGCTTGACGACCATCGGCTGGAACATCCAGTCGGGCAGCGGGTACATGGATTGGATCACGGCCCGCATCGATACGGCCGGCGGCCTGGTGTGGAGCGCACGCTACAATGCGACCTCCACCAACGACGAGCGGCCTTCGTGGCTCGCGGTGCGGGACAATGGCGAGGTCTTCGTCACCGGCCAGGGCGGTCCCTCCAACGGCATGTTCCTCTCGTATGTCACCGTGAAGTATGATGCCGCGGGCGCACAGGCTTGGGCCCACACGGATCCCTACTACGGTGGCAGGGGCATGTGCTGCGTGCTCGGGAAGGACAGCGCGGTGTACGTGGCGGGGTTGAGCGCCATGACCGTGACGCGCTACGTGGACCAATTGATCACATCCGCCCAGCTGCAGGCGGGCGAGGAGCCTCACTTCGGACTCTTTCCCAATCCCACCTCGGGCGTAGTGCGCTTGTCCGTACCGTCCAAGCTGCGCGTGGATCGCTTGGAGGTCCTGGACCAGGGAGGTCGAACAGTGAAGATCCAGCCCGGTGTTCTGCCGGTTGAGGGCACCTTGATCGACCTGTCGGGGTTGTCCCATGGGGCCTACATGGTGCGCGTCGTGCATCCGTCCGGGGCCGTTGTGCTCCCTGTGGTGGTGGAGTGAGCACGGTCCGCGGGCAGCCCCGCGACCAACCGTCCGTCCTCATCCTGCACCGATCGGCACGAACTTGGTCCGGGTGCACGAAAACCGATCGAACATGAACATGCGAGCGATCCTTCTCGTGCCGGTGGCCATGGCCTTGGGTGCTAGTGCGCAGACCGACCTGGGCGGCAAAGTCGGGTTCAACTACCAGTTCCAGAGCGTGACCCTTGGGGACGATGCCCCTGCCGGGACGGAGGAGCCCAGGGCTGCGGACGGCCCGGGCTTTCACGTGGGCGTGTTCGCCGCGCATGACCTGAGCGAGAGGCTCTACCTGCGCCCGGAACTGCTGTACAGTACCCGTAGCTCGAGCGCTTCGCTCAGCAGCAGCACCACGGTACTGGATGTCACCACCAAGGTGGACGCCGAGACCCGCTCCAACCTGTCCTATCTGGAGCTGCCGCTGATGCTCGGCATTCGTGTTTCCGAGAAGCTCAGCCTGCAGGCGGGCCCCGCCTTCGGTTTCCTGCTCGGTAGTACCACCAAGGTCACCGGCACCAGTTCCGTGACCACTTCCGGAGAGACCGTGACGACCTCCCTCGACGCCACGGACAGTTCGACCGATGGCCTGAACACCATGGAGGTGGCCGGTGTGGTGGGCCTGGGCTACCGCATGGACAACGGCCTTGATCTGGGCCTCCGGTATTGGCGGGGCTTCACCACACTGGAGGAGAACACCGACCTCACGAAGACCCACCAGAACGTCGTGCAGGTGTCCTTGGGCTACGCGTTCCTGCGCGATCGGACCAACTGACCGACCTGCTGTGAACACCGTGATCTTGAACCATCGCCAGGCCTATGTGAGCCCCGTGGCATAGTTTTGGTCAACACCGCGAACCAAATCCAACCAACATGCGAAAAGTCCTTCTTACTGCAGCTGTCGCCCTGACCGCCGGAGCGACGATGGCCCAGATGAACATTGGCGCCAAGGCCGGCCTGAACTACAACATCTGGGGTGTCGCTGAGGGTGACCAGTTCCCTTCAGGCGCTGAGAAGCCCGACAGCGAGTCAGGCATCGGCTTCCACCTGGGCGGCTATGCCGAGATCGGGCTTTCCGACAACCTGGCCTTCCGTCCCGAACTGCTCTATTCGGCTCGCGGGGTGAAGAGCGATGTGGACGAGACCGAGACCTTCGCCGACCCCCTGCTCGGCACCTACACCATCACCACCAAGGGCGAGGATGTGATCAAGGCCGGTTACCTCGAAGTGCCGCTCCTGCTCGCCTACAAGCCCTCTGATGCGTTCGGCATCCACTTCGGCCCCGTTCTCGGATTCCGCATGGGTTGGAACTACTCCAGCGAAGGCACCGCGAGCACGAACCTCAACGGCCAGGTCAGCGAACAGACCTACTCCATCGACTCCTCCGACGACACGGGCGTCAATGGCCTCGACCTGGGGCTCGCCGCCGGCTTCGCCTACGAACTGGAGAGCGGTCTGAACTTCGGCCTGCGCTACGCGCGCAGCCTCACCACCACGAACGACGACTCCCAGAACGGTGCGCTCGGCAGCACGGACTTCGTGAAGGTCAACCAGAACATCTTCCAGCTCTCGCTGGGCTACACGTTCATGAAGAACTGAGCCGTTCCATACGGTTGAGAAGGGCGGCCTGCGGGCTGCCCTTCCGCGTTTCCTGACACCTGCTTGACAGGCCGAGCGCGAACTTCGCACCGTGTTGACGAACGACCTCATCCTGCGCGCGGCCCGTGGTGAACGGGTGGAGCGCACCCCCGTGTGGCTCATGCGCCAGGCGGGCCGCATCCTCAAGGAGTACCGGGCCGTGCGCGAGCAGGCCGGCAGCTTCATCAACCTCGTCACCACGCCCGAACTGGCGGCCGAGGTCACCATCCAGCCGGTCGACATCCTGGGCGTGGACGCCGCGATCCTCTTCAGCGACATCCTGGTGGTGCCCGAGGCCATGGGCCTGCCGTACGTGATGGACGAGGGCAAGGGGCCGCGATTCCCCGAGGTGGTGCGGTCCATGGACGACCTCAAGCGCATCCACGTGCCCGATGTGGCCGATGCCCTGCACTACGTGCCCGCCGCCATCAAGCTGGTGAAGCAGGACCTGAACGGTCGCGTGCCGCTGATCGGCTTCGCCGGCGCCCCGTGGACCCTCTTCTGTTACATGACCGAGGGCAAGGGCAGCAAGACCTTCAGCGTGGCACGCCGTTCGCTTTACGCGGACCCGGCCTTCGCCACCGCCCTCATGGACCGCATCACCGACACCACCATCGCCTACCTGAAACTGCAGGTTGCCGCCGGCGTGGACATGGTGCAGGTCTTCGACTCGTGGGCCGGAGTGCTCGATGCGCACACCTACCGCACCTTCGTGGTCCCCGGGCTGAAGCGCATCTGCGAGGCCATCACCGAGGTGCCCGTCACCTTGTTCGCCAAGGATGCGTGGTTCGCCACGGCCGACATTGCCGCGCTGCCCTGTGCCACCGTGGGCCTCGACTGGGCGCAGGACCCCCGATGGGCCCGGCAGGTGGTGGGCCCGGACCGCACCCTGCAGGGCAACCTCGACCCGTGCGTGCTTTACGCCGATGGCGCCACCATCGCACGCGAGACCGCACGGATGCTCGACGCCTTCGGTCCTCAGCGCCACATCGCTAACTTGGGCCACGGTGTGTACCCCGACATCCCTGTGGACGGGGTGCGCCGATTCATCGATACCGTCAAGGAACACAATCACCGGAAATGAACATCCGCACGAAGCTCCTGCTGCCTTTCCTCGCTTTTGCCACGCTGGCCAACGCCCAGGAGGTGGCCGACAGCGTGAACATGATCCTCAACGGCAGCTTCGAGGAGGTCGAAGGCAAGCTGAAGCGCCCGGGCAGCCTGGAGATGGCCAAGGGCTGGAAGAGCCCCACGGCGAAGAAGGCCGACCTCTTCAGCGAGAACATCGCCAACAGCCCCATCAGCGCCCCCAAGAGCGAGCGTGGCGACCAGAGCCCCCTCAACGGCCAGAACTACGCCGGCGTGATGTGGTGGAGCTACATGAACAAGGAGCCCCGCACCTACGTGCAGGCCAAGTTCAAGAAGATGCTCACCAAGGGGCAGAAGTACTGCGTGCGGTACTACGTGAGCCTCAGCGACCTGAGCAAGTACGGCACCGACCAGATGGGCGCCTACATGAGCAAGATGCTCATCAAGAAGGACGACGAGAGCAACCTCACCTACGAGCCCCAGGTGCCGGCCCTCCGCACCAAGATCTACGACGACCTCTACAGCTGGCAGGGCGTGTGCGGCATGTACGAGGCCAAGGGCGATGAGCAGTATCTCGTCATCGGCAACTTCGCCGCCAACGAGAAGACCAACACGGTGAAGATCAAGCGCCCGAAAGGGGAGACGCGCCCCCAGCAGGCCAACGCCTACTACTTCATCGACGACGTGGCCGTGTTCGCGATCAAGAGCCCCAGCGAGTGCAAGTGCGAGCAGCTCGACAAGGCCGAGAGCGAGTTCATCTACGGCAAGAAGATGACCACGAACAAGACCCTGAAGCCCGCCGAGCAGCTCGACCAGAGCGTGATCTACTTCAAGCGCTTCCAGTCGGGCGTGGACGGTGCCATGGACCCGCTGATGAACGAGCTGATCGAGCTGTTGAAGGCGAACCCCGACATCCGCCTGCGTCTGGTGGGTCACACGGACGCCATCGAGGCCGACCGGGTGCGCATGCGCCCCGACCTCACCGAGTTGGGCAAGGAGCGCGCCGAGGCCGTGAAGGCCGCCTTCGTGGAGGCCGGGATCGACGCCACCCGCATCACCACCGCCGAGCAGAAGGCCGAGAGCCCCGCCGACAGCAACGAGGGCGAGGTGGCCCTGAGCAAGAACCGCCGCGTGGAGATCGAGATCGAGAAGTAAGGCGGCGCGAACATCCTGTGACCGTGCGAGGCCTGGGGCATCCCCGGGCCTTCGCTTTTCCCGGTTACCTTGCCTCCATGCAGAAAGGCGACCGCCGCATCATCCGCGCGTGGACCATGTACGACTGGGCCAACTCGGCCTATTCGCTCACCATCACCTCGGCGATCTTCCCCATCTACTACGCCGGCATCACGGTGGACAGGGATGGGAAGGACCTGGTGCTCGCGACGTATGGCGTGCCCGCCGATTCGCTGCAGTCCTATGCGCTGAGCGCCGGCTTCCTGCTCGTGGCCCTGCTCGCGCCCATCCTCTCCGGCATCGCCGACAGCCGGGGCAACAAGCTCACATACCTCAAGGCCTTCTGTTACACCGGTGCCGCGTGCTGCGCCGGGCTGGCCCTCCTCACCTTCGACACCCTGATCCCCGGCCTGCTCTTGTTCATGCTGGCCTGCGTGGGCTTCTCGGGCAGCTTGGTGTTCTACGATGCGTTCCTGCCCGAGATCGCGGAGCCGAAGGACCACGACAAGGTGAGCGCACGCGGCTACGTCATGGGCTACATCGGCAGCGTGCTGCTGCTCCTCCTCAACCTGGCGATGGTTATGGCCCCGGGCCTGTTCGGGATCGACGTGCTGGCCGCTTCGCTCGGCATGGGCGCCGGAGCCCTGGCCGCGCAGCTCTCGTTCCTCAGTGTGGGCCTGTGGTGGGTGGGCTGGGCGCAGATCCCCTTCCGCACGCTGCCCCGCAGCACCCGCGCGGCACACCCGGAGCGGGTCCACGTGCTCACCAGCGGTTACCGCGAACTGCGCAAGGTGTGGCGGCAGTTGCGTGGCACGCGTCGCCTGAAGCGCTTCCTCTCCGCCTTCTTCGTGTACAACATGGGCATCCAGACCGTGATGTACCTGGCCGTGGCCTTCGCCACGCGCGAGATCAAGGAGCATGACGCGGAGGGCAACATCGTCGCCATCGGGGACGACAGCCTCATCATCAGCATCCTGCTCATCCAGCTCGTGGCCGCGGTGGGCGCCTTCCTCTTCACCCGGCTCAGTGCGCGGTTCGGGAACGTGAAGGCCCTGGTCATCGGTGTCACCTTCTGGGTCGGCATCTGCATCGCCGCCTACCACACCCGCTGGGCGCACGAGTTCTACGGGCTGGCCTGTTGCGTGGGCCTGGTGATGGGCGGCTGCCAGGCGCTCTCACGCAGCACCTACGCCAAGTTCCTGCCCGAGACCGAGGACCACGCCAGCTACTTCAGCTTCTACGACGTGAGCTATTACCTGGGCACCGTGCTGGGCACCGCAGCCTATGGCCTGGTGTACCAGGTGACCGGCGACCTGCGCGACACGGTGGTCGTGATCGGCAGCTTCTTCGTGGCCGGGCTGCTGCTGCTGCTGCGCGTGCCCCGCGAAGAGGTCGCCGTGGCGTGAGCCCCGGACCTAACTTCGCGGCGCCCCATCAGCGGGCTCTCCAAGTCATGAGCGACAAGCGCACCTGGGACGTGATCATCGTGGGCGGCGGCATCGTGGGTGCGGCCACCCTGTACAAGCTGCAGAGCCGATTCCGCGACCTCGACATCCTGCTCCTGGAGAAGGAGAAGGGCCTGGCGGACCACCAGACCGGCAACAACAGCGGGGTGATCCATAGCGGCATCTACTACAAGCCCGGCAGCTTCAAGGCGACGAACTGCGTGAGCGGGCGACGTGAGCTGGTGGCCTTCGCCAAGGAGCACAAGGTGGCGCACGACATCTGCGGCAAGCTCATCGTGGCCACGGCCGAGGAGGAACTGCCACGCCTGGACAAGATCTACAACACCGGCGTGTCCAACGGCATCGAGGGCATGCGCAAGGTGACCGCGGCCGAGATCAAGGAGATCGAGCCCTTCTGCGACGGCATCGCCGGCGTGCACGTGGGCTGCACCGGCATCATCGATTTCCGGGGCGCCACCAACACCATGGCCCGCGTGGCCACGGGCATCAACCCGCGTAGCGCGGTGCACCTGGGCGAGAAGGTCACCGGCACCACGCAGGAGGGTGGCACCAGCACCATCACCACCGACAAGGCCACCTACACGGCCCGCTACGTCATCTTCTGCGGTGGCCTGCAGAGCGACCGCCTGGCACGTGCCGACGGGGCGAAGGTGAAGGAGCAGATCGTGGGCTTCCGCGGTGACTACTACGACCTCACCGAGCAGGGCAAGCACAAGGTGAAGCACCTGATCTACCCGGTGCCCGACCCGCGCTTCCCCTTCCTGGGCGTGCATTTCACGCGCATGACCGACGGCAGCATCGAGTGCGGCCCCAACGCCGTGTTCACCTTCAAGCGCGAGGGCTACGGCAAGACCGATTTCGACCTGAAGGACACCGTGGACGCGCTCACCTACGGCGGCACCTGGAAGCTCTTCTTCGGCAACATGAAGTACGGGCTCGATGAGTACCGCCGCGCCTTCAGCAAGAAGCTCTTCCTCAAGACGCTCCAGCGCCTCATCCCTTCGCTCACCATGGACGACATCAAGCCGGGCCGTGCCGGCGTGCGTGCCATGCTGCTGGGCCAGGACGGTGCCATGGTCGACGACTTCCGCATCGAACGCCTGGGCGCGCACATCCACGTGCTGAACGCGCCCTCGCCCGCCGCCACCGCCGCGCTCGCCATCGGCGGGCAGATCGTGGACATGGCGGTGGAGCAGCTCGGGATCGGCGCTGCGGTGAAGGCGTGAAGGACGGATGGGGCGTGCACTGAAGCGCCTTGCGCTCAGTTCACGATGCGGTACTCTTCGTTCACCTCGGCCCAGTTCCAGAGGAAGTAGCCCATGAGGCCGTTGAGGCGCTTGAGCACGATGGGGTCGGGTGCGCGCTGATCGCGGAAGTACTCCTTCTGGTCGCGGAACAGGTCGAACTTCGCGAACACCATCTTGCTCATCGCATAGACCGTGTTCTTGCTCGGGAAGTTGAGCCGCTCCATCTCGTGCTGCATGGCGAGCACGTCCACCTCCAGGTCGCTCGTGTTGAGGCCGAAGGCCTGCGCGAACTTCGAGATGCTGAGGCTGAACATGCGGCGGTCCGTGCCGGCGGGCAGGATGCGCTTGGCCTCGATGAGGTTGCCAGCGAGCACGATCTGCGCGAAGAGCTCATCGTCACCGGGTCCGAATGCAGGCATGCGCTCGAACTCAGGCGACTCCTGGAGTTCGGCGACGATCATCGGATAACCTTGGTCGGTGAGCTCAAGGACAGCATTGACGAAGATGTTCGCCAGCTTGTCCTCCGTGAGTTTCTTTCGTCCGAACAGGGTGGTGATCATTCCGTCGGTTCCTGTGCTGCGAACCTAGCCACCCGCTTCATGGTCGATCAAGCCTGCTTCGTCGGTATTTTTAACACAGTTATCCACCTGCATGGACATCGTGCACCTGCTTCGCGAGTACGCCGCCTACGATCAATGGGCCAACGGCCGGCTTCTTGAACGACTGGAACGCGAGGATCCGGCGTTGCTCGACGCGCCGGTGAAGAGCAGTTTCCCCACGTTGCGCGACACGCTCCTGCATGTGCGCGACGCCGAGCACGTGTGGCTCTGCCGCCTGCAGGGCTTGCAGCACAACTGGCCCGCGGAGGCCGACAGGTCGCTCGCCACCCTGTTGAAGCACGGTGCGTTGCTCCAGACCTACGTGATGGGCCTGGACCAGGCGGAGCTCGAGCGGGAGCGCACCTACCACGACCTGAAGGGCAATGCGCATCACCAGGCCGCCTGGCGCATGCTGATGCACTGCTTCAACCACAGCAGTTACCACCGCGGGCAGGTGGTGACGATCATGCGCGGGCTCGGGCTGGAGGGGATCCCGGCGATGGACCTGGTGGTGTACCAGCGAACGCTGGCCCGAAGCTGAGCGTCAGCGCAGCTCGTAGGCGAACAGGTCGATGCCGGTGTAGTTGTGCGGCGTAAGGCGGCGCAGCTGCGCCTTCACCTCCTCGCTCACGTCGAGCCGTTCGATGAAGTCAGCGATGTCCTGCTGCGTGATGCGCTCCTTGCCGCGCGTGAGGTCCTTGAGCCGTTCATACGGCTCGGGGTAGCCGGCGCGGCGCAGGATGGTCTGGATGCCCTCGGCCACCACGGGCCATTGCGCGTCGAGGTCGCGCTCCAGCGCCGCGGTGTTGAGCAGCAACTTATCGAGGCCCTTGCGCAAGGCGTCCACGGCGATCATGGTGTGCGCGATGGGCACGCCGATGTTGCGCGTCACCGTGCTGTCGGTGAGGTCGCGTTGCAAGCGGCTGATTGGCAGTTTCTCGGCCAGGTGCACGAAGAGGGCGTTGGCGATGCCCAGGTTGCCCTCGGCGTTCTCGAAGTCGATGGGGTTCACCTTGTGCGGCATGGCGCTGCTGCCCACCTCGCCGGCCTTGGTGCGCTGGCGGAAGTAGTCCATGCTGATGTACTGCCACACATCGCGGCACAGGTCCACCAGGATCACGTTGATGCGGCGAAGCGCATCGAAGAGCGCGGCCAGGTTGTCGTAGTGCTCGATCTGCGTGGTGAAGTGCTGCCGCTGCAGCCCCAGCCGCTCCCCGCAGAAGCGGTCGGCCAGCTGCACCCAGTCCACCTCGGGGTAGGCCGCGTGGTGCGCGTTGAAGTTGCCGGTGGCCCCGCCGAACTTGCAACTGAAGGGCACCTCGCGCAGCAGGCGAAGCTGCACATCGAGCCGCTCCACGAACACCTGCACCTCCTTGCCCAGGCGCGTGGGCGAGGCCGGCTGGCCGTGCGTGCGGGCTAGCATGGGCACCTGCGCCCAGTCGAGCGCCAGGCCGTGCAGGCGGTCCTTCAGGGCGGTGAGCTCGGGCAGGTAGTGCACGAAGATGAACTCCTTCACCAGCAGCGGCATGGCCGTGTTGTTCACGTCCTGCGAGGTGAGCCCGAAATGCACGAACTCCTTCTGTTCGCCCAGGCCCAGCTCGGCAAGGCGCTGCTTCAGCCAGTACTCCACGGCCTTCACGTCGTGGTTGGTGGTGCGTTCGATCGCCTTCACCTGCTCCGCATCGGCCTCGCTCAAGGCCGCGATGCGGCCGAACAGCGCGTCGAAGCGCGTGGTGTCGGTGCCCTTGAGCTCGGGCAGGGGCAGCTCGCAGAGGTGGCGGAACCAGAGCAGCTCCACCATCAGGCGGTAGCGGATCAGCGCCATTTCGGAGAACCACACGGCGAGCGGGGCCGTACGGCCACGGTAGCGGCCATCCACGGGCGAGATGGCGGTGAGCGAGGTGAGTTCCATGGGAAGGCGCAAAAGTAGCCAAGGCCCCCCGGCTATCTTTCGACCATGACCGGGGACCTGTGGCGCGCGCTCACCTGCTTCCTGAAGGCCCCGGCCTTCGCCCTGCGCCACCGCATGGCCTGGATGTTCCTGGTGCCTGCGCTGCTGTGGGTGGCCTTCGCGGCCGGCCTGTTCGCGCTCTCCACCTGGCTCGTGGGCCTGCTCGAGCCCTGGTTGCGCGGCCTGGTGGGGGCGGGTGAGGCCCCCCGGCAGGAGGACCTGCATGGCCTGTGGGCCTATGTGCAGGCCTTCTTTCAGGGCACCGGGGCCGTGCTGCTGCTGGTGGCCGTGAAGCTCGCGCTCATCTTCCTGTTCGCACTGGTGAACAAGTACATCGTGCTCATCGTGCTGTCGCCGCTCCTGGCCTATGCGAGCGAACGCGCCGAGGAGCACCTCACCGGCCGCAGCTACCCCTTCAGCGCGGCCCAGCTCGTGAAGGACGCCGGTCGCGGAGTGCTGATCGCGCTGCGGAACGGGGCCCTGGAGCTCACCATCAACCTGGTGGTGTGGGTCGGTACGCTGTTCGTGCCGGTGCTGGCGCCCCTGAGCGCCGTGCTGCTCCTGCTCGTGAGCGCCTACTTCTACGGGTTCTCGATGTTCGACTACGTGTTCGAGCGGCGGCGCATGGGCCTGCGCGCCAGCGTGCGCGCGGTGAACGCCAACGTGGGCATGGTGCTGGTGAACGGCGCGCTCTTCGCCCTCCTCGCCAAGGTCCCGCTCGTGGGGTTGATGTTCGCGCCGCTCATGTCCGCCATCGGTGCCTCGCTGGCCTGGGTGGGCAAGGAGGAGGGGCGCCCGACCCGCTGACGCGCGTGGCACCCGCCGCGCCGCATGTACCTTTCGCATCGGTCGCACACCCACGGCCGCCCCCTTCCCCCGATGTCCTCCGAGCGCGCTCCCTGGTGGTCCTCCTTCGCGGCCCGCAGCACCTTCGCGCTGGCCCTGTTGCTCGTGCTCGGCGCCTTCATCACCGCCATCCTGGTGCATCGCGCCGCGCGGGTGCAGGTGCTGGCCAACGCGCGGCAGGACGCCGTTCACGTGGTCGACCTTGCCGAGCAGCGCCTGGCCTCCTTCACCGTGATGCTTGATGGCGACATCGCCTTCCTCGCCGACAACGAGCCCCTGCGGGCCTTCACCCAGGCGCTGGCCGATGGCGACACCGCGCGCGCCAGCACCGCACGGCGGGACCTCACCGCCCTCATGCGCAGCTTCATCCGCAGCCGTCCCGCATACGACCAGGTGCGCTACATCGGCGCCGACAGCGCCGGCATGGAGCTCATCCGCATCAACACGCGCAACGGGGCGGTGGAGCCCGTGCCCGACAGCCTCCTGCAGCCCAAGGGCGACCGCGATTTCCACCGCGCCACCATGGCCCTCTCGGGCGACCGGCACTACTTCAGCGCCATGGACCTCAACATCGAGCACGGGGTGATCGAGCGTCCCCTGGTGCCCACGCTGCGCGCCGCTGCCGGGATCGATGCGCCAAGCGGCCTTCGCATGGGCATCGTGGTGATCAACGCGGACCTGCGCCCCCTGTTCGCCGAGCTTGTGCAGTTGCAGCCGGCGAACGCGACGCTGTGGCTGGCCGATGCGCAGGACCAATTGCTCATGCATCCCGATACGGCCGAGGTGTTCCACGTGCTGCTCGGCCGTGGCGAAGGCCTGGTGCGGCAACTGGCCACGGAAAGCGGGGCGGGGGACAGGGTGCTCACCGTGCGGCGTGAGGTGTTGCTTCCCCAGCTTCCGTACCGCTTGCAGCTCGTACTGCGCAAGGACCTGCGTCCGCTGGTGGCCGAGCTCGATGACCGGCGCGACCGTGTGCTGTGGTGGGCGGCCGCGGTGGCCTGCGGCGTGGCCTTGCTGTGGCTGTTGATCGTCCGCGCGGCCGCCAGGCGACTTGCGCGCCTCACCGAACGCGTGGAGCGTTACGCGTCAGGTGCCAAGGAGGAGGCGCTTCCCCTCGAACGGCGCGACGAGATCGGGCGCCTCGCGCGCAGCCTCGGCCACATGCAGGCCCGCATCGACCAGCGCGTGAAGGAGCTGGAGGAGGCGCGCACCGCCGCCGAAGCGAGCGACCGCCTCCGCCGCGAGCTGGTGGCCAACATGAGCCACGAGGTGCGCACGCCGCTCAACGCCATCATCGGCATGGCGGGCGAGATCGACGCTGCGGAGCTGAGCGATGGGGACCGCCAGCGACTGGCCCTGGTGCAACGCTCGGCGCAGCGGCTGCGCGGCCTGGTTGACGACCTGCTGCTGCACGCCCGTGCGAGCGAAGGGCGCCTGGCGGTGGAGCCCGTGCCCACCGATGTGCGCACCGTGCTGATCGACATCGCGCGCGCACACCTGCCCGCGGCACAGGCCACGGGGCTCGCCCTGCGCGCCGACGTCGTGGGCCTGCCCGACCAGCTGCGCGTGGATCCCTTGCGCCTGCACCAGGTGGCCGACAACCTCGTGGGCAATGCGGTGCGTTTCACCGTGCATGGGCAGGTCGACATCGTGGCGCGCCATGGCGAAGGGCGCCTCCTGCTCGAGGTGCGCGACACCGGGCCGGGCATCGCGCCCGAGCAGCAGCCCCGCGTCTTCGAGCGCTTCGAGCGGGCCACGGCGGCTGAGGCGGCCGATGGTGCGGGCCTCGGCCTCGCCATCACGAACCGCTTGGTGGAGGCCATGGGCGGCCGCATCACCCTGCAGAGCGCATTGGGCGAGGGCAGCCGCTTCATCGTGGAACTTCCCGCGGAGGCGGCCGCCTCTGCCCCGGAGCCGCCACCGGCCGCGCGGCCCGCCGCCACGCAGGGGCTGCGCGTGCTCTACGTGGAGGATGTGGAGAGCAACCGCATGCTCATGGCGCAGTGGGCCGCGAAGTGGGGCTGGGTGCTGATGCAGGCCGCCGACAGCGAAGCGGCGCTGGCGATCACGGCGCGCGAGGACTTCGACGTGGTGCTGATCGACCTCGACCTGGGCCAGGACATGCGCGGCACCGAACTGCTCTTCCGGCTGCGGGGGTTGAAGCGCTTCCGCTACATGCCCATGCTGGTGGTCACCGCGTTCGTGGACATCGAGCATGCGGCCGAGTCGTTCAAGGCCGGTGCGAACGACCGCCTCACCAAGCCGCTCGACCCCGATGGGCTGCAGTCGGCCGTGGCGTTCTGGAGCGGCCGTGCCGATGGGGCCTGCGCGGACGCGGTGCAGGTGGAGGCCTTGGCGCTACAGTACGACAACGATCCAGAGAAGGTGCTGCGCGCCTTCCAGCAGTTCCGCAAGGAGTTCGCGGCCGCGCGTGTGGCCATGCAGGAGGCGGTGGAGAAAGGAGAGGCGGACCGCCTTGGCGAGCTGCGCCATCGGATCCGGCCGCACTGGCAGCTGTTGGGGCAGGTGGCGGGCGTTCGGGCGTTGGATGCGCTCACCCCCGGCGATGTGAAGGGCTGGCCCGCGGTGGAGAACGTGTTCCGCTGCTGCGACCGGGCCCTGATGGCGGCCCAGCGCACCCTGCTCACAGCAGGGCCAGGCGCTTGAGCAGCTCCTCGCGGTAGCTGTCGCTCACGGGCACCAGCGCACGCCCGATCTTGATGTCCTGGCTGTCGAGCTTGTCCACGTGCCGCAGGTTCACGATGTAGCTGCGGTGCACGCGCACGAAGCCGGCCGGCAGCTTGCGCTCCAGGTCCTTCAGGTTCATCAGGCTGGTGACCTCGCGGTCGGCGAGCACGAAGCGCACGTAGTTGCTGTCGCTCTTGATGAAACGCACCTCGTCGAGGTCGATGCGCACGATGTCGTTGCCGGCGCGCACGAACACGCTCTGGGTCGCTGGGGCCGGTGCACTGCGCTCGGTGGCCTTGGTCCAGGCCCGGGCGAAGGTCGCGAGGTCCACGGGCTTCAGCAGGTAGTCCACCACGTTGTAGCGGTAGCCCTCGACGGCGAAGTCGCGGTCGCCGCTCACGATGATCACCGGGAGCGCGGTGCCGAGGGTGGCGAGGAGCTCAGGGCCGGAGAGGCCCGGCATGTGCACGTCCAGCACGAGCAGGTCGTGGCCGCCCTTTCGCAGTTCGGCGAGCGCCGCGGTGCCGCTGTGCGCCACGGTGATCGCCGAGGCCCCGAGCTTCTCCGCGAAATGGGAGAGCTGGTCGGTCACCAGCACATCGTCGTCGGCGATGAGCACGCGCATGGCGGCAAGTTAGTGGGGGCGGCGCGCGCGGCGGTTCCGCACGACCGGAAGGGGCGTTCGCGGATCGGAAGGAGGGCCGGACGGAGACCTGACCCTCGTCAGCCGTGGGACGTGACAACTTGAGGACATGATCACCGAGCCGACCCCTGCCGCGACGGGCACACGTTCGTTCGCCCTGCCCACCGTGAAGCCTGTGGCCGCCTTGCGATGGAGCATCGCGGTGTGCTACCTCTGGTTCGGCACGTTGAAGGCGGTGCCGGGCCTGAGCCCCGCCGAGGACCTTGCCGGGCGCACGGTGGAGCTCCTCACCTTCGGCCTGGTGCAGGGACAGCTGGCGGTGGTGGTGCTGGCCCTGTTCGAGGTGATGATCGGCATCATGCTGCTCTTCGCCCTGCGCACACGCTTCGCGCTGTTGCTGATGCTGGGGCACATGGTGTGCACGCTCACCCCGGTGATCCTCCTGCCCGACCTCGTGTTCACGCACGTGCCCTACGGCCTCACCATCGTGGGCCAGTACATCGTGAAGAACCTGGTGTTCATGTGCGGGGCCTGGCTCGTGCTGCGGTCGGAGGGGACCACCGCATGAGCGCGGCCATCGGTCCGGAATCGATGCCATGAAAATGAGCGGGGCGGCCATCGGCCGCCCCGTCACGCTTCAGGTCGTCGTCAGATCACTTCTTCGCGGGCACCGCGGGCACGCCCTTGGCGGGGGCCACCACGGGCGACTCGGTGGCGGGCACTTCGGCCTTCACCTCGTCGGCGTGGGGGCCTTCCACGATGGTCATCTCCTTCACCAGGTGGCCGGCACCAGCGAACACGTCGATGGTCCACAGCACGTAGCGGATGTCCACGCTGATGGTGCGCTGCAGCTCGGGCTCGTAGGCGATGTCGCCGCTCATGGCCTCCCAGTTGCCGTCGAACGCGATGCCGATGAGCTCGCCGTAGCCGTTGATCACGGGGCTGCCGCTGTTGCCGCCGGTGATGTCGTTCTCACTGATGAAGCAGGTGACGAGCTCACCGCTCTTCTTGTCGGCGTAGCGGCCGTAGTTGCGGGCCACGAGCAGCTCGTGCTGGCGCTTGGGCACGATGAACTCCTCGTTGGTGGCGTCCTCCTTCTCGAGGATGCCGTCGGCGGTGGTCACCAGGTCGTAGTGCATGGCATCACCGGGCTTGTAGTCGTTCACCTTGCCGTAGGTGAGGCGCATGGTGCTGTTGGCGTTCGGGTACCACATCTTGTTCGGGTCCTTCTCGCGCATGGCGGCCACCATCAGGCGGTAGCCCTCATCGATCTTCACCTGGCTGGCGCTGATGGCGGGGCCGAGCTGGCCGCGGTAGGCGTTGAGGCAGCTGAGCATGGTCTGCACGCCCATGTCCTTCTCCATCACCTTCAGCGAGGGCTTCGCCAGGAAGGCGTCGAGGCGCTTGCGGTCGGTGAGGATGCTGGTGCTGAACATGGCCTTGGCCCACGCGTTGAAGTCGCCCTTGTACTTCTTCTCGATGGTGTTCATGATGTCGGGCTGCAGGCCACGCTCGATGTCGCGGTGGATCATGGCGAACATGGCGGCGGTGACCTCCTCGTCGGTGGCGGGGTCGTAGTCCTTCCACATCTCATCGGCGGCGGCCTTCACGCGGGCCACGTTGGCGCTCACCTTGGCGGCGTCCTTGGGGTCGGTCTTCAGCTGGTTGTACAGGCCGAAGGTGCGGAAGCCCATGAGCACGATCTCGCTGCCGAAGGCGCCCTCCTGCATGTAGGTGCTGGCCTTCTCGTACTTCGCGCGCTCGGCGTAGCCTTCCTCGAGCAGGTTCATGAAGGTGCCGTACTTGGCCTTGCGGGCGGGGTCGGCGTTCACCCAGGTCATCAGTTCCTTCTCCTGGGCGGCCTTCTTGTCATACACGTGCAGGCGCTTCAGGCCGCGCTGCTGGCCGATGAAGTACTTCCAGTAGTTGCTCACCTGGGCGTACTTGGCGGCGTACTTGATGCGCACGGCGTCGCTGGCGTCCATGTGCTCCTTGTAGATCTCCAGCTTCTTGCCGCGGAGCGCCACACGGCTGGGCTGCTCGGCATCGAGGGCGAGCTTCACGCCCTGGCTGCTGAGGAAGCGGTCGGTGCTGCCGGGGTAGCCCATCACCATGGCGAAGTCGCCCTTCTGCACACCATTGAGGCTCACGGGGAAGTGCCACATGGGCTTGTAGGGCACGTTGTCCTTACTGTACTCGGCGGGCTCACCGTTGGCGCCCATGTACACGCGGAACACGCTGAAGTCGCCGGTGTGGCGGGGCCACATCCAGTTGTCGGTGTCGCCGCCGAACTTGCCGATGGCGCTGGGCGGGGTGCCCACCAGGCGCACATCGGGGTAGTCGATGTAGTGGAAGAGGTAGAACTCGTTGCCCTCGTACATGATCTTGAAGTCGGCGCTGTGGTGCTTCTTGTCGCCCACGGCCTCCTCCTCGAGCTTGGCACCGACCTCCTCGATCTTGGCCTGGCGCTCCTCCTCGGTCATGCCGGGCTTCAGCTCGGCGAGCACCTTCTCGGTCACGTCGTCGATGCGCTCCAGGAAGCTCACGTAGAAGCCGGCGGGCAGCTCCTGGTCGCGGGTCATGGCCCAGAAACCGTCGGTGAGGTAGTCGTGTTCCACGCTGCTGAGGCCCTGCACGGCGTCGTACCCGCAGTGGTGGTTGGTGAGCATGAGGCCCTCGGCGCTCACGATCTCGCCGCTGCAGAAGCCGCCGCCCAGGCGGGCCACCGCATCCTTCACGCCGCTCTTGTTGAGCGAGTAGATGTCCTCGGCGGTGAGCTTGAAGCCCATCTCGCGCATCTGGTTCTCATTGATCTGCTTCAGCTTGTTCAGCAGCCACATGCCTTCGCCGGCAATGGCCATGCTGGTGCTGAGGAGCGCTGCCACGAGCAGCAGGAACGACTTTCTCATCAGGGTTGGGTTAATGTGCAACAAGGGGTCTTTACGCAACAGGGTCCGCCTATGCATGGGCTTCGGCGGACAAGGGGCGCCAAAGGTAGAAGGATCGCGATCCCCCGGTGGACGTGGGGTAGGGACGGGCGGTTGGGTCGGTTCCGGGAGGTGCGGCCCGCTCAACGGAGGTCGGGCGCCGGGGTCCACACCACGTCCTTGAGCAGGGTGTCGGCCTCCAGCGCGAAGGCCTTGAGGGCGGGCGGGGTCTTGTACCGGGCCAGGATGCGCTTGTCGCGGTCGCCGCTCACGATGCGGGTGATGGTGCTGGGCAGGTCGGTGACGGCGCCATCGTAGCTGTCCTGCAGGTCGAAGTAGCCGATGGCCTCGGCCTTGGCGAGCAGGGTCTCCATGGTGGCGCGGTCCACGCGGCCGGTGTGGCGGCCCTGGCGCGGGGCGAAGGTGCGGCCCTCGTAGGTGGCGAAGCCGCTGCGGTAGATGCTTACGGTGTAGGCGGGGCACTTGCCGAAGCAGGGCGTGCGCTCCAGGCTGAAGAAGAGGCTGTCCGTGGCGCTGCCGTAGCGCTCCGCCTCAGCCACGCCCTTCTGCTGGCCGTTGCACGCGATCCAGCCGAGGGTGAACAGGACGAGGGCGAGGAGGGTGGCCTTGGTGCTCATGGTGACGGGAGCGGGGCAAGAAGGGTGCCGGGATGGTCAGGAGCAGGAGCACCGATCACTTACGGCGGCGGGCCTGGGCCTGCTGCTGCTTCTGGATGTCCTCCATGCGCTGCTGCCACTTGCTCTTCTTCTTGGGCGTGCGCATGTTCTGCTCGAGCTCGGCGCGGAGCTTGGTCTCGTCGATGAACCACTTGCTCAGCAGGGTCATCTGCAGGATGCTGATGACGTTGGCCAGCAGGTAGTAGTAGCTGAGGCCTGCGGGCAGGCTGTTCATGAAGAAGAGCATCATCACCGGGAACAGGTACATCATCAGCTTCATGCTGGGCATGCCCTGCTGGGTGGGCATCTGCTTGCTGTTGATGAGGGTGTAGATCACGGTGCTGGCCGACATCAGCAGGGTGAAGAGGCTCACGTGGCTGCCATAGGCGGGAATGGCGAAGGGCAGGGTGAGGATGCTGTCGTAGCTGCTGAGGTCGTCGGCCCACAGGAAGGACTGCTGGCGCAGTTCGATGCTGCTGGGGAAGAAGCGGAACATGGCGTACAGCACGGGCATCTGGATCAGCAGGGGCACGCAGCCCGCGGCGGGGTTCACGCCGGCCTTGCGGTACAGCTCCATGTTGGCCTGCTGCCGCTTCATCATGTCCTCCGGGTCGGGGTACTTCTTGTTGATGGCGTCGATCTCCGGCTTCAGCACGCGCATGCGGGCGCTGCTCTTCTGGTTCCGGTAGGTGAGGGGCATCAACAGCAGCTTGATGGCGATGGTGAGCAGCAGGATGATGATGCCGTAGCTGAGGTTGAAGCGGCTGAAGAAGTCGAAGATGGGGATGACCACGAAGCGGTTCATCCAGCCGAAGATGCCCCAGCCCAGGTCGATGATGCGGTTGAACTGGTCGATGCCGGTCTTGCGCAGGGTGTTGTAATGGTTGGGGCCCAGGTACAGGCGCATGGGCAGCTGCACGCTGGCGGCGGGCTCGGTCTCGAAGAAGAGCTTGGCGCTGTAGGCCTTGGTGTGGCTGCTGTCGCTGGGTACGCGCACCCCGATCTTTGAACCGTTGCTGGCGAAGCCCTGGTCGCTCACCATGGCCACGGTGAAGAAGTCCTGCTTGAAGGCCACCCAGTTGGTGCGGCCCTCCAGGTCCTTCTCCTCGGCCTCGGTCTCGCTCAGGTAGTTGCGGTCGTCGCTCTGGTACTTGTAGAACACCGTGCTCTTCTGGCGCTCGGTGGGCAGGTGCTTCTCGTTGGCGCGGCCCACCAGGTCCCAGTGGAAGAAGAGGGTGCGCGGGTCCACCTCGCCCTGCAGGCCCACGAGCTCGGTGTTCACGTTCATGAACCAGCCGGCACTGTCGAGGGTGTAGGTGATGCGGAGCTGCTTGGCGGCATCGCTGGTGGGCGCGGTGAACCGCACGCCGTCGGTGCCCAGCTTCTCGGCCTTGAAGTGCAGGTCCTTGGTGCTGATGTCGAGGTTGCCCGCGAAGAAGCGGAACTCGTAGGTGCCGCTGTCGGGGTCGGCGAGCAGCAGGGGGGACTTGCCGTAGGTGGTGTACTCCTTCAGGCGGATCACGTTGGGCGCGGCGCCCTGGGTGTTGAAGCTCACCTGCAGGCGCTCGTTCTCGATGGTCACCTCCTCGTGGGCGCCCTCGGCCGCGGGGGCGAAGACGCCGAAGCGCTTGGCAAGCTCCTGGTCGCGCAGGGCCTTCAGGTCCACGCTGTCGCGGTGCAGGGTGTCGCCGTTCACCACCACGTGCACGCTGTCCACGGGACGCAGGCCAGCGATCGGAGCAACGGCCTGGGCCTGCGACTGCTCGGCGGCGGCCAGTTGGGCCTGCTGCTCCTTCTGCTGGATCTCCACCTGCGCCAGGCTGTCCTGCTGGCGTTGCTGGCGGGCCAGCTCCTCGGGGGTGGGGGCGGTGTAGATCTGGTAGCCGATGAGGATGGCGGCGATGAGGACGAGGCCGATGATCGAGTTGCGGTCCATGCGGGGCGGGGGGCTGCCGGAAAAGGCGGCGGTGAAAGAGGCGCGAAGATAGAAGGAGCATCCGGCTCGCCGGGGCGAGCCTGGGGTCCTGTCGGGAAGAGCGGCGTGCCGGCCACATGGCCGGTCGCAGGCATCAGGCCTTCGCCTGCTCCTTCACTTCTGTCGGGGCGCCCTGCGCGGCCATGGCCGCCTTCACGAAGTGGATGAAGAGGGGGTGCGGCTTGGCCACGGTGCTCTTGTACTCGGGGTGGTACTGCACCCCCACGAACCAGGGGTGGTCCTGCAGTTCGACCACCTCCACCAGCTGCGTCTGGGGGTTGGTGCCCACGGGCAGCATGCCGCCGTTGCGGTACTGGTCGATGTAGGCGTTGTTGAACTCGTAGCGGTGGCGGTGGCGCTCGGTGATCTGCTTCTTCCCGTACACCGCGAAGGCCTTGGTGCCCTCCTTCAACAGGCAGGGGTAGGCCCCCAGGCGCATGGTGCCGCCCTTGTTCTCGATCTTCTTCTGCTCCTCCATCATGGCGATGACGGGGTGCGGCGTGTTGGCGTCCATCTCGGCGCTGTTGGCGCCTTCGAGGCCGAGCACGTTGCGGCCGAACTCGATCACGGCGCATTGCATGCCCAGGCAGATGCCCAGGAAGGGCACCTTGTTCTCGCGGGCGTAGCGGATGGCCTCGATCTTGCCCTCGATGCCGCGGTGCCCGAAGCCGGGCGCCACCAGGATCCCGGCCAGCCCGCCGAGCTGCTTGGCGATGTTCTTGGCGGTGAGCTTCTCGCTGTGCACCCACTTGATGTGCACCTTGGTCTCGTTGGCGGCACCGGCGTGCTCCAGGGCCTCCTTGATGCTCTTGTAGGCGTCGTGCAGCTCCACGTACTTGCCCACCAGCCCGATGTGCACCTCGCCGCCCGGGTGCTTGTACCGGCGCAGGAAGTCCTTCCATGGGGCCAGGTCGGCCTCGGGGAACACCTCGATGCCCAGCTTGCGCAGCACCACCTGGTCCAGGCCCTCGTCCTGCATCAACAGGGGCACGTCGTAGATGGTCTCCGCATCGCGGCTCTCGATCACGGCGGTGGCGTCGACGTTGCAGAAGAGGGCGATCTTCTCCTTCATGCCCTTCTGCATGGGGTGCTCGGTGCGGCACACGAGCACGTCGGGCTGCACGCCCAGGCTCAGCAGCTCCTTCACGCTGTGCTGGGTGGGCTTGGTCTTGAGCTCGCCGCTGGTCTGCAGGAAGGGGAGCAGGGTGAGGTGGATGGTGAGGCAGTCGCGGCCCTTCTCCCACTTGAGCTGGCGGATGGCCTCCACGTAGGGCAGGCTCTCGATGTCGCCCACGGTGCCGCCCACCTCGGTGATCACGAAGTCGTAGATGCCCTTGCGTCCCAGGGCCTGGATGTGGCGCTTGATCTCGTCGGTGATGTGGGGGATGACCTGCACGGTCTTGCCCAGGTACTCGCCGCGGCGCTCCTTGTTGATGACGTTCTGGTAGATGCGGCCGGTGGTGACGTTGTTGGCCTGGCTTGTGGGCACGTCGAGGAAGCGCTCGTAGTGGCCCAGGTCCAGGTCGGTCTCGGCGCCGTCCTCGGTCACGAAGCACTCGCCGTGCTCGTAGGGGTTGAGGGTGCCGGGGTCGACGTTGATGTAGGGGTCGAGCTTCTGGATGGTGACCGTGAAGCCGCGCGCCTGCAGCAGTTTCGCCAGGCTGGCACTGATGATGCCCTTGCCCAGGCTGCTGGTCACCCCGCCGGTGACGAAAATGTACTTGGTGGAACCCGTCATCGCCATGTGGACCGCACCGATGATGGATCGGCGATCACGGGGCGTAAAGGTAAGCGCTTGGGGCGGGCCGTTGGTGACGAAGGCCGCAGATGTGGAAAAGTAGGGCGGATCGTTAGTCCAATGGGCTGGTCACCGTGGACAGTGCACAGTGCGCTGGCCCTTAGAACATGTAGCTGAAGCCGATGCTGGGCAGGATGGGCAGCTGGTCCACGCGCTTGTAGCGCACGCGGTCGAAGTAGAAGATGTTCTGCCGGTCGTACACGTTGGTGCAGCTCAGGTCCAGTTGCACGGTCTGCCGGTCGTCCAGGCGCCAGGTCTTGGTGAGGCCCATGTCCAGGCGGTGGTAGGAGGGCAGGCGGCCCTGGTTGAGGGGGCCATACAGGGTGCTGAGCTCGGGGTTGGTGGTGGTGTAGTCGGTGCCCACGCCGCCGGCGAAGAGCTCCTGGCCGTAGAAGCCCTGGGTCTGCGTGAAGGGGAAGCCGCTGCCGTAGTTCCAGCGCACGCTGGCCTTCCAGCTGTCGAACTTGCCGAAGTTGTAGGTGACCACCAGGTTCACGTTGTGGCGGCGGTCCCAGATGGGGTTGTACTCCTGCTGGCCGTCCCAGCGGGTCACGTAGTTCAGGCCGTACACCGCCCACACGTACAGGCCTTCCTTCTCGTACTTCAGGAGCACGTCGCCGCCGTAAGCCTTGCCGGTCTCCACGATGAAGTCCTTCTTGAGCGCATCGGGCTGGTCGAAGAACTCGGGACTGTCCTCGTAGATCTTGTTGCGGTTGATGTTGGTCACCTGGCGGAAGTCCTTGAAGTAGCCCTCCACGTTGAGGCTGAGCACCTCGGTGAGGTCGAACTCCATGCCGGCCAGGTAGTGGTTGGCGCGCTGCAGGGGGTCCTTGATCTCGCGGGTGCTGCCGTCCTCCAGGGTGATGGAAGAGGGCAGGTTCTGGGGCGAGCTGAGGAAGCCGTAGAAGAGGTTCACCACGTCGCGGTCGCTGTTGGCGGCCACCAGGTTCTGGCTGTAGCGGCCCGCAGCGGCCTTGAAGCGCATGGTCTCGGTGATGTTCCACTTCACGCCCAGGCGCGGCTCGATGTTCATCACGCCCAGCGAGGCGTAGAAGTGCAGGCGCAGACCGGGGTCGATCACCCAGTTCTTCAGGCGCTTCTTGTAGTTGAAGTAGCCGGCGATCTCGCTGGTGTTCTCCTCCTGCTCGTAGGCGAGCCCGATGCTGTTGTAGAACTTGTACTTGGTGCGGAAGCCGAGCACCTCCAGGCCGTAGCGCGCCTCGTCGTCGCCTACGAAGTACTTGAAGTTGAGCCCGCCGTTGAAGCTGGCGATCTCGCTGGTGCGCGGGTCCAGGTCGGCCTCCTGGAGCTCGATGTTGTAGTTGCTGAGGGCGAACACGCCGTCGATGAGCACGGCGCTGCCGCTGGGCACGAGCACGAAGTTGGTGCCGGCGCCCCAGTTGCGCCAGTCGAGGTCGCTCACGCCCTGGTACTTCACCCCGTCGGTGAAGTTGAATCCGAAGAGGTTGAACTTGCTGCCGTTGGACCCGTTGAAGCTGAGCTTGCCGTAGATGTCGGTGAACTCGAAGGGTAGGCCGGCGGTGTCCACGTACTCGTAGAAGGTCTTGCTGCTCTGGTCCAGGTAGCTGGTGCGGTAGTTGAGCAGGAAGCTGCTGCTGCCGTCGCCCTCCTCCTTGGCCTTCTTCAGCGGGCCTTCGAGCAGGGCCTTGGCCGCGAAGGTGCTGGCGCTCACCTTGCCGCTCAGGCGCTGCTTGTTGCCGTCGCGGGTGGTGATGTCCATCACGCTGCTGATGCGGCCGCCGTGCTCGGCGTTGAAGCCGCCGGTGTACACGTCGGCGTTGCGGATGATGTCGTTGTCGAACACGCTGAAGAGGCCGATGCTGTGGAAGGGGTTGTACAGCACCATGCCGTCGAGCATGGTCTTGTTCATGATGGGTGAACCACCGCGGATGTAGAGCTGCCCGCCCTGGTCGCCGGTGAACACCACGCCGGGGATCACCTGCATGTACTGCGCCAGGTCGGCCTGGCCGCCGATGGCGGGGATGCGCTCGATCTGCTTGGGGGTGAGCTTGGTCACGCCCAACCGCACGGTGTTCTGGGCCTCGCGCTTCTCGGCGGTCACCACCAGGTCGCGCATCTCGATGGTGGACTTGCTGAGGTAGAGCTTCTCGGTGATCAGCTGGTCCTTGCGCACATCGAGGGCCTTGCTCAGCGTATCGAAGCCCAGGCTCACGATGCGCAGGGTGTACTTGCCGGCGGGCACCTTGCTGATGCTGAAGTAGCCGTTGACGTCGGTCTCGGCGCCGAGCGTGGTGCCGGCCCCCACCAGGCTCACAGGGGTGAAGATGGCCGGCTCGCCGGTCTCCTGCTCGTACACGAAGCCGCGCACCGTGCCCAGCTGGGCCAGGGCGCTCATCGGCAGGCACAACACCATCCACAGCGCCAGGCGCTTCATCAGGGAGCTCGTCATCGGGTAAGGGGGTCCTTGCAGGGTGGCGAATGTAGCGGGATCGCCACGATCGCGCCGGAGGATCGCCACCAACGGGGCGCACCGCACGGGGAACGGTATACGGGTCAGGCGGGGGCTACCGCAGCACCCTGCCCCCCGCGCCGCCCACGGGCACGCGCTGGTCCACCTTCAGGTCGCGCAGGATGCTGGCCTTCACGTTCACGCGCAGGCTGATGCTCTGGCGGAAGCCGTTGGGGATCCAGCTGGCGTTGAACTCCCAGCAGTGCAGGTCCCAGTAGAGGTTGAGGGTGGTGGGCGTCCACGCGCCGTTCTCGATGTCGTAGCCGCTGTTGAAGCCCAGGCGCCAGTACTTGAACACGGTGAGGTCGCCGTTGAAGAGCAGGCTGTTCTGGGTGGTCTCGTCGTACTCCGCCCCGCGCCAGGTGCGGCTGGCGGTGAAGCTGTGGTTCACGGCCACGCGCCACGGCAGGCTGAAGTCGCTGCGGGCGCCCTTGGCGGGGTCGGTCTCCTCCACCACCTGCTGGGCGTTGGTGGCGGCCTGCACCACGGGCGTGCCGTACTTGCGGCTGCGGAACTCGAAGCCGGTGGCGATGTTGAAGCCGGTGAGCCGCGCCCAACGGCCGCTGGTGCTCTGCGCGCTGGCCTCGATGCGCTGGCCGCTGGCGTTGGTGCCGTAGGTGTCCCAGAGGCCGGTGAGGTTGATGTTGACCTTGTCGAGGATGCTGGTGCGCAGCGAGCTGCTGATGGGCGACCAGTTGAGGCTGTCGCGCATCCAGTCGTAGGCCGCGTTCACCCCCACGAAGTCGAGCAGGCGCACCTTCTTGTAGGTGGGCCCGTCGCTGTTGAGCGAGTCGCCGCGGGCCTTGCGCCCCTCACGCACCTTGGCCTCCAGGCTCTGGATCAGGCCCAGGTTCACGATGCCGCTCTCGTTGGCGGGGGGCGAGCCGTAGATGCCCAGGGCGTAGGGGTTGTAGGTGGCCTCGGCGCCGCCCGTGCCGTAGGGGCCTGTCTCCAGGGTGCTCTGGTCGGGCTGGTACACCACGCTGGCGCTGGGGGTGATCACGTGGCGGATGGCGCGCAGCCCCGCCCCCCGGAACTGGTACATGCCGTAGAGCTTGGTGGTGGCCGTGGCCCCCAGCCGCCAATCGAGCGTGTTGTAGAAGCCGTTCACGGTGTCGGTGATCACCGTGTCGGCCACGGGGTCGTAGCGCTTCTCGAGCCGCTCGAAGTAGGTGCGCGTGGTGAAGCTCCATTCAGGGTTCACGGAGAGCGGGCCGGCCTTCAACGAGGTGTTCACGGCCCCGCTCTGGCGCACGCCGTTGCGCATCTGCCCCCACAAGGTGCTCAGGTTGCCCAGGTAGATCTGCTCCTCGGTGGTGGTGAGGCGGTTGTCGAAGTTGAGGGCGTAGCTCACGCCGATCTGGTCGCTCCAGTGCGGGCCGGTGGCCGCCTCGCCGCGCAGCAGCTGCCCGGGGTAGATGCGCTGCATGTTGAGCGAGAGGGAGGGGATGGTGATCTCGAACACCTTGGTCTGCGTGTTCTGGGAGTGCCGCATGGCCACCGCCATGTTGAAGGGGCTGCGGGGGAAGAGGTGGCTCCACTGCACGTTGCTCTGGAACGTGTTGCTGAGGTAGTCGAGGTTGCTGCTGTTGAGGGTGTTGGTGAAGGCCTGGCTGGAGCCGAAGTTGACGGCGGCGCTGAAGCGGTCGGTGAGGCTGGCGCGGGCGTCCATGGTGTGGTTCCAGCGCACGAAGAAGTTGTCCTGGCGGCTGTAGCCGGGCGTTTCGGGCACCCCCTGCAGCAGGGTGTTGCGGCTGAGCTCGAGGTTGCCGCTGAAGCGGTAGCGCGAACGGTAGCGGCTCTGGGCGCGCAGGCCCCAGCTGCCCTTGCTGTAGATGTCGCCCGTGAGGCTCAGGTCGGCCCGGTCGCTCAGGGGCAGGTAGAAGCCGCCGTTGAGCAGGAAGAAGCCGAGGTCGTCGCTGGCGCCCCAGGTGGGGATGAGCACGCCGGCGGCCCCGTGCTCCTTGGTGGGGTAGAAGGCGAAGGGCACGGCCAGGGGCGCGGGCACCTTGCCGAACTTCATGAGGGCCGGGCCGATCACGATCTTGTCGTCGGGGACCACCATCATGCGGCTCACCGCGAAGTGGTAGTGGGGGCGGGGGCGGTCGCAGGTGGTGAGCATGCCGCCCTTGCTGTGGATCTCGCCGTCGGGCTGCAGCTTGCTCATGCGCGACAGGGCGAACAGCTCCCCCTCCTGGGTGCGCACCCGGTGGATGTAGGCCTTGGTGCTCTGGAAGTTGTAGCGGATGGAGTCGGCGTTCACCACGTGGTCGCCCTGCTTGAACTCGGGGTGGCCCACCACGGCGCCGGTGCTGTCGGGGGCACCAAAGGCCTGCACCTCGCCGTTCTTCATGTCGTACACGATGCGCTCGGCCGTGAGCACGATGTCCTCGTAGGTCACCGTGGCCGCCCCATAGAGGTACGCCTTTTGCGTGGCGGCATCGTAGGAGGAACTGTCGCGCGCGCTGGCCGTCACCTTGGAACCGATGCCCTGGGCGCCGGCCGTTCCCCCCGCCAACATCCACATGAACGTGAGGAAAACTGCGACCGGCGCGGCCGACCCCGGGGGGTGGACCCGCCTAGTTTCGCGCCCGGCAGGACGGATGCCGCACATGGCCCCCATGAGGGCCGCGAAAGTAACGGATCGCCCTGCGGTGAACGGCGTGATGAGGACCTTGGACAGCACCCTGCTGGCCGCCTGCGTGGCGGCAATGGCGGCCCTGCCCTCATTTTCCATGCCGAACACGGGCCTTCCCCCCGGCGGCGACCCCAACAAGATCGATGTGGTGTGCCTCGACGCCGGCCATGGCGGCAAGGACCCCGGCAACCTCGGCACCGGCCGCTACAAGACCACCGAGAAGCACATCGCCCTCAACGTGACCCGCCTGCTGGGCAGGTACATGACCGAGGGCCTGCCCGGCACCAAGGTCATCTACACCCGCGAGGACGACCGCTTCATCGAACTCAAGGAGCGCTGCGCCATCGCCAACCGCGCCAAGGCCGACGTCTTCATCAGCATCCACCTCAACGCCAACGACAACAAGGACCCGCACGGCTGCGAGACCTACGTGATGGGCCTGCACAAGACCGAGGCCAACATGCGCGTGGCCCAGCGCGAGAACGAGGCCATCCTGCTGGAGGAGGGGCACGAGCTGAAGTACGACGGCTACGACCCCAAGGACCCCGAGAGCATGATCGCCCTGAGCCTGCGGCAGAACGCCTACCTCGACCACAGCCTGCTGCTCAGCTCCCTGATCCAGAAGCAGTTCAAGGACCGTGTGGGCCGGGTGGACCGCGGGGTGAAGCAGGCCGGCTTCCTGGTGATCAGCTACACCACCATGCCCAGCGTGCTCGTGGAGCTCGGCTTCCTCACCAACGCCGACGAGGAGGACTTCCTGCAGAGCGAGAAGGGGCAGGACTACCTGGCCAGCGCGATCTACCGCGCCTTCAAGGAGTACAAGGACCAGCTTGAGGGCACCGACGTGGACGTGACACCGGCGCCCGTGCGCCCGGACAGCACCGCCGTGGTGGTGAAGGACCCCGGCACGCCGAAGCCCCCGGCCGACAGCGGGGTGCGCTTCCGCGTGCAGATCGTGACCAGCAGCAAGCGCATCGACCCCTCCAAGCCGAAGAACTTCAACGGGCTGGAGGGCGTGCGCGAGCTCGAGGGCGGCGGCCTGTTCAAGTACCAGGTGGGCGACGAGACCTCCCTCGCCAAGGCCCGCGAGGTGCAGGCGAAATGCCGGGAGAAAGGGTACGACGGCGCCTTCATCGTGGCCTACCACAACGGCGAACGGATCGATCTGCAGAAGGCCGTTACCTTAGCGCAGCAGCACTAGCCAGCCCTTCGTGAAGATCAAGCGCGAGTACACCATTGCGGGGATGATGCTGGGCGGTATCGCCCTCCTCGTCTTCGGCATCAACTACCTGAAGGGCCTCGACCTGTTCCAGAAGCGGAACCTGTACCACGCCGTGTACAACGACGTGGCGGGCATCACCCCCAGCAGCCCGCTCTTCTTCCACGGCTACAAGGTGGGGCAGGTGGTGGGCACGCGCCTGATGCCCGATGGCAGCGGCCGCATCGCCGTCACTTTCCAGATCGACAACGACCAGCTGAAGCTGCCCAAGGACACGCGGCTGGAGCTGTACAGCGCCGACCTGTTCACCCGGGCCGCGCAGATCGTGCTGGGCGACAGCAGCGTGCTGGCCCAGGCCGGCGATACGCTCGTGGGCGACGCCCAGCTCAGCCTCACTGAGAGCGTGAACCAGCAGATCGACCCGCTGAAACGCAAGGCCGAGGCCATGATCGCCAGCGTGGACAGCGTGCTCAACGCCGTGCAGGGGATCCTGAACAAGGACGCCCGCGGCCACCTCGACGCCAGCTTCGCCGACCTGCACAGCACCATGACCAGCGTGAAGCAGACCGCCCAGCGCCTGGACGCCCTGCTGGCCGCGGAGAGCGAGAACCTGAAGCAGGCCATGGACAACCTCACGCGCATCAGCAACACGCTGGCCGCGAACCAGGGCCGCCTCAACAGCATCTTCGCCAACGTCGATTCCCTCACCGCCGCCCTCGCCAGCGGCGACCTGCAGAAGGTGATGAAGGACCTGAGCGCCACCAGCGCCGAGCTGCGCGGTACCCTCACCAAGATCAACAGCGGCGAGGGCACCCTGGGCCAGCTCGTCACCAACGACAGCCTCTACCACAACCTGGAGGCCGCCAGCCGCGAGCTCGACCTGCTGCTGGAGGACCTGCGTGTGAACCCGAACCGCTACTTCAGCGTTTTCGGCAAGAAGGACAAGCTGCCCAAGCTCAGCGACTCGGACATCGAGCGCATCCAGCGGAGCATGCAGCAACAAGGCGCCAAGTAGATGGGCATCGGCAACATCGTCTTCCTCCTCCTGCTGGGCGCTGCGGCCTGGTGGTTCGCCCGCAACGTGGGCCGCGTGAAGCGGAACATCGGCCTGGGGCGTGATGAGGACCGCAGCGACCGCTCCGCCGAGCGCTGGGCCACCATGGCGCGCGTGGCCCTGGGCCAGGGCAAGATGGGCACGCGGCCCGTGGCCGCAGTGCTGCACTTCTTCGTCTACGTCGGCTTCGTCATCATCAACATCGAGGTGCTCGAGATCCTCATCGACGGCATCTTCGGCACACACCGCGTGTTCAGCTTCCTGGGCGGCCTCTACAACGTGCTCATCGGCAGCTTCGAGTGGCTCGCGCTGGCCGTGCTGGTGAGCTGCCTGGTCTTCCTGGTGCGCCGCAACCTCATCAAGCTCAAGCGCTTCGTGATGAAGGACCTCGACGGCTGGCCGCGCACCGACGCCAACCTCATCCTGGTCACCGAGGTGCTGCTGATGGGCGCCTTCCTCACCATGAACGCCGCGGACCTGCTGCTGCAGCAGCGCGGTGCGGAGCACTACACGCAGGCCGGTACCTTCCCCGTGAGCGGCATGCTGGCCCCGCTGCTGGCCGGCATCAGCGATGGTGGGCTTGTGGCGGTCGAGCGCGGCATGTGGTGGTTCCACATCATCGGCATCCTCGCCTTCCTCAACTACCTGCCTTACAGCAAGCACTTCCACATCCTGCTCGCCTTTCCCAACACCTACTTCAGCAACCTGCGGCCCAAGACCGAGCTGAAGAACATGGAGCGTGTGATGGGCGAGGTGAAGAGCATGATGGACCCCTCGGTGCCGCCGCCCGCGCCCAACCCGCCGCGCGTCCTGGCCGGGGCCGAGCTGCCCGAGCGCTTCGGCGCCAAGGACGTCACCGACCTCACGTGGAAGCAGCTGCTCGACGCCTACACCTGCACCGAGTGCGGCCGCTGCACCAGCGAGTGCCCCGCGAACCGGACCGGCAAGCTGCTGAGCCCCCGCAAGATCATGATGGACACCCGCGACCGCCTGGAGGAGGTGGGCCGCAGCATCGATGCGAAGGGCAAGTGGGAGGACGATGGCAAGGCCCTGCTCGGCAGCTACATCACCGAGGAGGAGCTCTGGGCCTGCACCACCTGCAACGCCTGTGCGGAGGTCTGCCCGGTGAACATCGACCCCGTGGGCATCATCATGGACCTGCGCCGCTACCTGGTGATGGAGGAGAGCAAGGTGCCGCCCGCACTGGCCAGCATGATCACCAACGTGGAGAACAACGGCGCGCCCTGGCAGATGGCCCAGAGCGACCGCTTGAAGTGGGCGGAGACGGAATGAGCCTGTAGTTGTCAGTTCGAGCACCGTCGAGAACGATCCCCAACGCCATGGCCCAGCTGATCGAGACCACCGAGAACGGGAAGCGCGTGAGCCCCAAGCTCCCGCCGCACATCAAGAATTTCCTCATCGACATCGACGGCACCATCTGCGAGGACATCCCCAACGAGGAGCCCGAGCGCATGGCCGATGCGGAGGTGTTCCCGGAGGCGCTCGCCAAGCTGAACGCCTGGTTCGACGAGGGCCACATCATCACCTTCTTCACCAGCCGCACCGAGGAGCACCGCCTGGTGACGGAGCAGTGGCTCGACAAGCACGGCTTCAAGTACCACGGCATGCTCATGGGCAAGCCCCGCGGCGGCAACTACCACTGGATCGACGACCGCGAGGTGCGCGCCACGCGCTACGAGGGCCACTTCACCGATCTGGTGGAGCGGAGCGCTACTGTACAGGTATTCCAGGATTGAAAAGGCCGTGGTCGGTTGTCAGTTGTCAGACGGTGGGGATGGAAAGCTGAACAGGACCGGAGCCATGAGCAACACATCCATCCGGTCATTCACCGAATTGTGGGCCTGGCAGAAGGCGCGCGTGGTGCGCAAGGCCATTTCCGGGCTGGTGAGGAATTGGCCTGCTGAAGAGCGCTTCAGGCTTGTGGACCAGGTCGTTCGGTCGAGCCGCAGTGCCTGCGCGAACATCGCCGAGGGCTTCGGTCGTTACTACGAGAAGGACAACCTGCGCTTTTGCCGCAATGCCAAGGGTTCCCTTTATGAAACGATGGATCATCTGTCGGTGGCGTTCGACGAAGGCTTTCTGGATGCCGCCGTGCTGAAGCAGCATTGGGCGCTCTGCGAAGAGGCCATCCGGGTGCTGAACGGCTACATGAACCACCTTCGGAGGCTGGCAGGCGATCCGAACATTTCCGAGCCCATGGCCGCATATGGAAGTGACGAGGGCCCCATCTTTACCGAAGCTCCGGCCGAGGTCCGTGGGAGCGATGAGCTGGATGAGGCGCAGGACGGTAGCTATCCTGAACACTGACCACTGGCAACGGACAACTGAAAACTGACAACCGAGCACTACCTCCTTGACCAATGATCGAATCGCTCCGTGTCCGAACCATGGCCGACTTCATGGCCAGCGGCGAAACGCCGGAAGTGCTGTTCTGGGTGGGCTGCGCCGGCAGCTTCGACGACCGCGCCCGCAAGATCACCAAGGCCTTCGTGCGCATCCTGAACGCCGCGAAGGTGAAGTTCGCCGTGCTGGGCACGGAGGAGAGCTGCACGGGCGATCCCGCGCGCCGCGCCGGCAACGAGTTCCTGTTCCAGATGCAGGCGCAGACCAACATCGCCGTGCTGAACGGCTATGAGGTGAAGCGCATCGTCACCGCCTGCCCGCACTGCTTCAACACCTTGAAGAACGAGTACCCGGCGCTGGGCGGCAGCTACGAGGTGATGCACCACACGCAGTTCATCAACGCACTGCTGAAGGAAGGGCGCATCAAGGTGGAGGGCGGCGACTTCAAGGGCAAGCGCATCACCTTCCACGACCCCTGCTACCTGGGCCGCGGAAACGGCGAGTACGAGGCGCCGCGCGAGGTGCTGCTGAAGCTCGACGCCGCGCTGGTGGAGATGAAGAACAGCCGCAAGAACGGCCTGTGCTGCGGTGCCGGTGGCGCCCAGATGTTCAAGGAGGCCGAGCCCGGCAACAAGGAGGTGAACATCGAGCGCACCGAGGACGCCCTGGCCACCGCCCCCAACGTGATCGCCGCGGGCTGCCCCTTCTGCAACACCATGCTCACCGACGGCGTGAAGCACTTCAACAAGGAGGGCGAGATCGTGGTGAAGGACGTGGCCGAGCTGATCGCGGAGGCAGGGGAGCTTTGACCGTCCCGTTCAAAGGTCATCGATCGAAGCGGGACCTTTGGTAGACATCGCCCCCGAGATACAAGGGTTGTTGGTCCAGTTGGAGGGCGCCGAAGCCCACGTTGCCTACCGGTTCAAGGTCGAAGGTGATGGAAACGCCGCTCTGCAGGATGGTGATCACGCACACGCTGTTCCGCCAGATCTCCCGCACGTAAGGCAGGCGTAGTTCCTCCAGCTCCCTCAGGAGGCCGAAGGCGTCCACGTCATCGAGCACGATCTTCCGGCCCGCCGCATGGAGCAGGAGCGAACGGTCCTGCAGGCTCCGCTTCAACACCCAATATGACAGACAGGCCCGCTCATCGAGGCCGATGCAGAAGCGCAGGCCATCGAGCGCAACATCGCCCCCGAGCGGTGTCCCGTTCGGATGCGTTCCCGAGGAGCTCCACAACAGGAATGGTCCCAGTGCATCCAGGGATGTTCCGATCCTGAGCACGGGATGTTGCCCCGTGAGAAGGAGTTGGGTGATGTCCAAGGCACCGCTGTCCGAAGGTGCAGGCGGCAGGTTCATCACCGCAGGCGTTCAGATCATTGCCCCAGCAACAACTTCACCGCCGCCTCCAGCTGCTGGTCGCGGCCCTGGCTCACGATGCCGGGTTCCAGGGGCTGGCGCACATCGGGGTCGAGCTGCTGGTTCTCGAGGTAGTTGCCGTTGGTGTCCACCATGCCCACCTGCGGAATGCCGAACCACATGCCGTTCTGCAGGCCCTCCCACCACACGGCGGTGCCGGTGCCGGGCACGGGCATGCCCACCAGCTTGCCGATGCCGAGCGCGCGGTAGGTCACGGGGAACATGTGGGCATCGCTGTAGTTGCCCTCG
>JAEUSV010000132.1 GCA_016788485.1 Flavobacteriales bacterium
CACCACGATGCTGCTGGCGCGGCCGTGGTAGCCCACGGGCAGGTGCAGCCAGTTGGGCAGCAGCGCGTTGGCGGGGTCGCGGAACATACAGCCCACGTTGTAGGCGTGCTGGCGGCTGCTGTAGAAGTCGGTGTAGTCGCCTATGTGGCAGGGGAGGTGCATCACCGCCTGTGCGGCGGGCACCAAGGCCTTGTCGCGAAGGGTGGTGTTGTCGCGCAGGGTGGCATTGTCGTGTCGCAGCAGCTGGCTCAGGCGCTCGCGCAGGGCACGCACGCCGCCGCGCCCGTGGCGCATGAGCGGGTTGAGCACGCCGGCCTTGAGGCAGGCCAGGTCGATGCCAAGCTCGTTCAGCAGGCCGGCGTCGGCCAACACGGCCAGGTCCACCACGGTGTCGCCGATGCGGGTGGCGGTACGTGCATTGCGATCAGCGGTGCTGAAGATGCCGAGGGGCAGGTTCTGGATCGGGAAATCGCTGCCGGCGGGCACGTCGGCCCAGGTGCGCAGCGCGGGGTCGTTGGCGGGGGACTTCATCGGCGCAAAGGTGCATGTCCTGCGGACTTCCCCGCCCGACCGATGTCAGTTCGCATCTTCACGCTGCCATGCGGACACGACGGGCCCTGGTGATCGGCGCCCTGCTGGCGGTGCATTTCGCGCTGCTGGCCTGCTACACCTTTCCCCGGCGGTGGGTGCCCGACCGCCTCCACTTCTGGTCGGTGACCTACGTAAGGCCGCTGTTCCACCAGGGCTGGGACCTCTTCGCGCCCGATCCGCCGCGCTGCTCGTGCACGCTGCAGGTGGGGCTCGGAGCGGCGGACTGGCGCGCGCTGGACGCTTCGCAGGACCATTACCTGGTGACGCGCATGCACCGCAACATCGCCGCCTACCTCGACGGCGCGCGGCCCTTCGGCGATACGCTGTACGTGGAGCCCTTGATGGAGCAGGCCATGCGGGCCATGGTGCGCGACATCGGGCGGGAGGTGCCCGGGCTGAGGTTCCGCGCGGTACAACGTTGCGTCACCGACGACCACCGGCCTTGGGAACGTACCGAACGCGTGGTGCCCATCGTGTTCGTCAAGCCTGCCAAGCCATGAACCCCGCCACCATCCGCCTCTTCCAGCGCGCGGTGCACCTGTGGCTGCTGGGTTACCTGCTGAGCGCCCTGCCCGCGGCCGAATGGCTGTGGGAGCATCCGGTCGGTCGGTCCCTGCCTGTTCCCGGTCCTTCAGGGCTCCTCGTGAACGCCTTCGGCACCTGGCTGCCCGGCGAAGCGGCCGTGCTCGCCGTTATCCTGCTCATGGCCTTCGCAGTGTACGGCCTGTGGCGCGAACAACCCGTGTGGATGGCCTTCCTCACCTGGATGCTCTTCGCGAGCCTGGTGCAGCGGGCGTGGCTGGCCTCGTGCGGCGGGCTGTTGCTCATGGACAATGTGCTGCTTTGGATGGTGCTGCTGCGTAGCGCGCCCAGCGCGCGGCTGGCGGAAGGGGCGGGCCAGCTCGCGTTCCATGCCATCCGCGTGCAGCTGGCCTTCACCTACCTGGTGACCGGTCTGCACAAGCTCGGTGGAACGAGCTGGACAGGCGGGACGGCGGTGGGCATCGTGGCCTCCGACCCGCAGTTCGGGCCGGCCTTCCTGGCCCATGTGCCGTGGCTATCCGCCGCCATCACCTGGGCGCTGCTGGCCTTCCAGTTCATCTTCCCGGTGGCGGTGTGGTTCCGCGCCACCCGGCTGCCGCTGCTGGCCTTCGGCGTGCTGTTCCACCTGGGCACGGCGCTGTGGATGGGGATCCCCGAGATGGGCTTCGCCTTCATCGCGTGCTATGCCGTGTTCCTGAACGAGGACGAGGCCCGAATGACCATGCGACCGCGGTGGTCATCGCGGTGATGCGCAAGGCTTACTGGCAGAAGCGGTCGTTACCCGGGTACGTGGCGCCACAAAGGCGTGGGTCGATCATGTCGCCCATGAAGGGGGCGACATCATTGGTGAAGCACGTGTTGAGCGGATCACCGGCCTTGAACACGGTGGCTTCGGTCCGCAGCCATCGGCTGTCCCAGGTATGCACCTCGAGCTTCGCCCGATAGGGGCCATTGGGGAGAGGCGCGCCGTTCATGGTACCATCCCACGCATTGTTGAAGGGCTCCGTCGACGCATGCACCAGCTCATCGTTCATCGTACGGACCTCGAACCTCAGCGCGGCCACATTGGAACCGACCGGGGACAGCTTGTCGTTGATGCCATCACCGTTCGGGGTGAACACGTTCGGCAGGTGAACGCATCGGGTGTCGACCCGCAGGATGATGGGGTCGTCAAGCGTGTAGCGCCTGGCATCGCCCTGTTCCCGGGTGCAACCGGCCCCGATCACTGCGAGCGCGAGCAGGCCGATCATCCAATGGGACGTTCCGGACATGACGACAAGTTAGGCGTTCCTCCTACGGCCAGCTCGGTGCCAGTGCTCACTGGGCGGACGGCGCGTCCTTCTTCCTGCCACCCAGCTTGAACTGTCCGCCGAACACGATGCTGCCCTGGTAGGCCCAGAAGTGCTGATTGGCCCGGTCCTCGGCGGTACCGGTGGTGAGCACGCTGGGCAGGTCGATCCAGCTGCCGCGAGCCGTGCCGCGCAGGAACAGGTGCTCGCAGAAGGTGAAGTGCACGCCGAGCTGGGCGCCCACGCCCACACCCGCCACATGGAACGCGTTGTTCATGCCTTCGCCGAAGAGCCTCACGTCGCTGCGGGGGATCAGCATGCCGAGGTGCGCCCCCTCGAACACGTGCAAACGCTGGCGCCCGCTGCGGCTGGCCCAGAGCGGATCGTAATGGTCCATGTCGAAACAGAGCAGGTTGAGCCCGTCCGTATGCTCGTAGGTGAGGAAGTCCTCGGTGAGCACCACCTCATGACCGCCTTCGGCCACGGCGAAATCGTGCGAACGCGTGTCGCCGATCCAGCCGTCCATGTGCACGGCCTGGTCCTGCACCATCACGTACTTCATGTGGTCGAGGCCCAGCGACAGGCTCCACCGTTCGTGCAAGAAGAAGCCGATGCGGTAGTTGTACTGGGGCAGCCAGATGTTCTTCGGGTTGAAATAGTTGTCGAGCGAGAAGGCGGACGGCCGGTCCTTCGCCTCCACGTGCCGCAGGGTGAAGTCGTAATCGGGACCGTTGAAATGGATGTTGCTCCAGCTGTAGCCGGAGCGGTTGTAGCCCCAGTACACGAACCAGGAGCCCTGGGGGGACGGGGCAGGGGGTACCTGGGCCGTGGTCGGGCCGGCAAGGGTGAGGAAGGCGAGCGGTAGAAGGGCGACAAGCGGCCTCATGGTCATTCGATCCAGGCGAAGTCCTCGGTGCGGGGCATGTGGTCGAGCGCATCGCTCGTCATGGGCGGCGGAGCGCACAGCTTGCGCACCTTGGTATCGATCCAGGCGCCTTCCACCGCGAGCGTGGCGCAATGGGTGCCATCGGCCTTGGCGATGCGATGCCGGAAGGCGAAGCGCCCGTGGTCGTGCGAGAGCCCCTGGACGGCCAGGTCGATGTGGACCTCGTCATGCAGGTGGATCTCGCGCCGGAAACGGCACTCCTCCCGGAAGATCACCGGGCCGATGTGCAGCTCCTTCATGGTGGCCATGGTGATGCCCACGCGTTCCATGGCCTCCATGCGTTGCTGGGCGCACAGGTCGTAGTACACGCTGTGGCGCAGGTGGAAGTTGGCGTCGATGTCCGCCCAGCGCAGGTGGACCTTGGAACGGAAAGGACCTTCCATCAGCTCTTCACGTTCCAGCCATAGAGGGGCTTCAGGCGCATCATGCCGTTCACCTGGAAGCGCACGCGGTTGAGCTCGCTCTCGTCGTTGGGATGGCTGAGGGCGCGGTCGATGAGCTCCACCACCTGGCGGCACTCGGTCTCCTTCAGGCCACGGGTGGTCACCGCAGGGGTGCCGATGCGGATGCCGCTGGTGACGAAGGGGCTCTGCGTGTCGAAGGGCACCATGTTCTTGTTCACGGTGATGTCGGCCACGCCCAGCACACGTTCGGCCTCCTTGCCGGTGATGTTCTTGCTGCGCAGGTCGATGAGCATGCAGTGGTTGTCGGTGCCGCCGCTCACCACGTGGTAGCCCTTCTCCACGAAGGCCTGGGCCATGGCCTTGGCGTTGGCGATGACCTGCTCACCATAGGTGCGGAATCCCGGAGCGAGCGCCTCGCCGAAGGCCACGGCCTTGGCGGCGATCACATGCTCCAGCGGCCCGCCCTGCGTGCCGGGGAACACCGCCCCATCGAGCACGCTGCCCAGGCTGCGCACCTCGCCCTTGGGGGTGGTGATGCCCCAGGGGTTCGGTCCGTCGCTGCCCACCATGATCAGGCCACCACGCGGGCCGCGCAGGGTCTTGTGCGTGGTGGTGGTCACGATGTGGCAGTGGGGAAGGGGATCGTTGAGCAGCTTGGCGGCGATCAGGCCCGCCGGGTGGCTCACGTCGGCCAGCAGCACGGCGCCCACCTCATCGGCGATGGCGCGGAAGGTGGCGTAGTCCCAGTCGCGGCTGTACGCGCTGGCCCCGCAGATGATCAGCTTCGGACGCTCGGCAAGCGCCTTCTCGCGCACCTTGTTCATGTCCACCCGGCCGGTGCCCTGTTCCACCCCATAGAAGGTGGCGCGGTACAGCTTGCCGCTGAAGTTCACCGGGCTGCCGTGGGTGAGGTGGCCGCCATGGCTGAGGTCGAAGCCCAGGATCGTGTCGCCGGGCTTGAGCGCCGCCAGCATCACGGCCGCGTTGGCCTGCGCGCCACTGTGCGGCTGCACGTTGGCCCACGCCGCCCCGAAGAGCTGCTTCACCCGGGCGATGGCCAGGTCCTCCACCTCGTCCACGAACTCGCAGCCGCCGTAGTAGCGCTTGTGCGGCAGCCCCTCGGCGTACTTGTTGGTGAGCACCGAGCCCATGGCCTCCATCACCTGTTCGCTCACGTAGTTCTCGCTCGCGATCAGCTCCAGGCCCTTGGTCTGGCGCCAGCGTTCCTTGTCGATGAGGTCGAAGATGGCGGTGTCGCGCGTGGTATCGATGATGGTGGACATGATGGGATCGGGTGACGTGCAAAGGTGGGGAAGGAACCTGAGCGGACCTAGGCCTTACGCCCGCTCCCCCGGCATGAAGCGCGCCACCACCAGCACCAGCAGCGGCATGGGGTACTGCAGCAGGTGCAGCAGCTTCACGCCGGCGCTGGCGGTGAAGGGTAGGCGGCCGCCCAGCAGGTGGAGCAGCAGCGACAGGGTTCCGATGGCCAGGTAACCCGCGACCACCGTGCGGTCGAGGCGGCGGCCGAAGAGCAGGCGCGCGGTGAGGAAGGTGAGGGAGCCCATGAGGGCCACGAAGCACAGGGCCATGGCCCATTTCAACCGCAACAGGTCGCCGAGCGACCAGCCCACGAGCAGGCGCTGCATGGCGCTGTGGGCGTAGCTCCAGGGGGTCTGCCCGGCGGCGTGCGCCACCTGGTAGTTGAGGTTGATGAACACGAACTCGCGCAGGCTGCCCAAGGCCACGCCCAGGCACAGCAGGAGCGCCACGCCGACCCACACGCGCGCGGTCATGCGGCCGGTGCGGGCTTGTTCCCCCTGGCGAAACGCACCAGCCACCACACCCACAGGCCGATCACCCAGCCGTACACCACCACGTAGAAGGTGTAGTCGTGGTTGAAGGTGAGCCACTCGTAATCGATGGTGGTGATGATGCACAGGGCGGCTATGCGCAGCGCATTGATCAGGTGCACGCTGGCGATGCCGAGGAGGGTGAACCACGGCTTGTGGCGCCGGGGGCCGGGGAAGGCGATCATGAAGATGGCGAACACGGCGAAGAGCCCGAGCCCATTGCAGGCATCACCGATCCAGAGGTGGCTGCCGCCCTGTACGCCCAGGTACCGGTTGGTGTCGAAGGCGGGGTCGGGGAGCAGGTCGTACCCCATGCCCTGTAACAGGCCACCGGCCAGCCAGGCGAGGTTGTCGATCACGGCGCGGTCCAGCAGTCCCCAAGGGTGGATCACCAGCTCATAGATCAGGTACCAGGTGGCGTACATGACCACCACCAAGGTGAAGAAACGGGCGAGGGGGTCGCGGGGAAGCACCGGGAGGGGTGCTTACGATCCGTGTTGCGCCGCTTTGCGCTCGCGGCGGAGCTCCATGGCCTTGCGGCCGCCCAGCAGGGCACCGGCCCCGATCAGCAAGCCCAGGCCACCGTCGATGGGAATGCAAGGAGGGGGCCAGCAGGGAGGCGGACCGCCCACGGGAGGACCACCCTGCGCCAGGAGATCGGCGCATAGCGGACCGGCCACGGCCAAGGTGACCATAAGAAGGCGTAGGAATACCCGCATAGGGTGTGGAGCACTGAGGTTGAGGCACAAATGTAGAAATTCCGATGACCCGTATACCATTGCGGGCCGATGGAACTTATCCACGGGGCGATGAGGCGGTCGATCGGGCCGATGTGATGGGTCGGTCGATCGACGGGACGGGCCGTTGCGATCCCTATATTTGACGCCCTTTCGCGCTGACCCGAAGCGGTGAAAGGGTACCGGTCCCCCTCGATCCAGATGGCAGTCGCGCAGAATCCCAAGTCGGGGATCATCGATGTGAACGACCTGAGGTACGTCCTCCGGGTCTTCTCCAAGAACTGGTACTTCGTGGTGGTGGCCATCGTGCTGTCGGCCATCCTCAGCTACCTGTACAGCTACAAGATCCCCGAGGTGTACGGGGCCAGCACGCGCATCCTGCTCAAGGACAAGGATGTGTACAACTACCAGAAGGAGGTGTACAAGGACATCGGGTACGTGGCCGCGTACGGCGACCTGATGACCCAGAAGCGGGTGCTCACCAGCTACGATATGATCGACCGGGCCTTGAACAAGCTCGATTTCGACGTGTCCTACTACATCATCGGTCGTTTCAAGACCAGCGAGGTGTACGGGTCCCTGCCCTTCACGGTGAAGATCGACCTGCTCACCCCCCGGTTGTACGAACGGCCGTTCGACCTGCGCCTGGTGGATCCGGACCACTTCGAGCTCAGCTACGATCCCGGCAACGGGGTGGTCACCAAGCAGTACCCGTTCAACAAGCAGGTGGTGGAGCCCGATTTCCTGCTCACCGTCACCAGTTCATCCCTGCTCACCTCCCGTTCCATCGAGAAGCTCAGCGAGAGCACCTACCAGTTCGTGCGGCACAGCCGGCCCTGGCTGGTGAGCAAGTACGCGGCCGGCATCTCCATCGAGGCGCTGGATTATACCAGCATCCTGGAGATCAAGAGCGAGGACGAGATCGCCGAGCGCGCCAAGATGTTCCTGGACACGCTCAGCGCCGAGTACCGCGAGTTCAACCTGCGCAGCGAGTACGAGATCAACGACAAGACGCTGGCGTACATCGACCGGCAGCTGGACGAGGTGACCGCCATCCTGGACCAGCACGAGGAGGAGCTGCAGCGGTACATGGAGAGCAAGGCGATCCTGAACCTGAACCGCGAGGAGACGCGCTACTTCTCCGAGATGGTGGGCTTCGACAACCAGAAGCGCGGCATCGAGCTGCAGATCCAGAGCCTGGCCGAGCTCGAGAACTACGTGCTCACGCTGCCCGAGACGGAAAAGCTGCTGCCGCCGGCCATGTACGTGTTAAGGGAGGACGAGTACCTCGAACGTACCCTGGGCTCCCTCTATGCCATGCAGATGGAGCGGAACCGGGACCTCTACGATGCGAAGGAGGTGAACCCGGGCATCCTGCGCAGCGACAGCACCATGCAGCTGGTGCGTGGGAACCTGCTCGTCTACATCAAGAACACCAAGGCGGCCATGCGGGCCAAGATCGAGGACCTCGAGGCGCAGATCGCCGATTACGAGGGCATGATCCGCGGCATCCCCGAGACCCAGCGCGACCTGCTCAACATCAAGCGGAAGGTGGAGGTGAACGAGAAGTTGTACGTCTTCCTGCTCGAGAAGCGCGCCAGCACCATCATCGCCAAGGCCGGCATCATACCCGGCACCAAGGTGATCGAGGCGGCGCGTACGCTTGGCGTGGTGCGGCCTGACAAGCTCAAGATCCTGTACACCTTCGTCTTCGGCGGTGTGCTGCTCTCGCTCATCGTGGTCTTCATCCGCATCATGTTCTACGACAGGGTGGAGAACGCCGAGCAGCTGAAGGCCGCCACGCACCTGGCGGTGTTCGGCGAGATCATCCAGAGCGACAAGGCGCAGAACAACTACGTGGTGGTGGACAGCGACCCGAAGAGCGCCATCACCGAGAGCTTCCGCACCATCCGCACCAACCTGGAGTACCTGCCCCTGCCCGACACCGGGCGCGTGGTGATGCTCACCAGCTACCGGCCCAACGAGGGCAAGACCTTCTGCTCGGTGAACCTGAGCGCCATCCTGGCCCGCGCCGGCAAGCGTGTGCTGCTGCTGGAGCTCGACCTGCACAAGCCCAAGGTGTCCAAGGCGCTCAACATGAACACCGCGGCGGGCCTCAGCGCGGTGCTGGCCGGCAAGGCGGACCCGGCGGACTGCATCATGTCCACCCAGATCGAGAACCTCGAGGTGGTGCTCAGCGGCCCCACGCCCCCCAACGCCTCCGAACTGGTGCTGAGCAAGAAGATGGTGGAGCTGCTCGACCGGGGCCGCCAGCACTACGACTACATCATCATCGACACGCCCCCCGTGGGCCTGATCACCGACGCGCTGGTGCTCATGAAGCACGTGGACGCCACCCTGTTCGTGGTGAACACCCGCTTCGCCAACCGCGACCACATCCGCAGCGCCATGGAGGCCATCGCCGACAGCAAGGCGCGCAACTTCGGCTTCATCCTCAACGGTGTGCGGATGAAGAAGAGCAAGTACTACTACAACACCAACTACGGCTACGGCTACCGTTACGCCTATGGGTACGGCAGCGGTTACGGCTATGGCTACGGTTACGGCTACACCGGCCGCCGTTCGCGCCGCAAGAAGGACGGCGCCGAGGGCAACGCTCCGGACGGAGCCAAGGCCCCGCCCAAGGACTAGGTCGGTGCAGCAAGTGTTGGCCATGGAGGTGAAGGCACAGCAGAGCACACCGGTGCACGTGTACACGCCCGAGGCGGAGCTTCACCATCCCCTGGTGCTGCTGCGCGGCATGTTCACCGACATCGGGGCGTCGCGTTCGCTGGCCTGGAGCCTCGCCACACGCGACCTGCGCGCGCAGTACCGCGGCTCGGTGCTGGGGTTCCTCTGGGCCTTCATCACCCCCCTCGTGAGCACGGCCCTGTGGCTCTTCCTGAGCGCCACCGGCGTGGTGAAACTGGCCGACACGGGCATGCCCTACGCGCTCTATGTGTTCTCCGGCACCATGCTCTGGCAGGTGTTCGTGGAGGCCTTGAACAGCCCGCTGCAGCAGGTGAACGCCGCGCGCGCCATGCTCACCAAGCTCAACGTGCCGCGCGAGGCCGTGGTGCTCGCCGGCTTCATCAAGGTGCTCGTGAACGCCGGTGTGAAGCTGCTGCTGTTGCTGGCGGCCGTGCTGGCCTTCGGCGTGCGCCCGGATGCGCATCTGCTGCTGGTGCCGGCGGGCCTGGTGGTGCTCGCCACGGCAGGGCTCTCGCTGGGCCTGCTGCTCACGCCCGTGGGCATGCTCTATTCCGATGTGGGCCGCTCCATCCCCCTCCTCGCGCAGCTGCTCATGTACCTCTCGCCCGTGCTGTTCGCCGTTCCCTCCACCGGCCTGTTCGCCGCGGTGTACCGCTGGAACCCCATGAGCCCGTTGGTCCTCAACACGCGCGCCTGGCTCACCGGCATGGACGCCCCGCAGGCGGGCTATTACCTCGTGGTCGTCGCGGGCATCGCGTTGCTGCTCCTGCTGGGGTGGGTGCTCTACCGCATCACCATGCCCATCCTCATCGAACACTTGAACTGAACGCGTAACAAGGCCCGGGACCCTGGTTCCGGACCCACAGCCTGGACCATGACGGACCACCTCGAAGCCGAAGCCATCGAGATCATCCGCGAGGCCGTTGCCAGCGCCCGCAACCCGGTGATGATGTACTCCATCGGGAAGGACTCGTCGGTGATGCTGCACCTTGCGCGCAAGGCGTTCTTTCCGGCCGTTCCTCCCTTCCCGCTGCTCCACATCGACACCGGGTGGAAGTTCAAGGCCATGTACGCGCACCGCGAGCGCATGGTGGCAGAGAGCGGCATGCGCCTGCTCACCTATACGAATCCCGCGGGCAAGGCCGAGGGCGTGGGGCCCTTCACGCACGGCAGCAACTACCACACCGACGTGATGAAGACCCAGGCCCTGAAGCAGGCGCTGGACCTCCATGGCTTCGACGTGGTGTTCGGTGGCGCCCGCCGCGATGAGGAGAAGAGCCGCGCCAAGGAGCGCGTGTTCTCGTTCCGCGGGGTGGGGCACCGCTGGGACCCCAAGGCCCAGCGGCCCGAGCTCTGGAACCTCTACAACACGCGCATCCGCGAAGGGGAGTCGATCCGTGTGTTCCCGATCAGCAACTGGACGGAGCAGGACATCTGGACCTACATCCACCGGGAGCGGATCCCGATCGTACCGCTCTACCTCGCGGCCGAGCGGCCCGTGGTGGAGCGCAACGGCCAGCTCATCATGGTCGACGACGACCGCTATCCGTTCGCGCCCGGGGAGAGGCCCGTGATGAAGCGGGTGCGCTTCCGGACGCTCGGCTGCTGGCCGCTCACCGCCGCCATCGAGAGCGATGCGGACACCCTGGAGGCCGTGATCGCCGAGACCTTCAACGCCCGCAGCAGCGAGCGCCAGGGGCGCCTGATCGATACCGACGAGCCGGGCTCCATGGAGAAGAAGAAACAGGAAGGCTACTTCTGATGAGCACCCTCACCGCGGACACCATCGGCGCGTTCCTGGACGAGCAGTCGCGCAAGTCCACCCTGCGCTTCATCACCTGCGGCAGCGTGGACGACGGCAAGAGCACGCTGATCGGCCGCCTGCTCTTCGAGAGCAAGAACATCTTCGACGATCAGCTCAGTGCGCTCGAGAGCGACTCGCGTCGTTACGGCACCCAGGGCGGCAAGGTGGACCTGGCCCTGCTGGTCGACGGCCTTCAGGCCGAACGCGAGCAGGGCATCACGATCGACGTGGCGTACCGCTTCTTCGCCACCGACAAGCGCCGCTACATCGTGGCCGACACGCCAGGCCACGAGCAGTACACCCGCAACATGGCCACCGGGGCCTCCACCGCCGACCTGGCCGTGATCCTCGTGGACGCCCGCAAGGGCGTGCTCACCCAGACCCGCCGCCACAGCCGCATCGCCGCCATGATGGGCATCCGCCACTTCGTGCTGGCGGTGAACAAGATGGACCTGGTGGGCTGCGACGAACCGGTGTTCAGCGCCATCGTCGACGAGTACAAGGCCTTCGTGGCCACGCTGGGCGACATCGCTGTCGCGGCGATACCGGTGTCGGGCCTCGACGGCGACAACGTGCTGCGCCCGAGCGAGCGCATGCCCTGGTACCACGGCCCCACGCTGATGGCGCACCTGGACACGGTGGAACTGGGCGCCCCTGACCGGGTGAGCGCGTTCCGCATGCCGATCCAGTACGTCAACCGGCCCGACCTCGATTTCCGCGGTTTCAGCGGAAGGCTGGCCGCCGGCCACGTGCGCGTGGGCGACCGCGTGCGCGTGCTGCCTTCGGGCGTGGTGACCTCGGTGCGCGCGGTCATCTCCGGCTTCGACCAGGCGAAGGAGGCCGTGCGCGGCGACTCCGTCACCCTCACCCTCGCCGAGGAGGTCGATGCCAGCCGTGGCGATGTGATCGTGGCGGCCGATGCCCCCCCCGAGGTGGCCGACCAGTTCGAGGCCCGTCTCCTCTGGCTCAATGAGCACGACCTGGTGCCCGGGCGCCAGTACCTGCTGAAGTCGGCCTGCAAGGAGGTCACCGCCACCATCACCGCCATCAAGCACCGCGAGGATGTGAACACCGGGGCCCACATGGCCGCCAAGGCGCTCCACCTGAACGAGATCGCCGTGGTGAACCTCGCCACCAGCGCGCCCCTGGTCTTCGAGCCCTACACACGCGACCGTGCGCTCGGCAGCTTCATCCTGGTGGACAAGCTCACCTTCGCCACGGTGGGAGCGGGGATGATCGACTTCGCCCTGCGGCGCGCCTCCAACATCCACTGGCAGTCGCTGAGCATCGGCAAGGACGAGCGCGCCGCGCAGAAGCACCAGCGCCCGCGGTGCATCTGGTTCACCGGGCTCTCCGGCTCGGGCAAGAGCACGGTGGCCGACCTGGTGGAACGTGCGCTCCATGCCGAGGGCAGGCACACCTACCTGCTCGACGGCGACAACGTGCGCCACGGGCTCAACCGCGACCTGGGCTTCACCGAGGCGGACCGCGTGGAGAACATCCGCCGCGTGGCGGAGGTGGCCCGGCTCATGGTCGACGCGGGCCTCATCGTGCTGGTCAGCTTCATCTCGCCCTTCCGCAGCGAGCGCCGCGCCGCGCGCGATCTTTTCGCCCCCGGAGAGTTCGTGGAGGTGTTCGTGGACACGCCGTTGGAGGAGTGCGAACGGCGCGATGTGAAGGGCCTGTACGCGAAGGCCCGCAAAGGCGAGCTGCGCAACTTCACCGGGGTGGACAGCGCCTACGAGCGCCCCGAAGCGCCCGAAGTGCACCTGCACACCCTGCAGCATGCGCCCGAGGAGCTGGCCCTGCAGGTGATCAAGTCCCTGGGCTGATGGACTGGCGGCTGGGGTTGCTCGGGGCCTGCATCGGCCTGCTGGTGGGCCTCACCGGTGTAGGTGGCGGCGCGCTCATGACCCCCTTGCTGCTGCTCCTCTTCGGCACCGTCCCGATGGTGGCCGTGGGCACCGACCTCTGGTTCGCGGCCATCACCAAGCTTTTCGCCACCCCCGTTCACCACAGCAAGGGGCTGATCGACTGGGTCGTGGTGAAGCGCCTCTGGCTGGGAAGCCTCACCGCCTCAAGCCTTACCCTCTGGTGGATGAGCGCCTACGGGCTGGAGGCCGGCGCCATGGACCTGACGAAGGCGGTGATCGCCGTGGCCGTGGTGATCACGGCGGTGGCCATGCTATTCCAGCAGCGCCTGCATGCCCTGGGCCGGCGCCTACGCACCACCCAGGTGGAGTCGTTCAAGGCCGCCCAAGGGCCCCTCACCATCGCGGCCGGTGCGGTGCTCGGCCTGCTCGTCACCCTCACCTCCATCGGAGCCGGCGCGCTGGGAGCGGTGTTCCTGGCCTACCTGTACCCCTTGCGGCTCACACCCCCGCGCCTCATCGCCACCGACATCGTCCACGCCATACCGCTGGCCTTCTTCGCCGGCATCGGCCACCTGATGCTCGGGCACGTCGACCTCACCCTGCTGGGCAACATGCTCCTGGGGTCCGTGCCCGCCGTGATCCTGGGCGCCATGCTCTCGGCCCGCCTGTCGCACCGCCTGCTGCGCATCGGCCTGGCCGTGGTGCTCGTCTCCATCGGGGTGAAGCTGCTGGCAGGCCTCTTCGCCTAGGCCCGGGATCGCGTAGCATTGCAGCTCCGTGCACACGATGGTCACCCTTCGACGTATTGAACCCCGCGGCCATGGCCGGTGAAGTGCTGATCCGGGCCGAGGGCGTGGGCAAGAAGTTCTGCCGCGACCTGGGCACATCGCTGCGTTACGGCCTCCTCGACATCACCGGGGAGGCGCTGGGCCGACCGCGCAGTGCCACGCTGCGGCCCAAGGAGTTCTGGGCGGTGGACGATGTGAGCCTCGAGGTGCGCCGGGGGGAATGCCTGGGCCTGCTCGGCCACAATGGCGCTGGCAAGACCACGCTCCTGCGCCTGTTGAACGGCCTGGTGAAGCCCGACAAGGGCCGGATCGAGATCCACGGCACGGTGGGCGCACTGATCGCCCTGGGGGCGGGGTTCAACCCCATCCTTACCGGGCGCGAGAACATCTATGTGAACGCATCGGTGCTCGGCGTGAGCAAGGCGCAGGTGGACGCCAAGATCGACGAGGTGATCGCCTTCTCCGAACTGGGCGAGTTCATCGACTCGCCGGTGCGCAACTACAGCTCGGGCATGACCGTGCGCCTGGGCTTCTCCGTGGCGGCCATCCTGCTGGAGCCCGACATCCTCTTCCTCGATGAGGTGCTGGCCGTGGGCGACCTGGCCTTCACCCTCAAGTGCCTCAACCTGATGCGCAGCATCATGGAGCGCACCGCGTGCGTGTTCGTGTCGCACAGCATGCCCCTGGTGTCGAGCTTCTGCACCAGTGCCCGCATGATGCACAAGGGGCGCATGACCGGTTCGCCCGACGATCCGATGGAGGAGACGATCAACCGCTACATCGCGCTGGCGCCCACGCTCAAGACCTCCTTCGGCGAGGGCGCGCGTGTACGGGTCGCGGTCGTTGAAACCCCAGGCGTTTCGGGAGAGGGAGCGAAGGCCCATATCCAGCAAGGAGCGGAGCTGGTCGTGGAGGTTGAATTGGAACTGTCGGAGCCGGCAAGATGTTCCTTCGTCATCCAAACGCAGGGGACGGTGCCCCTTGTGCTCTTCAAAGCAGTAGAGGGCCTATCAGAGAAGGAGTTCGCCGCAGGAAGGCATCGGTTCAGGGTCGATCTTGGAAGGCTTGACCTTAATGCAGGCAACTATGGCCTCGGGGTCAACATCTGGCGACCGACCGACAGAAGGGTATTACTGAAGGTGGAAGGGTTGCTGGAGCTGAAAGTGTCCGCGCAACAGGTCACCTGGGCCCATTTCGTTCGCAGGTCGGAGGTGCGGATGCTGGATGACGATCAAAGGAATAGCGCATTACCTGGAGATGAGCATGTTCAATAGGATCTTCGGTCTGAAACCCGGAGCAGGGAAGGATAAGGCACTGGTCCCGGGCCATGGTCCCGGCCAGGCAGGCAAGATCTTCTGTATTGGAAGGAACAAGACCGGTACGACCAGCCTTCAGAAGGCCTTTCAGGACCTGGGATACGTGGTCGGCGATCAACGTGCGGCGGAACTACTGTACGATGAACACTATTTCCAGCGTGATTTCCATCCGATCATCGACTACTGCAGGACGGCACAGGTATTCCAGGACGTTCCGTTCAGTTGTCCGTACCTGTATGTGGCACTGGATCAGGCCTTCCCCGGCAGCAAGTTCATTCTTTCGGTAAGGGATTCTCCCGAGCAATGGTATGATTCGGCGGTCAGGTTCCATGCCAAGCTCTGGGGCACCAATGGCCTTCCACCCACAGCGGAGCAATTGCGCAATGCGATGTACGTGCGGAAAGGTTGGGCGGCCAACCTGTTCCGGATCTGGGGGACCCCTGAGGAGGAGCCGTACCAGAAGGACATTGCCATCGGTCACTACGAGCGTCACAATGCCGCGGTCAGGGAGTACTTCAAGTTCAGGACGGCCGACCTGCTTGTACTTAACTTAGCAGAGCCAGGCAGCTATCAGAAGTTCATCGAGTTCCTGGGTGTTGTTTCGCCCTTCGATACATTCCCATGGGAGAACAGGACTTGATCGCCGTGACCGCCCCCTCCGCTCCACAAGGGCCGCCAGTGCTTCCGATCCAGGTGACCAAGGCGTTCCTTCCGCCTTTTGCGGAGTACTCCGCCTGGCTGGGAAAGGCTTATGGAACCGCGGTGCTCACGAACAACGGCCCCATCCACCGGGACCTGGAGGAGGCATTGCGCCACCGTTTCGATGTTCCCTACCTGCGGTTGATGTCGAATGGTACGCTGGCGATCCAACTGGCCATTCGTGCGCTCGGGGTGAAGGGGAAGGTGATCACCACCCCGTACAGTTACGTGGCCACCACCAGTGCCATCCTCTGGGAAGGCTGTGATCCGGTCTTCGTGGACGTCGACCGCGATACCTGTTGCATCGACCCCGCCTTGATCGAGGCGGCCATCACCCCCGACACCACGGCCATTCTGGCCACCCACGTCTACGGCATCCCATGCGATGTCGAGGCCATCGATACCATCGCCAGGAAACATGGGCTGAAGGTGATCTACGATGCGGCGCATGCCTTCGATGTGACGTGGAAAGGCCGGAGCATCCTGCAATGGGGCGATGCCAGCACGCTCAGCTTTCATGCCACGAAGCTCTTTCATACCGTGGAGGGGGGCGCTGTCGTGCTGCATGAGCATGGTTCGGATGACCGGTTGCGCCTGTTGCGGAGCTTCGGTCATATCGGTGACGAGCATTACGCCTTGGGCATGAACGCCAAGATGAGCGAGGTGCACGCCGCCATGGGCATGGCCATCCTGCCCCATATGCCGTACATCCTTGAGCGCCGCAGGGCCATCGTCGAGGCCTATGACCGTTCGACGCACGGGATGGTCGCCCGACCGAGGATACCGGAAGGAACGGGGTACAACCACGCGTACTACCCGGTCTTCCTGAACGATGAGCAGGAGCGGGAGCTCGTGCTCAAGGAGATGGCCGCACGCGGTATCAACTGCAGGCGCTATTTCTACCCTTCGCTGGACACGCTGCCCTATGTGAGCGGCATGTCCTGCCCGGTCAGTCGATCGCTCAGCAACAGGGTGCTTTGCCTGCCGCTCTATCCCGATCTGACGGATGAACAGGTCCTTCGTATCGCGGATGCGCTTCTCTCCATCCTGCAGGCGTATCGGGGCGCAGGGTGTTGAACATGGAGGCAGACGCTCTCATCCATCCAAGGCCGGTCGGACCGACCCTGGCCATCATGCAGCCTTACCTGTTCCCTTACATCGGCTATTTCCAGCTTATTCATGCGACGGACCGCTTCGTGGTCTTGGACGATGTGAATTACATCAAGAAGGGCTGGGTGAATCGGAACAACATCCTTGAGCGAGCTTCAGCAGCCCTGTTCACCGTGCCTTTGGTAGGGGCAAGCCAGAACCGTCGGATCAACGAGATCGAGATATCTGTTACGGACAAATGGCAGGAGAAACTGCTTCGCAGGATCCATCATGCGTATGGAAAGGCTCCGCATTATGAGGTGGTGCTGCCTATCATCGAAAGGGTGCTGGTGCGGACCGATCTGAATCTCGCAGCCTTCAATGTGGCTGCCTTGCGCGAAGTGATGTCATATTTGGAACTTCAGACACAGATCGTCGAGAGCTCAGTTGTGGATCCCGGACGCGCGCGCGCAGGACAGGAGCGGTTGCTGCACATCTGCGCGGAACTCGGAGCAGGGCGGTACATCAATCCCATAGGCGGGGTCGAATTATACGACCGGGAGATATTCGCGAAGCGAGGCGTTCAGCTTAATTTCCTGCGTTCGCATATGCCTGAATACCGGCAAAGTGTAGATAAGTTTGTTCCTGGTCTTTCCATCATAGATGTATTGATGTTCAATTCCATTGCTGATATAAGGCAGATGCTTGATCGATACGATCTCATTTGATGCTTGATGCACCGAGGGCCATCGCGTATTTAACTGGTCGCGATACCCGATTCTCAAGTGCTGCAAATAAGATCAGCAGCTGGTAGGAACACGTGGTTCAATGGCTCCGTCTTGATCGGGGGAAGGTCGAGCTCGAGGCTCACGATGATCAGTGCCCAGGAAAGCAGGGCGGCGGAGATCATGTCCTTCCCGTCGATCACCCCGTGCCGTATCGCGAGGTCCATGACCCGCTGATGGCCTATTCGACGCAGGAGCACCGCAAGGTCGAGGCCTTTGGGACCGGTCGTGCATCGGGACCAGTCGATCAGCACCATTCGGTCCCCCGTCAGCAGCACGTTGTGCCGGTGCATATCGCCATGCAGGAAAGCGTAATGGAAGGAAGGATCGATACACGCATGCATGTTCCGCGAGGTCCAGTGCTCTATCGCATCCCCGACGGCCGTGATCACTTCCGGTCGATAGCCCCTGCTGGAAACGACGGACCGGACCCACGCCAAAGTGGTCCGCGTGCCTTCAGGCGTATGGAACGCGTGCATGGCCTTGGCGAGGTAGCCGTGACTGAGCCCGTTCTCGGTGACCGGCGGAGGGAGCACCTCCGCGACCGAGCGTATGGGAACCGAGCCCAGTGAGCTGTACGCGTTCACCAGAGCCGATATCTCCGTAGATCCCATCGAGCCCGGATCGGCTACTGCGCCTTCGATGTGCTCGAGCGTGAGAAGTACGATCGGTGTGCCTTCGGGTCGTTCAATAGCAAGTGGGGCAGGGGCAAGCCAGGCCGCTCCCTTGTGCGAAGGGTATATCCGTTCATAGAAGGTCACCTCAGCACCGAGGTGGTCCTCGTGCATGATCTTCGTGATCACCCTGCGAGCTGAACCCGTCCGGTCGGTGACCGTATGCGACCAGAAACCCAGGTTCTGCACCATGGAGTTCGGGAAACAGATGTAGCGCGTCGATACCGAAGCACCCTGCATGCCCATGGCGCCTGGCAGGCAGGCTTCCAGTCCGGCCAGAACATCCCTGCCCGCCGGTGCGAGCATGGTGTTCAGGGCCCGCGCCGCCTCCTGGTCATGGCCCGACCATCCATAGGCTTGAACGATCAATGAGGCCACCAGGTCGTCCGAGGGATGCTCCTTGAGGTGTTCCTGGAGCCGCATCAAGGCCGCGTTCCGGTCGGCGGCCGCCCGAAATGCCAGGGCATGCCTCAGGGAGGCCCCTTCTCCGCGGTCGCCTTTCAGCGGGTCGTCCTGCATGCCGGATGCGCTGGTCCTCGGTCCATCATCCGATGCCATGGTGCCTTATTGGGCCCAATAATCACCTGCCTCCAGCAGGGACGAATGATCCGCTGCGGTGACCCCGACCAAGAGACGGTCCCAATACCGTCCGCGCCTGAAGTACCACGACCGTTGTCGACCTTCCTCCTTCCAACCGCACTTGCCCAGGTACAACTTCAGCGAAGCCTCGTTGTATTCGATCATCGATCCGTCCAGTCGGTTCAATCCAAGTTCATGGAAGGCGTAGCGCATGATGGCCATGACCGCATCCTGTCCATAGCCACGCCCACGAATGTCCTTGTTGCCGAGCATCAGCCCATGGAACGCATTACGGTTCTTCCAGTCGATGTCGACGATGTTGGCGGTTCCGATCAGGCCGTGGTCGGCTGTTTCGATCGCAAAGCGCTGATCCTTGGAGGACAAGGCGAAGGACGAGTACCACTTGCGCTGGTCTTCCGAGCTCGAGGGGAAATGCCAGCCCCCCAGACCCATCTGGATCTCTGGGTCATTGGCCCAGGAATGCAGAAGGGGCAGATCATGAGGCTCAATGGCGCGAAGCAGGACCTTGCGGCCGTGAATGTTCATGTGCGAGCGATGATCGGGGTGTTTCGGAGCGCAGGCGCCAAGTTAGCGGATCGGGTCCCGCTCATCCGCGTTGGTCCGTTGAGCACTACTTTCGCAGTGGTGGTCCGGTCGGTTGCTGGCGGACCCGACCTCATTCCACAATGACAGAGAACAGAAGACGACCGCTGGAAGCGGAGGTCGGTCGATTGCGGGAGCTCTATGCCCGCACCACGAAGCACTCCCACTACCAGATCATGCCGGACTTTCTGGCTGAAGTGGTGGACCCCGTGAGCTTGAACAAACGGTTCAGCCGCTATGAGGCTGAGCGGATGACCTATTTCACGGCCCATGTGCCCTTCGCTGGTGCGCGGGTCCTGGATGTTGGTGCCAACACCGGGTATTTCGCCTTCGAATCGCTCGAAGCCGGCGCCGCCGAAGTGGTGGCGGTGGAAGGGAATTCCGAACACGCGGAGTTCCTGCGGTCCGCTGCACAGGCGTTCGGCAAACCGGTCAAGGTGGTCGAAGGCTATCTCGATTTCAAAGGCCCGCTGAACGGTGCTCCATATGATATCGTGCTCCTGCTGAATGTACTGCACCATGTGGGCGATGACTTCGGTGATCCGACGATCGGGATCGAGCAGGCCAAGGAGGAGATCATCCGGAACCTGAACTATTTCGCCGACAAGACACGGTACCTGATCCTCCAGATCGGGTTCAGCTGGAAGACGAACTATGCGTTCCCGCTTTTCCCCAACGGCACGAAAGGAGAGATGATCGAGATGTTCCGTCGCGGTGTGGCGGGGCATTGGACCGTGGAAGCCATCGGCATAGCGCGGGAAGAAGGGGGGGAAACGCTGTACCGGGAGCTTGATGCCGGTAACATCGTACGGGAGGATCATCTGGGGGAGTTCCGGAACCGTCCTGTGTTCATCCTGAAGAGCCTTAGGTCTTGAGCCCTCGGGAGCCCTTGGTGAGCATCTGCTGCATCACTTACAACCATGCAGCATACATACGGGAGGCCTTGGACGGATTCGTTCAGCAGCGAACGACCTTCCCGATCGAGGTCATCGTGCATGATGATGCATCGACCGATGGCACGGCCGATATCATCCGGCAGTACGTGCGGGAGCATCCTGGACTGTTCAAGCCCATCCTCCAAACAGAGAACCAGTATTCCAAGCAACGGGGCCTTGTCACCAGGAACGTGTTCCGAGCTGCGAAGGCTCCGTTCATCGCCTGGTGCGAAGGCGATGACCATTGGACCGATCCGCTCAAGCTTCAGAAGCAGGTCGATTTCCTCCAGGCGAACGAGGCGCACGTGATGTGCTTTCACCGCGCCATGCTGCTGAAACAGGGCAGGATGGAGCTGCATGCGATCCCCGAGGGGGTCGACCTTCGGAACGTGCGCGTCGAAGACCTGCTCGCCGAATACAATTTCATCGCCACGGGCAGTATCGTATTCAGGAACATCACCAGCGAACTGCCGGATTGGTTCTGGGGGATGCCCTTCGGTGACCTGGCCCTGTACATCTTCCTCGGGTCGAGAGGCAGGATCGCCTGCCTGCCGGATACGATGTCCGTTTACCGCTTGGTCGGCGATGGTGCCTGGTCCGGCAGATCCAAGAAGCAGCAGCGGATGGCTTATCTTGAATTCTACGACCGTCTATTGCCTCACGTCGATCATCATCTCCGGGAGCTGGTGCGGGCCAAGCGTGCATCGGTCCTGGATGCCATGGCCGCTGACATCGCACCCGGGTCGAACCTGCTGCGTGGTATCGCACGGTGTTTTCTTCAGATCCGTCATCGATAGTGCCCCCCAAGGTCTCCGTCGTCATCACCTGCTACAACCTGGGCGCCTACCTGCCCGAGGCGCTCGCGAGCATCCCGCCGCGGCCCGACGTGGAGGTGATCGTGGTGGATGACGGTTCCACCGACCCGGCCACACGCGACGTGATCGCTGCGCTCGACCGCGCCCGCTGCACCGTCATCGAGCAGCCCAACATGGGGCTTGCCAAGGCCCGCAACAACGGCATCGCCAAGGCCAGCGCTCCTTACATCATCCCCTTCGACGCGGACAACCGCATGCGCCCGGTCTTCGTGGAGCGCGCGATCGCGGTGCTCGATGCAGAGCCTGCCGTGGGCGTGGTGTACGGCGATGCGGAGTATTTCGAGGGCCGCAGCGGACGCTGGACCGTGGGCGCGCCCGACTTCCGGCGCCTGCTGGTGGAGAACCACATCGATGCCTGCGCCTGCATCCGTCGTTCGCTGTGGGAGCGCATGGGCGGCTATGACGAGCACATGCCCTGCATGGGCTGGGAGGATTGGGACCTCTGGCTCCGCTGCACCGTGGCGGGCGTGGAGTTCCGGTACGTGCCCGAAGTGTTCTTCGAGTACCGCGTCCGCGCCGGAAGCATGATCACCGACACCCGCACACGGCAGGAGGAGCTGGTGGCGTACATCTTCGGCAAGCCCCAGCTCCGGTTCCTCGCACCGTTGCGCAAGCACTACATGCGGCTGCTGCGCCCGCTCGATGAACAGCTCAGCACCCCGGCCCTGGTGACCATGCTGCGCCAGCGTGCGTTGCGCAAGGTGGGCCGCATCTTCGGCCGCAAGGGATGAGCACGACGACCACGGAACAGCCGTTGGTGAGCATCTGCATGCCCACCTACAATGGGGCGCGCTACGTCGAGGAGGCGCTGCGTTCGGCGTTCGCGCAGACCTATCCCGCCATGGAGCTCGTGGTGTCGGACGATGCCTCCACCGACGACACCCTCGCCATCGTGGAGCGTCTGCGCACCGGGGCGCCCATGCCCGTGCGGGTGGTTCGACATAGTCCGGAGGGCATCGGTGCCAACTGGAACAACTGCGTGGCCCACGCCCAGGGCGCCTATATCAAGTTCCTCTTCCAGGACGACCTGCTCGCACCCGACTGCGTCGCACGCATGGTGGCCATGGCGCGCAGCGCCGCCGATGTGAGCCTGGTGTATTGCCGCCGCCGGATCCTGCACGACCCCGCCGATGCCGAGGCGGCGGGCTGGGTGAAGCGCTACGGTGAGCTGCATCGCTCCTGGTGCGATGTGAACGTGGTGGAAGGCGTGATGCCGGGCCGAACGCTCCTGCGCGACCGGGCCTTCCTTGAGCAGCCACGGAACAAGATCGGCGAGCCCACCGCCGTGCTCCTCGACCGCCGGGTCTTCCAGCGTGAAGGTCCGTTCGACACCACGCTGGACCAGGCGTTGGACTACGCGTATTGGTACAAGGTGCTCAGGCACGGTCAGGTGGGCTTCGTGGATGAGGCTCTGGTCACCTTCCGGCTGCATCCCGCACAGGCCACCCAACGCAACGCAGGCGCGCGCACCCAGGCCGATCTGGACCGGCTTCCGGCCTATTACCTGCGACACCTGTGGCCCTACCTTCATCCCCGGGTGCTCCGCCGCCTCCTTGCCGGGCACACGGCCTTGGGCCGTGCCCTTGCGCGCCTGCTGCATCGCGCCCGAACGGTTCTGCGCGCATGAAGGTCACCGCGATCATCGTCACCTACAATGGAGCCCGCTGGCTCCACAGCTGTTTCGGCAGCCTTCGGGCGTCGGTGCATCCCGTGTCGGTGATCGCAGTGGACAACGGCTCCACCGATGGCACCCCCGACCTGCTGCGCGCGGAGTTCCCGGAGGTGGAGGTGGTGCAGGCCCCGCGCAACCTGGGCTTCGGGCAGGGCAATAACCTAGGCATCCGGCTGGCGCTCGATCGTGGCACCGACCACGTGTTCCTGCTGAACCAGGATGCGTGGGTGCTGCCCGATACCATCGGACGGCTGGTGCACACCGCCTCGCTCCATCCCGAGCTGGGCGTCCTCAGCCCCATTCACCTCAACGGTGCGGGCGATGCGCAGGACCACAAGTTCGCCCGGTACACGGCGCCGGCGAAATGCCCCGGGCTTCAGCACGACCTGGAGGCGGGCACCGCGGTCGGGCGCGTGTATCCCTGCGCCTTCGTCAATGCGGCGGCCTGGCTCGTCACGCGCCACTGCCTGCTCACCGTGGGCGGCTTCGACCCGGCGTTCTTCCACTACGGCGAGGACGACAACTACCTGCATCGCGTGCAGCACCACGGCCTGCGGCTCGGCGTGGTCCCGGATGCCGTGATCCACCACGACCGGGCTGAGCGCGCAGAGGACATGCGTCCCGCCCAACGCCGCGCGGCCCTCGTGCGCGAGGTGAAGCTCCGCTTCGCTGACCCCCGCTCGAACGCCGACCCTGTTGCGGAACGCCGCGCGTTGCGCCGGGACCTGTTCCGGGCGCTGCTCCGGCTCGATCTCGGCCAGGCACGCGTGTGCCGCGATCACCTCGCCATGCTGCATGAGGCGGATGTGGACGGTGCGGTACAGGGGCGTGACCGTGCCCGGCAGCCCGGACCTTCGTTCCTTTGAGGCCTTCGAGCCCCGATGGACCTGCGCATCTCGGTGATCATCCCGGTGTACAACGCCGCCCGCTTCATTGAGGGCACCGTACGCAGTGTGCTGGCCTTTCCCGAGGTGCGGGAAGTGGTGCTGGTGGAGGACGGCTCCCCGGACGACAGCCTTGCCGCCTGCCAGGCCTTGGTGGGCACCGATCCGCGCATCCGGCTGATCCGCCATGCCGACGGGGGCAACCACGGTGCCGGTGCCTCGCGCAACCTGGGCTTCCGCATGTCCACGTGCCCCTACGTGGTGTTCCTCGACGCCGACGACCGATTCCTGCCCAACCGCTTCGACCGCGAGCGTGAGCTGTTCGCGCAGCACCCGGATGCGGACGGTGTGTACGGTGCCACCGGTGTGGAGTACCATGATGCCGATGCGCGCGAACGCTTCCTCACGCAGTTCCCCACCGACGAGCTTTCCACCGTGCGGGAGGTGGTGCCCCCGGAGCGTCTGCTGCACGGCCTGCTGGGCGGCAACGGCGGCTTCGGCTACTTCTGCAACGATGCCTTGACCGTGAAACGGAGCGCCGTGGAGCGACTGGGCGAACCCTTCCCCGAGCACCTGCGCCTGCACCAGGACACCTCGTTCACCCTGCGCATCGCGCATGGCGCGCGCTTGTATGCCGGTGAGGTGCGACGGCCCGTGGTGGTGCGTGGGGTGCACGTGGCCAACCGGGTGACCGCGAACACCGACAAGCGTGCCACGCAGGACCTCCTGTACCGTCACCTGGACGCCTGGGCCCGCTCCGTGCCGATGGACCGTGCGGACCGCCGCCTGATCCGCACGCGCCGCTTGTACTGGGGCATCCTCAACGCCAAGGGCAGGACCGCACTGGTGGGGTACGGACTCTGGATGCTGGTGCAGCCCTGGGTGCTACGCCGTGTGCGCGTGCGCGAGGCCTGGATCGACCGGCTGTTCGGCGAAGGCTCGCGCATGGCCGGCCTGCTGCGCCGCCTCTCCTGGAGGCTCTTCCGGAACGACCTGCGCCCGGTGTGATCCCGCGTGGCGGGGCAGGGGTACTTTCGCGCGTTGACATGGCCCTGCGCGTCGCCTACATCTCCCATTACCCTGAGCTCTACGGCGCCAACCGCAGCATGCTCGACCTCGTGCTCGAGCTGCGCGATCGGGGCGAGGTGGAGCCGTTCGTACTGATGCCGCGTGCTGGCCCGTTGCAGGACGTGCTCGCGGCCGAGCGCATACCGAGCGCGGTGATCCCCACGGCGCCATGGATGACCGAGCGCTACTATGGCGGTCGCTGGTACCATCGGCTCCTGCAGCACCTGCGGCATGAGGCGGCCGCCCGGAAGCGTGCCAAGGTCACCGCCGATGCGATGCCGGTGATGGCCGCGCAGCTCCGCTCCTGGGGCGCGCAGCTCATCCATGCCAACAGCGCCGCCGTCCCGGGTCTCGTGGACCTTCGCCGTCGCACCGGCCTGCCGCTCGTGTGGCACATCCGCGAAATGCCCGAGCGGCACTACCGCGTGCACCTCGATGCCGGCGCCCGCGGATACGGCAGGGCCCTGCGCGCGGCGGACCGCCTCGTGGCCATCTCCAAGGCGGTGGTGGACGATATCCGGCGCTACACCGGCGATACCGCCAACGTGGCGCTCATCCATGATGGCGTGCTGCGCCTTGCCCAGTACGATGCCCTCGCGCGTCCGGCGGAGCTGCGCCTTGGCGAACGCGGTCCGTTCACCTTCGTGCTCATGGGCCTCATCCACCCGTCCAAGGGGCAGGTGGAGGCCGTGGAGGCCTTGGCCCTGTTGCGGGACCGGGGCCTGCAGGTGCGCCTGGTGATCGCCGGCAGCGGCCGCGATAAGCCCCTGCGCGAGCGCATCGCGGCGCTGAAGCTCGAGGACCGGGTGGAGCTCACCGGTTACGTCAACGACCCGTTCCCCCTGTTCAAGGCGGCCGATGCGAATCTGGTCTGCTCGCGTTACGAAGCCTTCGGACGCGTCACGGTGGAGGCCATGGCCTGCGGTCTGCCGGTGATCGGGCATGCTTCCGGTGGCACCGCCGAGCTGGTCCGCGATGGCCTTACGGGCTTGCTGTACACCAATGGCGCGGCGGAACTGGCCGAGCGCATGGCCCGGCTGGTGTCGGAGCCCGGGCTTGCCGATCGCTTGGGGCGCGCTGGTGCCGCGGATGCACGCGATCGGTTCACCATCGAACGGGACAGCGCACAGGTGCTGAAGGTCTACCGGGCGGTGCTGGCCGGTCGGTGAAGCCTTGCCGAGGTTCGGTACTTTCGGCCGGTCGGGCCGCACGCCATGCGCATCACCATCATCACCCCCAGCTACCAGCAGGCCGCCTACCTGCCCGAGTGCCTGGCCTCCGTGCGCGCGCAGGCGGGTGCCGAGGTGGAGCACATCGTGGTGGACGGCGGCAGTACCGATGGGTCCCGTGAGCTGCTGGAGCGTGCTGAAGGGCTGGCCTGGTGGTGCAGCGAGCGCGACAAGGGACAGAGCGATGCCATCAACAAGGGGCTGGCGCGCGCCACGGGCGAGGTGTGCACCTGGGTGAACAGCGACGATGCCGTATGGCCCGGCGCGCTGGCACGAGTGGCGGAGGCCTTCGCCCACGACAAGGAACTGCTGGCCTTCGGAGGGCGGCTCATGCACCGCAGCGCCGAAGGCGACACGGTGTTCCCCAGGCTTTCCGATGCCACGGACACCCTGCGCCTCTATTGCGAACCGGTGATCAACCAACCAGCCACCTACCTGCGCACCAGTGCCGTGAAGGCCGTGGGCGGCGTGGATCCGGCGTTGCGCTACGTGATGGACCTGGAGCTCTGGTGGCAGCTGCTGTTCCGTTTCGGTCATGCGCACCTGCGCTTCACCCCGGAGGTGCTGGCCATGTTCCGCCTGCATGAGGAGAGCAAGACCGTGACCGCCCATGCGGGCTTCCTGGCCGAAACGGCCACCCTGCTGCACGGCATGTGCGTGGGCACCGGGCAGCCGGCGCTGGCCCGCGTGCTCGCCCTCGCCCATCCGTTGGTCCAAGGTCTGCGCGGTGTTCCGGTCGGAGAGGAGCACGCCCCGCTGGTGCGCGACATGGCCGTTCATTTCCTGTTGAAGTGGCATGGCCATGTGCACGAACGCGCCGACCACCGCGCCATGAAGGCCCTGCGCCGCGCCGTGCGCCGCGACCAGCTGCGGTTCGTGGACGCGGCCATGGCGGCCCGCTGGGATGCGCTCGACCGCCAGCTCGCCATCCCATCCTGGACCCTCTTCCGCTTGCGGCGCAAGCTCCGGCATCTGCGGCGATGAGGGTGACGGTGCTGATCCCCGTGTACAACAAGGCGCCCTTTCTGAAAGCGTGCCTGGACAGTGTGCTGAACGGTCCGTTCCAGGACCTTGAAGTGGTGGCGGTGGACGATGCCAGCACCGATGGGAGCCTGGCCGTGCTGCGCGCCATTTCCGATCCCCGCCTGCGCGTGATCGCCCTTGACCGCAACCTCGGTCCGGCCGGCGCGGCCAATCGCGGGCTCGACGAGGCGCGAGGCGAGTACATCGTGCGGCTCGATGCCGATGACCTCATCGTACCCGACCGCATCGTGCGGCAGGTGGCCTACATGGACGCCCATCCCGAGGTGGGGGCCAGCGGCAGCGCGCTCACCCTCTTCGGCGCCACCGACGTCACCTGGCGCTTCCCCCTCGGCAACGAGGAGGCCCAGGCCCAGCTGCTTTTCGGCGTGCCCGTAAGCCAGGGTGCGAGCATCCTGCGGCGTTCCGTGATCGAACAGCACCACCTGCGCTACGACACCGGTTGGCCGCGCGTGGGGGAGGACTGGCTCTTCTGGGCCCGTATGTCCCGCTTCACCGCGTTCGGCAACCTGCCGGAGGTGCTCACCCTGTACCGGCGCGGTGAGCAGAACATCAGCCATGGGCGGGACAAGGTGAAGGACCACGAGGTGATCCTGCGCGCCCTGTTCAGCGACCTGGACATTCCATTGACCGATGAGCGGTTGGAGCTGCACCTGATGGCGCTGAAGCTTTTCCGCAGGCCGCCCACGGTGGAAAGGGTGAAGGCCCTGCGTGCCTGGCTCGACGACCTGCTGGCCATGAACGCTGCGCGTGGGCTCTTCCCGCGGGAGGCCTTCGCCAGGCGCGTGGAACGCGCCTGGAGCGAGCTCTTCCACTACCTGCCGAAGTACGGCGTCGGTGCTGCGTTCGTGCACATGCGCCTCAGCCGTTCCTACCCGTGGGACCGCGTGAGCTACCTGGTGAAGGTGCGCCTTCGCGCCCTGCTAACCCCGCGCAGCTCATGAGCACCCAGCACCTCTGGCTCTTCACCATGCGCTTCCCCCATGGAACGGGCGAACCCTTCCTGGAGAACGAACTGGAGGTGCTCGCGCAGCATTACCCGCGCATCACGGTGGTCCCGCTCTTCGCGGAAGGGGTGCAACGGCGCGTGCCCTCCAACGTGGAGGTGCGTCCCCTGGTGAAACAGCCGTACGCCGCGGCCGGGGCGGCCACCATGCTGCGCCACTGGCGCACCTACCAGCAGGCCGCGAGGTCCGTGCGACGCACCGCGCCCGACCGTGCCACCCTCAACGCCCAGTGGCCCGCGCTGCGGAGCCGGCTCCGCCAGGCGCTGCACCGCGCGCTGGCCGTGGCCCCCGTGCTGTTCAAGGCGCATGGTCCCGAAGAGACGACGCTGTACAGCTACTGGACCTCCGATTGGGCCACTGTGCTCGGCATGGTACAGGCGATGGACCCGCGTGTGCGGTTCGTGTCGCGCATGCACGGGTTCGACCTGTACGCCGAGCGTGCCGCGGGCGGATGGCCCGCGTTCCAGGCCTTCCACCTGGAGCGGGTGGAGCGGGTCTTCGTGGCCTCGCAGGCCGGGCTCGACGACCTGGTGCGCCGCTACCCGGAGGCGCGCGACCGCTTCGAGCTGGCGCACCTGGGCACCGTGGACCATGGTCCGGGACCGTGGAGCCCTTCCGACACCCTGCGGCTGGTGAGCTGCAGCAACCTGGTGCCCCTGAAGCGCGTGCTGCTGCTCGCCGAGGCCCTGCGCCATGTGCAGGTGCCCGTGCGGTGGACCCATTTCGGCGATGGCCCGGAGCGGTCCCCGCTCGAAGCGGCGTTGTCCGCACTGCCACGGCATGTGCAGGCTGAGCTTCGCGGCGCAGTGCCCAATGCCGACCTGCTGGGCTGGTACCGTTCCACACCCGTTGACCTTTTCGTGCACCTGAGCGCCAGCGAGGGCGGTGTGCCGGTGTCGATGCAGGAGGCGGCAAGCTTCGGCGTGCCGTTGCTCGCCACGGCGGCGGGCGGTGCCCCGGAGCTGGTGGGGCCGGGCACAGGTGAACTGCTGCCCCTGGACGTGGATGCCCGCACCGTGGCCGCCGCCATCGACCGCATGGCCCATGGCGTGTGCCGCGATGCCGGTTTCCGGGAGGGTGTCCGTGCCGCCTGGAGCGCTGGTTTCCGGGCCACGGTGAACCACGCCCGCTTCATCGGGCGTATGGAGGGCGCCTTGCATCCGCGCTAGGCCGCTTCGCCCGGTTTTCCGCTTCTTTGGAGCGCGGATGCTCTTCAACTCGTTCACCTTCTGCTGCATCTTCTTCCCGCTGGTGACGGCGCTGTACTTCGTGCTGCCGCACCGGTACCGCTGGGCCCTGCTGCTGGTGGCGAGCTGCTGGTTCTACATGGCCTTCGTGCCGGTGTACATCCTCATCCTCGCCTTCACCATCCTGGTCGACTATGCCGCAGGGATCCTGATCGAGGACAGCTCAGGCGCGCGGCGCAAGGCCTGGCTCACCGCGAGCATCGTGGCCAACGTGGGCGTGCTCGCCTTCTTCAAGTACTTCAACTTCCTCAACCAGAACATCGGCCTGGCCGTGCGCGCCCTGGGGCTCCCCTATGAGGTGCCCGACCTCGGCATCCTGCTGCCCATCGGCCTCAGTTTCCACACCTTCCAGAGCCTCAGCTACACCATCGAGGTGTACCGCGGGCATCAACGTGCCGAGCGGCGCCCCGGGCTCTTCGCCCTCTACGTGATGTTCTATCCCCAGCTTGTCGCGGGCCCCATCGAGCGTCCGGAGAACCTGCTCCGCCAGTTGAACGTGCCCATGCACTGGGACACCGACCGGGTGGTCCACGGTCTGAAGCAGATGCTCTGGGGCTTCTTCAAGAAGCTCGTGATCGCCGACCGCTGCGGGGTGATCGTGGACCAGGTCTACGGCGACCACGGGACCTACGGCGGCCTGGCGATGGCGCTCGCCACCTACCTCTTCGCGGTGCAGATCTACTGTGACTTCAGCGGATACGGCGACATCGCGCTGGGCGCGGCGCGCGTGATGGGCTTCGACCTCATGGTCAACTTCCGGCGGCCCTATGCTTCGACCTCCATCAGCGAGTTCTGGAGCCGCTGGCACATCAGCCTCAGCAGCTGGTTCCGCGACTACCTCTACATCCCGCTGGGGGGCAACCGGGTGGTGCGCTGGCGCTGGTTCGCCAACCTGATGGTCGTGTTCCTCGTGAGCGGCCTGTGGCACGGTGCCAACTGGACCTACGTGGTCTGGGGGGCGCTGCACGGCATCTACCTCGTCCTGGCGATCGCGCTCGCAGGGGCGCTGGCGCGGTTCAATGCGATCACCGGCCTGGACCGTGCGCCGGCCTTGAGGCGCGGGGCCAGCGTGCTCATCACCTTCCACCTGGTGCTGCTGGCCTGGGTGTTCTTCCGGGCCGCCACCATGCACCAGGCCACGGACATGCTGCAGACCATATTGCGCGGCCCCTGGCGCTTGGATGACCTGCGCGCGCTCGCCGGCGAGCTGAAGAACGGACAGCTTGGCGTGACCCTGCTCGCGGTGCCGCTCTTCTTCCTGCTCGACCCCGTGTTCGACGCGGTGGTGAAGGGGGAGCGCACGCTCCGCGGTCCGTGGGCCCAGGTGTCGTTCGCGGCGCTTCTCGCGGCCATCGTGCTCTTCGGTCATTTTGGATCCACCTCGTTCATCTATTTCCAGTTCTGAGGCATGGGTCGTTTCCTCCGCACCGGTCTCCTGTTCCTCGCCGTGTCGCTGGTCGTGTACCTCTCGGCCATGCTGGTGCTGTGCCGGGTGGAGTGGGGGGGCTACCCGTTGGTGTTCCGCACCGGCGACCATTACCACCTGAAGGGCGGGCTGGCCTACACCAAGTTCAGGGAGTGGGACCCCGGGGCGCAGTACGATGTGCTGGTGGTCGGCTCTTCCCACGCCTACCGCGGCTACGACCCGCGTCTTTTCGCCGCCGAAGGCCTGTCCATGTTCAACCTGGGCAGCAGCGCCCAGACGCCCTTGAACACCCGGGCCGTCCTGCGGCAATATGCCCGGCCCGGTCATGTGGGACTGGTGCTGTTCGATGTGTTCGAGGGTGCCGTTTCCAACGACGGACTGGAGAGCACCTCGGAGCTCGTGATGAACATCGGATCCGGGACGGCGGCGATGGAAATGGCCCTGGTCCAACGGGACCTGCGCGGGCTGAACCAGCTCGTGGTGCGGTGGATGCTCGCCGACCGGGCGCCCGATGTGGTGGACAGCACCTACGTGAGCGGGGGCTTCTCCGAGCGCACCGACAGCCTGGACCATGCCGTGGAATACCGCCCGTTCAACCGATCCCTGGTGCGCAGTGAACAACTGGCCTACATGGCCGATTGCCTGGCGCTTTGCAGGGAGCGCGGCATCCCGGTGGTCGTGGTCACGCACCCCCAACCGCATCAGGCGGACAGCCTGGGGCACCTCGCGTTCCGGACCATCATCGACAGCCTGTGCGCCCCGCAGGGCGTTCCCTACCTGGACATGGCCCTTGGCCATGCCCTCGACGACCGCGCCCATTTCTACGACCATAACCACCTGAACCTGGCCGGTGTGCGGCGGTTCAATGCCGACTTGGTCGGGCGGCTGCGGGCCGCCGGGCTCATCCGGCCCGCCGTCGGGCCGTAGTTTCGCGGCCCCATGATCGTGTCGTGCGTGATCCCCTGCCACAACGTGGAAGCGTTCGTGGAACAGGCCGTGGCCTCCGCCCTGGCGCAGGAGGTGCCCGGTGGCATGGAGGTGATCGCGGTGGACGACGGGTCCACGGATGGCACTCCGGCCCTGCTCGATGCCCTCGCCGCGCGATCTGGCGGCCGTGTGCGCGTGGTGCACCAGCCCAACCGGGGGGCCAGTGCCGCGCGCAATGTGGGCCTATCCTTGGGCACGGGCGAGTTCGTACAGTTCCTCGACGCCGACGACCTGCTGCTGCCCGGCAAGGTGCAGGGCCAGCTCGCGTTGGCCAAGGACGGCGGTACCGACCTGGTGGTCGGCGACTACGAGCAGGTGATGCCCAACGGGCTGCTGCTGCGTGTGCGTGCATTGGCCGGCAAGCCGTGGATGGCCCTGATCCGCACCCGCATGGGCACCACCAGCTCGGTGCTGTGGCGTCGTTCGGCCCTGGTGCGGATCAACGGCTGGAACGAGGAGCTCGCGAGCAGCCAGGACTACGAGCTCATGTTCAGGGCCTTGCAGGGCGGCTGCGCGATCGCTTGGGACGACCGGGTGCTCACCCAGGTGCTCAAGCGCGCCACCGGTTCGATCAGCCAGACCGAGCCCATCGAGAACTGGAAGCGCTACATCCAGCTGCGGCGCGCCATGAAGGAGCACCTGGAACGCACCGATGCCAAGGGTTTCGCCGATGAGATCGAAGCGCTGCGCCAGTACATCTTCATGGCGCTGCGCATCGTGGCGGTCTCGGACATGCGCTGGGCCAGCGCCATGTACCGCAGTTGCATCGGGCGCGGTTTCCATCCGGAGGTGAGCAAGGCCATCACGGAGCGCTATGTGTTCCTCCATAACTTGCTCGGGTTCGACGGCGCTGAACGCGCCACCCGACTGCTGAAGCGCACCCGATGATCCGCTCCCGCCAGGACTATCTCGCCTACCGCGAAGCGGACCGCATCGCCCTGCGCCGGGAGTATTCGGCGCAGTCGATGTTCGACGAGGTTTGGAAGTTCCAGCGCCTGTTGCGCCGGGTGGAGTACCACATGAACTGCCACAAGAACCGCGGGCTCTTCGGCAAGCTCATCTACAAGTACTGGAGCATCCGCTTCCACAACCAGGGTGTGCGCTGCGGCTTCGACATCCCGCCCAACGTGTTCGGGCCGGGCCTCAGCATCGCCCACCGAGGCACCATCGTGGTGCATCCCGATGCGCGCATCGGCAAGAACTGCCGCATCCATGTGGACGTGGTGATCGGCACGCGCCCGGGACCGGACGACCTCGTGCCCACCCTCGGCGACAACTGCTACATCGGTCCCGGTGCCAAGCTCTTCGGCGACATCACCATCGGGCCGAACACCGCCATTGGCGCCAACAGCGTGGTGAACAGCTCCTTCCCCGAGGGCTTCTGCACCATCGCCGGCGCCCCGGCCCGCAAGGTGAGCGACACGCCCAGCACGGAGTTCATCATCGCCACGCGCAGCCCCAAGAAGACCCTCGGATGAAGCGCGTCCTCATCGTCGTCGGCACGCGCCCCAACTTCATCAAGGTCACGCGTTTCAAGCAGGTGGCCGCGCAGCGCGGCACGCTCGACGTGCGCATCGTGCACACCGGCCAGCACTTCAGCGCCAACATGGCCGACGTGTTCTTCGAGCAGTTCGGCCTGGTGCCCGACCGCTTCCTGAACATCGGCGCCGGCAGCCCCAACACGCAGATGGCCCAGGTGATGCTGGGGCTGGAGGCCGTGATCGCCGAGGAGAAGCCGGATATGGTGATGGTGGTGGGCGATGTGAACAGCACGCTGGCCGCGGCCATCACCGCCAACAAGATGGGCGTGCGCATCGGTCACCTGGAGAGCGGCCTGCGTAGTCACGACCGAAGCATGCCCGAGGAGCACAACCGCGTGCTCACTGACGCGCTCACCGACCACTTCTTCATCACCGAGCAGAGCGGCCTGGACCACCTGCGGAAGGAGGGAAGGCCGGATGCAGCGCTCCATTTCGTGGGCAACACCATGATCGACACGCTCGTGGCCTTCGAGCCGCAGGTTCAGGCTTCGCCGGTGCTGCAGGAGCTTGGTCTTGGCGAGGGCGGCCATGTGCTCATGACCATCCACCGCCCCGCCACGGTGGACGTGCCCGAGCGGCTCGCGGCGCTGCTGGACCTGATCGCGGACGTGTGCGCCTCCGGGCGGAAGGTGGTGTTCCCGATCCACCCGCGCACGGTGAAGAACATCGAGGCCTTCGGGCTGAAGGCCAAGGCCGATGCCATCCAGGGGCTGGTGCGCACCGAACCCTTGGACTACTTCGCCTTCCAGAAACTGGTGGCCACCTGCGGCTTCATCCTCACCGACAGCGGCGGCATCCAGGAGGAAAGCACCTTCCGCCGCAAACCCTGCCTCACCCTGCGGCCGAACACCGAGCGACCCATCACCGTCACGCTCGGCAGCAACGAGCTCGTGCCGTTGGACATGGATGCGGTGCGCACCGCCATCGCCCGCATCGAGAACGGCAGCTTCAAACAGGGCGAAGTGCCCCCGCTGTGGGACGGCCACGCCACCGAGCGGATCTTGGAGGTGCTGGAGCGCGTGCTTTAGTGCGCAGGTTGCACCGACCCGCCTCCTCGCGAGACGCTTATCCCGCTCGTTTCTTCCCCAGCTCGGCCCTGATCGCGGCCAGCCGTTCGCCGGTCTTCTTGCCGCTGCGGAAGAACACATAGAACAAGGCGATCGGGAACACGACCATGACCAGGCGGAAACCCTGTGTGGCAACCCCGAAGGCCAGCACGCCCAGCATGAAGCCCATCATCACGGCGGTGAGGGTCTGCTCCTTGCGGGCCTTTTTCTCTTCCGCCACGAGCTCTTCCAGGCTCATGCGCGTGTAGTCCTTGTTCGCTTCCATGTTCGGTGTGTGGTGGTAGGGCAAAGTTCATCCGGGAGCCGCTTCCCTCTGCTCGTTACCTGGAGAACGTCCCGGACGCGCTTGTGTTCGTGAGGGACCGGAACGCCACTGCTATTGTTCCGCCCTGAACAACCCGATCGTATAGTCCAGCAGCTTGCCATCCCCGTACAGCCCATGACCGGGTACCACGACCTTCACTTCCGGGTAGGCCTGCTTCACCGCTTCCACCGTGCCCGACCAGGCCGCCACGTTGGCATCGCCGAGGTAGCCCTTGCTCGCGTCCAGCTCCTTGATCAGGCAGCCGCCGAAAAGCACGTGCTCGCCGGGGAAGTGCCCCACCACGTTGTCCTTGGTGTGCCCTTCGCCGTGGAAGGTGGCGGTGATGCGCGCGTTGCCTACGGTGAGCTGCAGGCTGTCCGCAAAGGCGCGCTGCGGCACCTCCACGCTATCGGCCACGGCCAGGGCGATGGTGCGTTCGTGGGCGTAGGAGGGGATCCCGAGCGCGTGGAAGGCCTTAAGCCCGCCGAGGCAGTCGTCGTGGAAGTGGGTGGGGATCACCGCGGTGATGCGACAATGCAGGCTGTCCTGCACCCAGCGGATGAGCTCGGTTGCGGCGCTGTCGTTGGTGGGTGTGTCGAAGACCATGGCCTCCGTTCCGCTACGCACCACCAGCCCGTTGCACGGCACGTTGCCGAAGTCCTGGGTCTGCTTGTAGCTGGTGTGGACGAAGCTGTTCGGGGTGACCTGCTCCACGATGAGCGCATCCGATCGGTGGACCTCCTTCGCCTGGAAGGCCGGCCGAGGAGGCGATGTGCAATGCGTCAAGAAGAGTGGTAGGGCCAGCAGCACGAGCGATCTCATGGCACGAATATCCGATCCCTGCGGGTCGTGTTCACATGCCGAGCGCTGATAGCCCGGGATGCTCGTCCGGTCGCCGGCCCAAGGGCCAACGGAACTTGCGCTCCGCCTCAGTGATGGGCCGATCGTTGATGCTCGCGATGCGCCGCTGCATGAAGCCGTTCGCGTCGAACTCCCAGTTCTCATTGCCGTAGGACCGGAACCAGCTGCCCGAATCGTCGTGCCATTCGTAGGCGAAGCGCACGGCGATGCGGTTCCCCTGGCAGGCCCACAGTTCCTTGATCAGCCGGTAGTCCAGCTCCCGCGCCCATTTGCGCACCAGGAACTGCTCGATCGCTGCACGGCCGGTGATGAACTCGGCCCGGTTGCGCCATACGCTGTCGGGCGTGTAGGCCAGGGCCACGCGCTGCGGGTCGCGGCTGTTCCACGCATCCTCGGCCATGCGCACCTTCTGTGTGGCGGTCTCCGTGGTGAAGGGCGGGAAGGGCGGACGGGGTTGTTCGGTGGTGGACATGGGGGAGTTGATCCGGCCTCTGCTTTCAGTGGATCCAGGCTGAAGATAGCCGACCTCCTTGGCTTAGTTCCTTCCTTTGCGCCTCAGCGTCTTTGGGCCATCCGCCATGCTCATCTACCTCACCTATAACGACCAGCCCAGCGGCGTCTACTGGAGCCAGGTGACGGACGTGGTGGAGCACCTGAACACCTTGGGCGGCCCGAAGGTGAAGCTGGTGGCCCTGGTGAGCGGCCGCGACTTCCGCAGCACCCGCCGCAAGATCAAGGCGCACAGCCCCTCGGCCCTGGTGCTGCCCATGGTGCCCACCATGCAGCGCTGGCGGATGAACACGGCGATCGTGGCCTGGGTGTGCCGCTTCCTGCGCCCCACCGGGATCATCTGCCGCGGGCCCTTCGCCACCTGGATGGCGCTGCGCATGCGCGAGCGGGGCCTCACGAAGAAGGTCTGCTTCGATGGGCGCGGGGCCTACGCGGCGGAGTGGGAGGAGTACCGGATCATCGATGACGACGCGCTGATCGCCCAGTTCCGGCCGCTGGAGCAGGAGGCGGTGAACGCGAGCGACCTGCGCATCGCCGTGAGCCAGGCCTTGGTGGACCATTGGCGGGAGCGGTACGCGTATGCCGG
>JAEUSV010000140.1 GCA_016788485.1 Flavobacteriales bacterium
CACGGTGAGGATGCCGGCCACCTTCAGGATCACGTCCTTCGGGGCGGTCCAGCCGTTGAGCTTGCCGGTGAGCTTCACGCCGATGAGCTTGGGGAACTTGAGCTCCCACGGCAGGCCGCTCATCACGTCGCAGGCGTCCGCACCGCCCACGCCGATGGCCACCATGCCCAGGCCGCCGGCGTTCACCGTATGGCTGTCGGTGCCGATCATCATGCCGCCGGGGAAGGCGTAGTTCTCCAGCATCACCTGGTGGATGATGCCCGCGCCGGGCTTCCAGAAGCCGATGCCGTACTTGTTGCTGATGCTCTCGAGGAAGTTGAAGACCTCGTTGCTCTTGTTCAGCGCGTCCTGCAGGTCCTGCTTGGCGCCCACGCGGGCCTGGATCAGGTGGTCGCAGTGCACGGTGCTGGGCACGGCCACCTTCTTGCGTCCGGTGGTGCTGAACTGCAACAGGGCCATCTGGGCGGTGGCGTCCTGCATGGTCACCCGGTCGGGGGCGAAATCCACGTAGTCCTTGCCGCGGCCGAAGGCCTTGGTGGGCTCGCCGTCCCAGAGGTGCGCGTAAAGGATCTTCTCGCTGAGGGTCAAGGGGCGGCCCACCACCTTGCGGGCGGCGGCCACACGTGCGGGGAAGCGGTCGTACACCGCCTTGATCATGTCGAGGTCGAAGATCTGGCTCATCGCTGGCTGTGCAGGGTTGTTTCGGGCCGCAAAGGTACGTGCCGTGGAACACGCCGCATGCCCGGCGCACCGACTTGCGAACAGGGCCGGTGGGGCGCAGCGCGTATGTTCGTGCCATGCACGCCGGTCGACGGTTCTCCCTGCGCGAGGTCCTGTGGTGGACCCGCCGCGACATCACCTGGTTCACCTTCCTGGCCATCGTGCCCACCACGCTGTACGCGGTGGCGGGCTGGACCTGGCTCACGATCCCCTGGGTGCCCATCGCGCTCATCGGCACGGCGGTGGCCTTCCTCACCGGCTTCAAGAACAACGCCTCGTACGACAGGCTGTGGGAGGCGCGGCAGATCTACGGTGCCATCGTCAACAGCAGCCGCGCCTGGGGGGTGATGGTGCTCGACTTCGTCACCACCGACAGGGCCCGTGCCCCCCTCGACGCGGCCGGGCTGCGGGCCGTGCACACGCGCCTCATCCACCGCCACCTGGCCTGGCTGCACGCCCTTCGCTTCCAGTTGCGCCAGGTGAAGGCCTGGGAGCACCAGATCAAGGTGTACAACCGCGAGTACCAGAAGCTCTACCAGGTCGACGAGCGCACCAACAAGCTCGAGGACGCGCTCGTGGGGCTGGTGCCCGAGGCCGAGAGGACCCACGCCCTGCGCAGCGCCAACGCGGCCACCCAGCTGCTGGCGGCCCAGTCCAGGGACCTGCGCGAACTGCTGGAGGCCGGCCTCATCGAGGACTTCCGCCACATGGAGCTGGAGAAGGTGGTGGTGGACCTGCTGGCGCAGCAGGGCAAGTGCGAGCGGATCAAGAACTTCCCCTACCCCCGGCAGTTCGCCACGCTGAACCTCATGTTCACCCGGCTGTTCGTGTCGCTGGTGCCCTTCGGCATGCTGGGCGAGTTCGCCAAGCTGGGCGAAGGCTACATCTGGCTCACGGTGCCGTTCAGCGCGCTGGTGGGCTGGGTGTTCAACATGATGGAGAAGATCGGCGAGAGCACGGAGAACCCCTTCGAGGCGGGCGCCAACGACGTGCCCATCACGGCCATCACCCGCACGATCGAGATCGACCTGCGCGAGATGCTGGGGGAAAAGGACATCCCCCCGCCCCTGCAGCCGGTGAACCACATCCTGATGTGATCAGCCCACGATGACCGCCTGGGCCTCAGGCAGCCAGGCCGGATCGATCGAAGCCCCGAGCCCAGGCCCTTCCGGCAGCCGGATGCGACCGCCCGGGTGGTAGCTGATGCCCCCCACCACCGGGTCGGCGGTGAACATGAGCGGGGTGTCCATGTCGCAGTACCGCACGCAGGGGTCGCACAAGGCGAGGGCGGCGCTCGCGCTCCAGGCCAGCCGGCTCTCCAGGAAGCCGCCCACCTGCACGGTCATGCCGGCCTCGGCCGCGAGGGCGATGATCCTCCGGGCCTTGAAGAGGCCGCCGCTCTTCCCCAGCTTGATGTTGAACCGCTGGCAGGCCCCCAACGCGATCAGCCGCGCGGCATCGTGGGGATCGCAGCAGCTCTCGTCGGCCATGATGGGGATGGGCGAGGCCTCCTTCACGCGGCGGAGCTCCATGAACTGCCAGCGGGGTATCGGCTCCTCGCAATGCTCGATCCCGGCGTCGGCGAGCGCGTTCAGCACGTGGATGGCCGTGGCAGGGTCCCAGCCCTGATTGGCGTCGATGCGAAGGGGGATCGAAGACACGCGCGAACGGATGGCCCGGATCCGCCTGATGTCCAGCTCACCTGCGCCACCCAGCTTCACCTTGATCACCGGGAAACCGGCGGCCTCGATGACCTCGGCATCGGCGGCCATCCGCTCCGGCTCGCCCAGGCTCACGGTGTAGTCGGTGATGGGATCGAAGTTGCGCTCACCCCCGAGGTACTTCCACAGCGGAAGATCAGCGTGTTGTGCCACGAGGTCATGCAGGGCGATGTCGAAGGCGCTCTTGATGCTGTTGTTGCCGAAGATGAGCCGGTCCATGCGCGCATGGGCCCCCTCGATGTCGGTGGCATCGTGCCCGAGAAGCGTCCGCGCCAAGTGCGCCCCCACTGCCAGGCAGGTCTCCTGGGTCTCGCCGTTGATGGTCCAGAAGGGACTGCACTCCCCCCACCCCGTTCGGCCCTCCCGGGTGCGCACCTGCACCACCACGTTGGCCACCCCATCCAGGGTACCCAACGAGGTCACGAAGGGGGCCTTGAGGGGGATGGTGAGCGGATACAGCACCACGCGTTCAATGGAGGTGGCGGAAGGCATCGGGGACATGGTTCGCTTGGTGTCGGGCCAGCGGGCCGGGGTGAAGATCGGGCTTGCGGCCGGATCGAAGCCGCGTTCGGCTTGAAGCGGACGCAATGCTCATTATCAAGCGCTTACCACCCGGAGATCCACGCGGATCCGATCATGGCGGCAAGAAAAAAGGGTCCGCCGAACGGCGGACCCTTCTCCTTGTGCGTTGTTCGGGGATCACTCCTCGACCACCTCGAACGGGATGCTGCGCACCACGTCGCGGTGGAAGGTGACCTCGGCCTCGTACTTGCCGATGGTCTTGATCGCCTCGCCCTTGAGCTTGATGTTCTTGCGGTCCACCTCCACGCCGAGCACGCGGAGCGCATCGGCGATCATGATGGTGTTGACGCTGCCGAAGATCTTGCCCTTCTCACCCACCTTGGCGCCGATCTTGATCGACTTCTCGGCGGCGGCGCTGGCCATCTTCTCGGCCTCGGCCTTGATCTTGGCCTCCTTGTGGGCGCGCTGCTTCAGGGTCTCGTTCAGCTGCTTGCGCTCGCTGGGGGTGGCCACCACGGCGAGGCCGCGGGGCACCAGGAAATTGCGGGCGTAACCATCGCGCACCTTGACCACGTCGTTGGCGTAGCCCAGGTTCTCCACGTCTTTCTTCAGGATGACTTCCATGGCTGTCTGTGGGTGATGGGTTACTTCATCATGTCGGCCACGTACGGCATCAGGGCCAGGTGGCGGGCACGCTTTACGGCCTGGCTCACCTTCTTCTGATACTTCTGGCTGGTGCCGGTGATGTGGCGGGGGAGGATCTTGCCCTGCTCGTTCACGAAGCGGAGGAGGAAGTCGGCATCCTTGTAGTCGATGTACGTGATGCCCAGCTTCTTGAAGCGGCAGTACTTCTCCTTCTTGGTCTCGATCGCGATCGGCGTGAGGTAGCGGATCTCGTTGTTGGCGCCGCCGCCCGTTGCGGGAGCAGCTGCCGGAGTGGCTTGTTGTTCGCTCATGACGGGTGCTTGTGCTTAGTTGTTCTCGGCGGTCTCCTTCTTCTTGCGGGCGGGCTTGTCACCCTCGGCGCCCTCGGCACCGCGGTTGCGGCGGCGCTCGGCGAACGCGATGTGGTGCTTGTCCATCGCCACGGTGAGGAAGCGGATCACGCGCTCGTCACGGCGGTATTCGGTCTCGAGCTTGTCCACGAACGCAGGTTCGCTTTCGAACTCGATCAGGGTGTAGAAGCCCGAGGACTTCTTCTGGATGGGATAGGCAAGCTTGCGCATCCCCCAGTTCTCTTCGTGGCGGACCTTTCCACGGCCTTTCTTGATCAGGTCTTTGAATTTGGTGACCGCCTCCTTTGCCTGGTCCTCAGACAAAACGGGAGTAAGAATGAAGACGGTCTCGTACCGGTTGGACATGGGTACTGTTGTTGAAATGGGCCGCGAAGCTACAGAAAGATCCGATCCCTCCGGCGATCCTCCTGCACGGCGAGCCCCCTTCCTGGTGCCCTACTCTCGACCCCAACGCCCGCCGAACGTGCCTTCCCCCTGTCCGCCAGCCCATTAACAGCCTGTTGAGATCTCCCCCTTCCCCCCTGTGCACCGGGGTCTATCTTCGCCGCCGATGAGCGAACGCTTCGTTGTCAGCGCCCGCAAGTACCGCCCGGTGACCTTTGACACCGTGGTGGGCCAGGAGGCCGTGACCGGCACCCTGAAGAACGCCATCCGCAGCGGGCACCTGGCCCAGGCCTTCCTGTTCACCGGTCCGCGGGGGGTGGGCAAGACCACCTGCGCCCGCATCCTGGCCCGCACCATCAACTGCGAGAACCTCGGGGCCGACCTGGAGACCTGCGGGCAGTGCGCGCCCTGCAAGACCTTCGAGGAGGGCCACAGCCTCAACGTGTTCGAGCTCGACGCCGCCAGCAACAACAGCGTCGACGATATACGCAACCTGATCCTGCAGGTGAGCATCGCGCCGCAGGTGGGCACCCGCAAGGTGTACATCATCGACGAGGTGCACATGCTCAGCTCCGCGGCCTTCAACGCCTTCCTGAAGACGCTGGAGGAGCCCCCGAGCTACGCCATCTTCATCCTGGCCACCACCGAGAAGCACAAGATCCTGCCCACCATCCTCAGCCGGTGCCAGGTCTTCGACTTCCGGCGCATCAGCGTGGCCGACATCGCCCGGCACCTGGCCGGCATCGCGCAGAAGGAGGGCATCGAGGCCGAGCCCCAGGCCCTGCACGTGATCGCCCAGAAGGCCGATGGCGGCCTGCGCGACGCGCTCAGCATCTTCGACCAGCTGGTGAGCTTCACCGGCCACCGCCTCACCTACGCGGACGTGGTGAAGAACCTGAACGTGGTGGACCACGACCACTTCTTCCGCATGACCGACGCGCTGGTGGCGGGCGATGTGGCGGCCACCCTGGTCGGTTACAACGGCATCCTGCAGCAGGGCTTCGACGGCCACCTCTTCATCAACGGCCTCAGCCGCCACCTGCGCGACCTGCTGGTGTGCCAGGACCCACGCACCCTGCCGCTGCTGGAGGTGAGCGAGGACCTGGCCGGCCGCTACGCCGAACAGGCCGCCCGCGTGCCCCGCGCCCTGCTGGTCGACGCCCTGGAGCGCCTGGCCCAGGTGGACGTGCAGTACAAGAGCAGCAAGGAGCCGCGCCTGCTGGCCGAACTGGCCCTGATGCAGCTGTGCCGGGCCGGCAGCGCCCCCGCCACCACCGCGGACGAGGCTCAAAAAAAAAGTCCTGACGTGACCTCGGCGGCCGCCCCGGACCGCCCCGCCGCTGCGCCGAATACCGCTCCGCTTGCGGCGGTCCCGTCAACGTCTGCCGAAGGAACGCCGGCCCCCACCCCCACCGCTGCAGCAGCCCCCCGGCCCACCGGTCGACGGCTGGCGGCCACCATCTCCATCACTGCGGCGCCGGTGCGGAAGAACGAGCCCGCCGTGGTGCAGGACATGCCCGGCGTGGAGCCCGAGGCCGGTGAGGAGGGCGAAATGCGCCCCATCAACCAGGCCCTGTTGCTGCGGGTGTGGAACGACTATGCCCTGGCCCGCAAGCACGAAGGCAAGAACAGCCTGCACGCCACCCTTGTGGCCCGCGAACCCGTGATCGCCGGTGAGCGGCTGCTCAGCTTCACCATCGTGAACGACGTGCAGGAGCGCTACATGCGCGAGGAGAAGCCCACCCTGCTGGGGCACCTGCGCCGGGCGCTCGACCTGCCCACCCTCGACCTGCAGGTGGAGAAGGCCGTCGTCACCGACATCCGCCCGCGCTACACCCTGCGCGACCGCTTCGCCATCCTGGCGGAGAAGAACCCGGCGCTGAACAAGCTCGCTGACGAGCTGGACCTGGACCTGGGCTGAGGCCAGGGGCGGCGACCGGCCCGCGTTGCACGGCGCTGGCCTTCCAACGGCTACTTTCGCGGTCCGAAACAACCCCTATCCCCGGCACGATGAGCAAGATCAAGGTGGCGAAGCCCGTTGTGGAGCTTGATGGCGACGAGATGACCCGCATCATCTGGAAATGGATCAAGGACCAACTGGTGCTGCCTTATGTGGATGTGCCCATCGACTACTACGACCTGGGCATCCAGCACCGCGACGCCACCGACGACAAGGTGACGGTGGAGAGCGCCAAGGCCATCCTGAAGCACAACGTGGGCATCAAGTGCGCCACCATCACCCCCGATGAGGCGCGCGTGAAGGAGTTCGGGCTGAAACAGATGTGGAAGAGCCCCAACGGCACCATCCGCAACATCCTGAACGGCACCGTGTTCCGCGAGCCCATCGTGATCCGGAACATCCCGCGCCTGGTGCCCGGTTGGACCCAGCCCATCGTGATCGGCCGCCATGCCTTCGGCGACCAGTATCGGGCGACGGACGCCGTGATCAAGGGCAAAGGCAAGCTCACGCTCACCTTCCAGCCCGAGGACGGTTCGCCGGCCACCAGCTGGAACGTATACGACTTCGAGGGCGATGGCGTGGCCCTGAGCATGTACAACACGGACGAGAGCATCGAGGGCTTCGCGCGCTCGTGCTTCAACCTGGCCCTGCAGAAGAAGTGGCCGCTCTACTTCAGCAGCAAGAACACCATCCTGAAGAAGTACGACGGGCGGTTCAAGGACATCTTCCAGTCCATCTACGAGAAGGACTATGCCGCGGCGTTCAAGGAGGCGGGCATCACCTATGAGCACCGCCTGATCGACGACATGGTGGCCAGCGCCCTCAAGTGGAGCGGCGGCTTCATCTGGGCCTGCAAGAACTACGACGGCGATGTGCAGAGCGACATCGTGGCCCAGGGCTTCGGTTCGCTCGGCCTGATGACCAGCGTGCTGATCACCCCCGATGGCAAGACCATCGAGGCCGAGGCCGCGCACGGCACAGTGACCCGCCACTACCGGATGCACCAGGAGGGCAGGCCCACCAGCACCAACCCCATCGCCAGCATCTTCGCCTGGACGCAGGGGCTCGCCTTCCGCGGCAAGCTCGACGGCAACCAGGCCCTGATCGACTACTGCCGGACCCTGGAGCAGGTGTGCATCCGCACCGTGGAAAGCGGCAAGATGACCAAGGACCTGGCCGTGTGCATCCACGGGGAGAAGGTGGGCCCTGAGCACTACCTGACCACCGAGGGCTTCATGGCCGCCCTGCGCGAGGAACTGGAGCGGAGCTTGGCCTGAGCGGCCGTCTTCCTTATTTTCGCTTGCCGGGCAACCTTTTCAGTTGCTTGGATGTCAAGGTGTTGGCGCGCTTCTCTCGGCGCGGAACGCATAGTAGAACCGAAGTCACGGGTCCATGAACGAACCTGTACGCGCACGCCTTTCCCGCTTCATCGCCGTTATCCTCCTGTTCACCGGTGGCCTCCTGCCGGCCAGGGCCTCCCACGTGAGCGGCGTGGACATCTCCTTCACCTGCATCAGCGGCAACACGTTCTGGGTGACCCTGAACCTGTTCCGCGATTGCAGCGGTATCCCGATGGACCCCACGGAGACCATCGACCTGGAGAGCGACTGCGGACAGTCCTTCACCCTCACGCTGAACCAGGCGCCGAACAGCGGCTACGAGATCAGCCAGCTGTGTCCGCAGTTCATGCCCCTGAGCGACTGCAACTCCGGCGGTTACCCGGGCATGGAGTTCTACACCTACACCGCGCAGGTGACGCTGAACCCGCCCTGCGATGGCTGGACGGCCAGCTGGAGCACCTGCTGCCGCAACCCCACCGTGAACTCGCCGGGAAGCTCGGCCGCCGACATCTACGCGGAGGCCACCATCAACACCGTGACGGCGCCTTGCAACAACTCGCCGGTGTTCACCTCGCAGCCGATCCCCTTCGTGTGCGCGAACCAGCCGGTGTCGTACAACTACGGCGTTTACGACCCCGATGGTGATTCGCTCTCCTTCAGCCTGATCAGCGCGATGGAGACCGCCACGCAGAACCTGGCCTACGGTGCGGGTTACTCCGGCACCAACCCGATCCCCGGTATCACCCTCGACCCCGCGACCGGCGAGGTGAACTTCACCCCCACCCAGGTAGGCAACTACATCGTGGTGATCGAGGTCACCGAGTACGACGCCTTGGGCAACGTGATCGGCACGGTGATGCGCGACATGCAGTTCACCGTGATCGCCTGCACCAACGTGATCCCCGATGCGCCTGCATCGATCACCAACCTGAGCGGCAACGCGCTGATGACCGGGCCTTTCAGCCTGGAGATGTGCGTGGGCAACAACTTCTGCATCGACCTGGTGTTCACCGACCAGGACGTGGGCGATTCGCTCACCCTCACCACCAACGTGCAACAGGTGCTGCCGGGCGCCACCTTCACGCAGACCGGGGTGAACCCCGCCACGGCCACCATCTGCTGGCAGTCCATCCCGGGCACCAGCCCCGTATCGGCCTTCACCGTGTTCGCCGAGGACGACGCCTGCCCGGTGACGGGCCTGAACCAGCAGACCGTTTCGGTGACCTTCCTGCCGCGCACGCTCACCAACCCCGACACCACGCTCTGCTGGCTCACGCCGGTGCAATTGAACGCAACGGGAGGCACGGCCTTCAACTGGACGGTACTGAGCGGTGAGCCCATGGTGCTGGGCGGCAACTTCAGCTGCAACCCGTGCGACGATCCGGTGGCGAGCCCGAGCATCACCACCACTTACATGGTCACCAGCAACCTGGTGGGGGCCTGCCTGAACATGGACACGGTCACCATCAACGTGGTGCCCGACTTCGGCTTCAGCGCGATCGTGCCGCAGGACGCCACCTGCCATGGCGACAGTGATGGCACCATCGCGGTGACACCCTGGGGCAATGCGGGCCCTCCGTGGACGTACACCCTGGCCCAAGCCGGCGCCACCGTGTCCACCACCACGGTCAACGGCCCATACACCTTCACCGGCCTGCCCTTCGGCACCTACGACCTCACGCTTTCGCAGGCCTTGGGCTGTGCGCACGACACGGTGGTCGACATCGGCCAGCCGCCGCCCATGAGCATCGTGGCGAACGACACCACCATCTGCCTCACCACCGACGCCGTGATACAGGCGCAGGCGGCGGGCGGCAATCCTGGCGGCTACACCTACACCTGGAACCAGGGCCTGGTGGGCAACGGCCCGCATACCGTGGGGCCCATGGCCACCACGCCCTATGCGGTGTTCGCCACGGACAGCCAGGGCTGCACCTCGCCCACCGACACGGCCACGGTGACCTTGCATCCGCCGCTGGCCCTGGTGCTCGCCGGTCCGGACAGCATCTGCATCAACAGCTCGGCGGTGCTCACCGCAGCGCCCTCGGGCGGCAACGGCGGCCCCTACACCGTAAGCTGGGAGCAGGTGGGCGCTGGCAGCTTGGGCACCGGCACGGTGAAGAACGTGACGCCCACCACCTTCAGCACCTGGTACCGCGCCACGCTCACCGACAACTGCGGCACGCCGGCCGTGGTGGACTCGCTGCACATCCAGTGGTACGCCGCTCCCGCACCCAACTTCGTCGCCGACAAGCTGGAGGACTGCCACCCTGCGGGGATCACCTTCACCAACCTCACCGACCCCAACGATGTGGGTCCGCTCTGCGTGTGGAACTTCGGCGATGGCAACACCACCACTGGATGCGGTTCGGTGTTCAACAGCTTCCAGAACGTGGGCTGCTACGACATCACCCTCACCGTGACCTCGCCCGAGGGCTGCGTGGGCGACACCACCTTCCCGCAATACGTGTGCGCGCGCCCATACCCGGTGGCCGATTTCGGCTGGTCGCCTTCGTACGCCACGGTCTTCGAGCCCGTGGTGAGCTTCCAGAACAGCTCGCAGTTCGACGTGGCCTGGACGTGGTGGTTCGATGAGGGCTGCACCCCCGACTCGGCCTTCATCCCCGACCCCATCGTGGAGTTCCCGAGCGATGACGAAGGCACCTACCCGGTGTGGCTGCGCGTGGTGAACGAGTACGGCTGCCCGGACAGCATCCAGAAGTTCGTGCGCGTGGAGAGCGCCTTCTTCGTGTTCGTACCGAACGTCTTCACGCCCGATGGCGACGGCATCAACGACACCTTCGGCGCGCAGGGCCTGGGCATCGACGAGAACAACTTCCGCCTCACCATCTACGACCGGTGGGGCCGCGAGGTATGGATCGGCACGGACCCCTTCCTCTGGTGGGACGGCTCGCACGGCGCCAACGGCGGCCAGCCCGTGATGAAGGGCGTGTACGCCTGGAAGCTCGAGGTGAAGGACAAGTACAAGGGCTTCAACAAGGAGATGCTCGGGCACGTGACGGTGACCCGGTGACGCGACCGTTCGCCAACTTGCGGGCGTGAACCCCGACCGCGACGGGCGCATCCTGCTGGCGCTGGCCATCGCCCTGCACCTGGTGACGGCGTGGTGCAGCAGCGGGTACTACGCCGCCGATGAGCATTACCAGCTGATCACCTTCGCCGAGGTGAAGGCCGGCCACGAACCGGAGGCCCACCTGCCCTGGGAACATGCCCACCGCATCCGGTGCACCTTGCTGCCCGCGGTGGTGCTCGCCGTGTTCCGAGCAGCCGACCTCCTCGGTCTCCACGACCCCTTCCTGAAAGCCCTTCTGCTGCGGCTGCTCACCGCGCTTGCCGCCCTGCTGATCGTGCGGCGTTGGGCCCAGGCGGCACGAACGCTGCTGCCCGACCAGCTGCAACGCCCCTTCCTGTGGCTCACCTGGTGCCTCTGGTTCCTCCCCTACCAGCACGTGCGCTTCACCGGCGAGACCTGGTCCGGGCTGTTGGTGCTCGCTGCGGCCACCGAGCTGCTCACGAACGCACCTGGACGAAAGGAGGCGGTCCGTGCCGGGCTGTGGCTTGGACTGGCCGCCATGGTGCGCCCCACCACCGTGCTGCTTGGCGCGGGGCTGCTGGCCTGGGCCTGGCACAGCGGCCGCTTGCGGAGGAACACCGGGCTCACGCTCGTGCTCTGCGTGCTCGGTGCCATGGGCGTGGTGGCGGTCTTGGACAGCTGGTGGTACGGCTCGCCGGTGCTCACGCTGTGGAACTATGCCATGATGGGCTTTGGCGGACGACCGGGCGGCGGCTTCGAGGCCATGCCGTGGTGGGCCTACGGAGCCTACATCGTGAAGGACATGCTGGTGCCCATCGGCCTGTTGACCCTTGGTGCCTTCGTGGTGCTCTGGGTGAAACGTCCGGCCGGGCCGTTGCTGTGGATGATCACGCCCTTCCTCGTGTTCCACACGTTGGTGCCCCACAAGGAGATGCGCTTCCTGTTCCCGCTCGCCGACCTGGTGCCGCTGCTGCTGGTGCAGGCGTATGGTGCCTTGTGCCTGCACCTGGAAGCTCCGCCCCGGGTAAGGCAGTGGGTGGTGCTCGGCCTGGCCGCGGCGTTCAACCTCGCTGGGCTGGCCGTGGCCTCGTTCACGCCTGCGGGATCCGGGCGCACGCGATTGGCAGCACAGCTCGGACCGGAGGCGGGTAACGTGGTTTACGACGCCGACAAGGTCACCGTGTGGAAGATCGCGATACCACCCTTCTATGGCGGTCATTCGTTCCCCCAGGAACACCTGGGCCGGCCTTGCACCGGTGGAACGGAGGTGGTGGTGACGCAGGGAAGCACGCCGTGCGGCCAGGTACAGGTCGAGCGCATCGCCACGGCCGAACCGGATTGGGCCTGTGCCCTGCTCACGGCCTACCGTTGGCGGCCGCAGGAGCGCGGTTGGGCGGCGTACCGCACGATCCGCTAGCGGGGAGCATCTTTGCGCGCCGTGTCGCGCCCCTCACCGCACCCGATCACCCGCAAGGACCTGGACCGCCTGGCGATCCCTGCGATCATCAGCGGTATCGCCGAGCCCGTGATCTCGCTGGTGGACACCGCGTTCGTGGGCCGACTGGGCACGGCCGACCTGGCCGCCGTAGGGATCGCCAGCAGCTTCTTCCTGCTGGTGGTGTGGGTGCTTGCGCAAACGCGCAGCGCGGTGCTGAGCGTGGTGGCGCGCTACTGGGGCGAGAAACGCCTCGACGAGATCAAGGGCCTGGTGCCCATCGCGGTGTGGATGAACTTCGCCCTGGGCTTCGTCTTCTTCGCGCTCACCAACGCGTTCAGCCCGGCCATCTTCAAGCTGTACAACGCCGAGGGTGAAGTGCTGGAGAAGGCCGTGGCCTACTACCACATCCGCAGCTTCGGGCACCCCGTGGTGCTGGCCACCTTCGCGCTCACGGGTGCCTTCCGCGGCATCCAGAACCTCAGCTGGAGCATGTGGATCAGCCTGATCGGCGCCGTGGTGAACCTGGCGCTGAACCCGCTCCTCATCTTCGGATGGGGCCCCATCACGGGCATGGGCATCGCGGGCAGCGCCTGGGCCAGCTTCATCGCCCAACTGGTGATGTTCGGCGTGGCGCTGGTGGTACTGCGCACGCGCACCCCGTTCGCCATCCTTCCCCGCTCGTGGCGGCACCCGGAACTGCTGGGCCTGTGGCTGTTGAGCGGCAACCTCTTCGCGCGCACCATCGCCCTCAACGCCTGCTACTACCTCGGCAATCGGTTCGCCACGGGCTACGGGCAGGCGCACATCGGCGCGCACAGCATCGCCATGCAGATCTGGCTGTTCAGCGCCTTCTTCATCGATGGCTATGCGGCAGCGGGCAGTGTGCTGGCCGGACGCCTCAACGGGGAGCGCAACTGGCGTGACCTGTACCGCGTGAGCTGGCAGGTGGTGCGCGTGAGCATCCTGATCGGGGCGCTGCTCGGAGCGGTGTACACGCTCGGCTATCCGTGGATCGGCGGCATGTTCACCAAGGACCCGCAGGTGCTTGACCTGTTCAACGCCGTGTTCTGGGTCGTGGTGCTCACCCAGCCCGTGAACGCCGTGGCCTTCGCCTTCGACGGCATTTACAAGGGCCTGGGCAACGGCCGCATCCTACGCAACGTGCTGCTCGCCTCCACCTTCGGCGTCTTCGTGCCCGTGATCCTGCTCACCGACCACCTCGGATGGGAGCTGTTCGCGGTCTGGACGGCCTTCCTGCTGTGGATGGTGGCGCGCGGCGGACAGCTCGCCCTGGCGTTCAACAAGCACTACGGCGCGCATGCGCGGCATTGAGGCCCTTCCTATCTTCGACCACATGCGAACCCTCCGCTCACTGCTCCTTCCGCTCCTCGTGGCATCCACCCTCGCACATGCGCAGGACTATGCGGTCGGAGGTGCGCCAGCAGCGGCCAATCCTGCGCCGCCCGGTCCCAAGAAGGATCCCCGTCCCCTGAAGGACCGCGTGTGGTTCGGCGGGGGCGTGAGCCTGATGTTCGGCACCGTGACCAACCTGGGCGTGGCTCCGATGATGGGGTACAAGATCGACCAGAAGGGCAAGTGGTCCGCCGGACTGGGAGTGAACTACTACTACTTCAGTGACAGCCGCTACCAGCCTGCGTACGAGAGCTCGAACTACGGCGGATCGCTCTTCACCCGCTACCGGGTGATCCCGCAAGCCTACCTGCACGCCGAGTACAACCTGCAGAACTATGAGCTCTACAGCCCCTTCAACGATGTGGAGCGCCGCGAGTGGGTGCCCTTCCTCCTGCTCGGTGGAGGTTATGCGCAGCACCTGGGCGGTCACAGCTACATGACCTTCCAGGTGTTGTGGGATGTGATCCAGGACGTGCGCAGCCCTTACGGCAGCCAGCCCTTCTTCACGGCGGGCGTTGGCGTGGGCTTCTGACAGCGCGGTACTGCGCAAGAAAGGGCCTTCCCGACGGGAAGGCCCTTTCTCATTGACGCAGGCGTGCCAGCCAGGCCCGGCGGCGCAGGCGACGGACGTGCGCGCGGTACTCCAGCTCGGCGGTCGCGGTGGTGGCGGCCTCCAACGCGAAGCGGTACTGCGCGAGCGCTTCGGTCCGACGACCGGCACGCTCGAGGTAAGCGGCCACAAGCCCGTGCACGGCGGCGCGGTCGATGCCGGGCACCGCGAGCGCACGTTGGTAGGTGGCGTGCAGTTCCTCCTCGCGCGCATCGCCCGCGAGCAGGTTCAGGTAGTGCATCCAGGTGTTCACGTGGCCCGGAGCCCAGCGCACCGCGCATCGGAAGTGCAGCAGCGCGCGCTCGTGGTCATCGAGCAGGGCCCAGCAGATCCAGGCCATCATGCCGTGGGCCACGCCGTGCGCCGGCTCGGCCTCCAGCACCCGATCGAGCAGGCGGCGCGCTTCGGCGTACCGCCCACTGCCCATGCACCCGTTGATGCGGATCATCAGCACGTCCAATTCCATCCGTTCCATGGCTCTTGTTCACCGTTCGTTCGTGCACCGGTGGAAATGAAGGACCCGGCCTGGGGCCGGGTCCGATCGCAGCGCTGGGGGACCAGTGCATCACCCCCGTCGTGCGGGACCCGAGCGGGGCGAGCGGAACGCTGCCCGGCTTATGGACTGAAGAGTGATGTGTTTCATTCGGTCGGTGTCCACGCATCGGCGGGAACGGAGCATTGACGCGTGGCCGGTGCGAAAGTTGCCCGACGAGAAAAAAGAACAGCCATCGCAAGGCGATGGAACGGACATACGGAACGATCTTCGAAGGGAACGACCTCGACGGAGCAAGGCGTTCGATCCAGATGGTTGACGCGAAGCCCGCCTCCGCAAGGCACATCGGCTGACGCCGATATGCCTTGCTTCGGCGAGGCGGATGAGATCAGATCAGGCGCTTGTTCATGAACGCCCTGCCGGAGCCGCTCTTCAGGTACTTCTCGAACGCATAGGCCTTGTACTTGTCGAGAAAACCGAAAGCCGCGATGCACTGCACTGGCAACTTGTCCTTCGTGTAATGGACCTTCCCTGCCTGATGCCTCCGAAGGCGCTCCTCGAGATGCGCGGTACAGCCTACATACGTATGGCCATCCGAGGTCCGAAGGATGTAAACCGTGAATGGAAAGACCATTGTCTTGCAGGTGGACCTTGTCCACCGAAGCCTCGACGGAGCAAGGCGTTCGATCCAGATGGTTGACGCGAAGCCCGCCTCCGCAAGGCACTTCGGCTGACGCCGATATGCCTTGCGGAGGCGAGGCGAAGGTGGAGCCGGGCGGGATCGAACCGCCGTCCAAACGACCGCAATGCGGGCTTTCTACATGCGTAGCCGTTCCATTGGTTTTCGACCCGTGCCTGGGGGAGGGCACCCTAGCACGGGCTTAGGTCCTGTTTCTCACCTGTGCTCCGGACCACCGCACAGGCCAGTCTTCCAGGATGACACCCCTGGGCCGGGAAGGAGGTCGACGGGCCTCCCCGAGGGGTGCTCGTCCACGCTACTGTTGTTCACGTGGATAAGGCCATTAGCCTGAGGCTATTAGGCCGCGAGCGCGTAGTCTACTTCGCCAGTTATGGCGCAGGGATCGATTTGGCGGGCCTGTCCCCATCGCCCGGCATGCTTACACGCACTACGAAGCCGCTGTCAAATCCAGGTCGGCCCCATGTGGTGATCCAAAGAACAGGCGCAAAGGTAGCGCTGCACGAGCCCTGCGAACCGCATGCCGATCAGGCGGCACCGCCAACTCGTCTACTTTTGGCGGCTCTCACACCCCATGTACAGCAAGATCGGCATCATCCGCGAAGGCAAGACCCCACCCGATAAGCGTGTGGCCCTCACCCCGGCCCAATGCAATGAGGTGATGCAGCGCTACCCCGGCACCGAGGTGGTGGTGCAGCGCAGCCCTGTGCGGGCGATCCCAGATGCGGAATACGAGGCCGCCGGTGTGCGGCTGGTGGACGACCTGGACGACCGGGACCTGATCATCGGGGTGAAGGAGGTGCCCGTGCACATGCTGATGGAAGGCCGGAGCTACCAGTTCTTCAGCCACACCATCAAGCAGCAGCCCCACAACCGCAAGCTCATGCACGCGGTGATCGCCAAGGGCATCCGGCTCATCGACCACGAGCTGCTCACGGATGCGAAGGGCGAGCGTGTGCTGGCTTTCGGCCGTTGGGCGGGCGTGGTGGGTGCGTACAATGCGTTCCGTGCCTGGCAGGCCACGCTCAGTGGCCCCGTGCTGAAACCAGCGCACCTGTGCCACGACCGCACCGAGATGGAGCAGCACCTGCACGCCTTCCCCCTTCCGAAGGACCTGCGCATCGTGATGACCGGCGGCGGACGTGTGGGACGCGGGGCGATGGAGGTGCTGGACAGGGCCGGCATCGCGCGCGTTTCGCCCAATGCCTTCCTGAACGCCGTGTTCGATGGCCCGGTGTACACGGTACTTGGATCCGCCGACCTCTACCGGCGCAGCGATGGCAAGCCCTTCGACCGCGAGGCGTTCCACAAGGACCCCAGTGGGCACGAGGCCGAGTTCCTGCCTTTCGCCCGCAAGGCCAACATGTTCATCGCCTGCCACTTCTGGGACCCGCGCGGCCCCAAGATCCTGTCGGCCGAAGTGCTGAAGGACCCCGCGATGGCATTGAAGGTGGTGGCGGACATCAGCTGCGATGTGGGCGGCCCCATCGACTGCACGGTGCGGGCCAGCACCATCGCCGACCCGTTGTTCGGCTACGACCCCAAGGCGCAGAGCGAGTGTCCGGTGGGCACACCAGGCTCGGTGACGGTGATGGCCGTGGACAACCTGCCGTGCGAGCTGCCAAGGGATGCGAGCGAGGCCTTCGGGCGCGACCTGGTGGACCATGTGATGCCCTACCTCGTGCACCGCGACGTGGGCGGCCGCATCGAGCATGCGACGATCGCTGCTGAAGGCAGGCTCATGCCGCGCTACCAGCATCTGGCGGCCTACGCCGGCCAGGCCTAGCGCAAGGCCGGTCGCGGTGGCCATCACCGCCCGCTCCATCGCCCCTGCCTCCCGGCCGGTCCGGATCCCAATAACGGTATGCGTACCAACGCTCTGCGGTGCAGCGAAGTGGCTACATTCGACGTCCGTACCGGACACCCTCGAACCTGCCCATGAACCTTCCTGTCCCGATCCGCCCGTTGCGCATGGCAGCGGCCGCGGCGCTCTTCCACCTTGCGATGCTCCCCATGCACGGCCAGAACATCGTGCAGATCGGGTCGGGGACCCTGGTGAACGGTCAGAACAACTACCCCGCCCCCTACGGCAACCTGGCACCGGGCGCCCGCCACCAGATGTTGATCCTGGCGAGCGAACTGCAGGCCGCAGGCATGACCGACGGCACGATCACCAGCGTGGCCTTCAGTGTGCAGAACCCTGCGGGCATCGCCCTTCAATCGTTCAGCATCGGCCTGGGCACGACCACCACCAGCGACCTGAGCGTGGTGAACCCCACCTGGGAGCAGAACATCACCACGGTGTTCGGCCCCACTACGCATTCGGACGTATCCGGCTGGAACACGCACATCCTGGACATCCCTTTCGTATGGGACGGTGTGTCAAACCTCGTGGTGCAGACCTGCTTCAGCAACGGCATGAACGCCGTGAACGCTCAGATGCTGCAGACCGGGACCTCCTTCAACAGCACCCAGTACCGGGCCACGCCGAACGGCAACGTGTGCACCTTCAACGGCGGCAACATCCAGGTGGCGCAGCAACGCCCGAACATCCGGTTCGAATGGACACCCCCGCAAGTGCCGCCGGTGGCCGCGTTCACGCCCAACACGTTCAACACCTGCACGGGCACGGTGACCTTCACCGACGATTCCAACTACGCGCCCACGTCCTGGGCCTGGGATTTCGGTGACGGCGGCACGGACACCGTGCAGAACCCGACCCACACCTACACGGCCGACGGCAGTTACCTCGTGACCCTCATCGCCACCAACGCCTATGGCAGTGACACGGTGACCGCGGGACCGATCGTGGTGAGCGTGTCGACCCCTCTGCCCACCCCGGCCTGTACGCCACAGACCCAGGGCAACGTGAGCGGCTTCGGCATCACCTCGCTGGCCGTGAACGGCAACGCACAGACCTCGGATGACGCGGCGGTGGAGGGCTATGTGGACCGCACCTGCCTGCGCGACACGGTGGAGGTGGGCTCGATCATGGACCTGGCGGTGATCACCGCGGGCGCCACCACGCACAACGTGAAGGTCTGGTGCGACTGGGACAACAACGGCATCTTCGCCGCGAACGAGGAGCTGCTGAGCGCCACCTCCGTGACCAGCGCCAACGCCAGCGTGCTGGTGCCGGCCTTCGCCGTGCTCAACACCCCCATCCGCCTGCGGGTGATCGCCGACTACGACTTCAGCCCCGTTCCCACCGCCTGTGGCGACCCGCAATACGGCCAGGCTGAGGACCAAAGCCTGGTGGTGGTGCTGAACCCCGACCCGCCCATCGCGGCGTTCAGTGCGGACCCGGTGTTCACCTGCAGCGGCACGGTCCAGTTCACCGATGCCAGCCAGAACCTGCCCACCTCCTGGAGCTGGTCCTTCGGTGACGGCGGCACAAGCACCGATCAATCGCCTGTCCACACCTACCTGGCCAGCGGCACCTACGATGTGCAGCTGATCGCCGTGAACGCCAACGGCTCTGACACGCTGCTGCAGACCGCCCTGGTCACCGTGGACCTGAACGGCCAGCTCGTTGCGGCGGCCTGCACGCCCCAGACCCAGAGCTACTGCTGCGGATACGGCATCACCGCGCTGACCTTCGCGGGCATCGCCAGCACCAGCCCGGACGGTTCGGAAGGCTACGTGGACCGCAGCTGCGGCAACACGGCCTCCGTGGAGGAAGGCACCTCCTACGCCATCAGCGTGGGCACCGGTGGCGGCCTGGCGCATGACGTGTACGTGTGGATGGACCTCGACAACGACGGCGACCTCAACAGCAGCGAGCTCGTGTGGTTCGCGTTGAACACGGTCAACCCATCAGGCACGGTGCTCATCCCCGGAGCCGCAGCGACCAACACGCCCGTGCGCATGCGGGTGATCGCGGATGTGATCGGCGAGGTCGCGGGCCCCTGCGACCAGCCCCTGCTCGGTCAGGCCGAGGACTTCAGCGTGATCATCACCCCGAACAGCGACCCGCCGGTGGCCGCCTTCTCGGCCAGTCCCACCACCACCTGCGATGGCATCGTGACGTTCACCGATGGCAGCACGGACCTGCCGACGAGCTGGTCGTGGGATTTCGGCGACGGGCAGACCAGCACCGATCAGAACCCCGTGCACACCTACGCCAACCCGGGCACCTACACCGTGTCGCTCACGGTGACCAACCCCAACGGCAGCGATACGGAGACCGTTCCGAACATGATCACCTACACGGCCAGCAACGTGTGCGACACCACGATCATGTCGGGCTTCCAGGACAGCTTCAGCACCGAGTGCACGGGCACGCTCACTGATGATGGCGGGGCCGCTGCGGACTACACTCCGGGCATGAGCGGCCAGTTCACCATCGCCCCTCCGGGCGCAGAGGTGGTATCGCTCAGCTTCACGCAGTTCGCCTTCGAAACGAACTTCGACTACCTGCTGGTCTTCGACGGTCCGGACAACAACGCGCCGCTGCTCTACCAGCTCACCGGCAATGGCGTGGGCGTGCTGCCGAACGGCGGCGTGATCACTAGTACGGGCCCCACGATCACCATCCAACAGGACGCGAGCCCCGGACCCACCACGTGGGAGGGCTTCATCCTTTCGTGGAACTGCTCCTACACCGGGATCGCCGAGACCGGCGACGGCCCAGTGGTGAATGTGTACCCGCAGCCCGCGAGTGACGTGCTCACCATCGCCCTTGACGGCGCTGACCGCAACGACCTGCGCCTGCAGCTCACCGACGCCACCGGCCGCATCGTGCTGGAGCGCGCCGCCGTGGCGGGCATGACCACGGTCGACCTTGATGTGAGCGGATTGGCGGCCGGGCCCTACGTGCTCGTGGCGCGTTCCGGTGAAGGACGATGGACCCGGACCCTTGTGATCGACTGAGATGAAGAACATGATGCGGCATCTACGGAACCTGGCCCTTGCGCTCGGCCTGCTGGGCGGCACCTGTGCGAACGCCACGCACCTGGTGGGCGGCAACCTGGGCTACGTGTACCAAGGCGAGACTACGCCGGGCAGCGGTATCTACCGCTACCAGGTGTACATGGAGTTCTACCTGAACTGCGGTCCCACCAGCAACTTCCAATCGCTGTACGAGCTGCTCGGCAACGACTACAACACGCCGTTGGTGGTGGGTTGCTACATCCAGGACCCGCTGAACCCCAACGCGAACAAGCAGAAGCAGGTGGATGTGAACCTCTTCCTCACCGACTCCACGGTGATCGAGCCTTCGCTGCCCAACAACTGCACCATCGGCCAGGGGCTGTGCACGATCAAGGGCGTGTTCACCGGCACCATGGACGTGCCGCTCAACTTCGGCGGGTACCACCTCTACTACCAGATGTGCTGCCGCAACCTGGACATCGACAACCTCGCCAACCCGAACGGCACCGGCATCGGTTATTACGCCTTCGTATCGCCGCCCCTGGTGAACAACAGCTCGCCCGTGTTCCTGGGCGTGCCCACGCCGTTCCTGTGCACCAGCGACACCACCACCTTCCTGAACTCGGCCAGCGACCCCGACGGTGACCAGCTCATCTTCTCGTTCGAGACGCCATACAACAGCGTGCAGTTCGGCGGTGGCATCATCCCTCCGCCGGGCCAGCTTCCGTGGCCCGTGCCCAACGTCACCTACAACGGTGGCTACAGCGTGGCACAGCCGTTCGGTGCGGGCGGCTATTCGTTCATCAACGGTGCCACGGGCCTCACGGAATATGTGCCCACGATCCAAGGCAATTACGTGGTGAGCGTGGAGGTGAAGGAGTTCCGCAACGGCCAGCTCATCGGCCGCACGCGTCGCGACCTGCAGCTGCAGGCCATCCCCTGTCCCCCCAACACCACGCCCAACGCCCTGGCCGGGCAGCCCGTGTCGTACACGGTGAACGCGGGCGACCAGCTCTGTTTCGACGTGGACTTCGCCGATGTGGATGGCGACTCGCTCACGCTGAACGCCGCCGGCCTCATCTTCGACCCGCTCATCACCAACCCCGCCGCCACGATCGGTTCGCCGGTGCAGGGCGTGGCCACCGTGGGCTCTCAGTTCTGCTGGAACACCGACTGTTCGCAAGGCCAGGCGCAACCGTACCTGTTCTCGGTGAGCGTGACCGACAACGGATGCCCGCCGAAGACCATCGACGTGGTGTACTCGATCACCGTGGTGCCCTTCCTCGGGCCACAGGTGATCCAGGGCCCATTGCAGGTGTGCGAGGCTCAGGACGGCAGCGCGTACACCGTGGCCCCGATCGCGGGCGCCACCTACAACTGGACCGTGACGGGGGGCACCATCGCCACCGGCGCCAACACCAACGCCATCACCGTTGACTGGGGAACCGCAGGCACGGGTTCGGTGAGCGTGACCGCCACGAACGCACTGGGCTGCACCTCGCAACCAGTGAGCGCCACGGTGAACATCGTACCGCTGCCGGCCACGAACGCCGGTGCCGACACCACCATCTGTGCGGGCGGCAGCGCCCTGGTCGGCGGTGCTCCCACCGGTCCTTCGGGAAGCAGCTTCTCCTGGTCTCCCGCCGCAGGGCTCAGTGCCACCAACGTGGCCAACCCGACCGCCACGCCCGCCGCCACCACGAGCTACGTGGTGCAGGTGAGCAGCAGCGGTTGCGTGAACACGGACACGGTGTTGGTGGTGGTCTCCAACGCCGCAGTGGACGCAGGTGCGAACACCGCGATCTGCGCGGGTGACACCGCACAGCTCCAGGCCTCGGGCGCGCAGAGCTACGTATGGACACCGGCCACCGGGCTCAGCGATGCCACCATCGCCGACCCGCTCGCCTTCCCCTCCAGCACCACCACCTACACGGTGACCGCCACGGACACGCTCGGCTGCGTGGCCAGCGACAGCGTGACCGTGACCGTGAACACACTGCCCATCGTGGATGCCGGTGTCGATACGGCCTACTGCCCTGGCTCGAGCGTGACCATCGGCGGTGCGCCCACCGGCCCGGCGGGTTCCTCGTTCGCCTGGAGCCCCGCAACCGGCCTGAGCTCGACCACCATCGCCAACCCTGTGGCCACGGTGACCGGTCTGGTGACCTACACGGTGACCGTAACGGACACCAACGGCTGCGTGTCCACCGATGCCATCACCCTCAACGAACTGCCCGTGCCGAACGTGGACGCGGGCCCTGACCAGACCATCTGCGCGGGCGATACGGCCCAGTTGCAAGGCTCGGGCACCGGTACGCTGCTGTGGACGCCGCCCTTCTACCTGAGCGACCCCAACGTGCCCGACCCCTTCGTTTCGCCGGAGGCCACCATCACCTACACGCTCACCGCCACCGGTTCCAACAGCTGCGTGAGCAGCGACCAGGTGACCGTGGTGGTGAACGTACTGCCCAACGCCAATGCGGGTCCCGACAAGGTCATCTGCCTCGGCGACAGCGTCACCATCGGCGTTCCCGGACCGGGCACCTTCATCTGGAGCCCGTCCGCAGGCCTCAGCAGCAC
>JAEUSV010000021.1 GCA_016788485.1 Flavobacteriales bacterium
CCACACCTGGGACCAGCTGAAGCTCGCGGCCATGGACCTCGACGAAGGTCGCGGCACCGCGCAGGAGGTCGAGGCCATCCTGAAGGACCTGCACGCCATCGAGCTGTACTGGGCCTTCCCCGGCCGTGAGACCGTGCAGCAACTGCGCGACATGCTGCGCAGCAAGGAGCACCACGGCCTGCACCTGGCCGTGAACCATGTGGTGCGCATGCTCAGCAGCGGCTCGTTCCGCAGCGACACGGCGGCCATGCTCGACCCGCGCTCCGGCCGCAACGAGCTGCTCGCCGAAGAGGCTGACAAGCCGCGGCCCAACTACTTCGAGGTGCTCTTCGTGGACGACATCGACGATGATGACGAGGTCGCACTGAAACAGAAGCTGAAGAAGGCGCGGGACAAGAGCGACGAGTTCGTGTACGACACCGTGGTGGTGCGCACCGTGCAGGACGCCCTGATCGCGCTGCTCTTCAACCACAACATCCAGGCGGTGGTGGTGCGCTTCGGCGTACCGTACCCCAGCAGCAACCACAAGGGCGTGCTGCGCGAATTCACCCGCGCCATCGACGCGCTCGACCCCGGCGATATCGGCCGGGCGAACATGGGACCCTACCTGGGCCGCGTCACGCGCTGGTTCCGTCCCGAGGTGGACCGCTACTACGTCACGGACACCCCCGTCGACGGCCTGAAGGACACCACGCTCAAGAACTTCAAGCGCATCTTCTATCGCACCGAGGACCTCACCGAGCTGCACCTCACCATCCTGCGCGGCACGATGGAGAAGTTCGAGACGCCCTTCTTCACCGCATTGAAGGACTACAGCCGCAGGCCCATGGGCGTGTTCCACGCCATGCCCATCAGCCGCGGCAACAGCGTGTTCAAGAGCCGCTGGATCCAGGACTTCGGCGAGTTCTACGGGCGCAACCTCTTCCTCGCGGAGACCAGCGCCACCACGGGCGGCCTCGATTCATTGCTGCAGCCCACCGGTCCATTGAAGAAGGCCCAGGAGCTGGCCGCGCGCGCCTTCGGTTCGCAGCACACCTTCTTCGCCACCAACGGCACGAGCACCACCAACAAGATCGTGGTGCAGGCGCTGGTGGAGCCCGGCGACATCGTGCTCATCGACCGCGACTGCCACAAGAGCCACCACTACGGCATGGTGCTCAGCGGCGCGTACCCCGTGTACCTGCACAGCTACCCGCTGGAGAAGTACAGCATGTACGGCGCGGTCCCGCTCGCACACATCCGCGAGCAGCTCTTCAAGCTCAGGAAGGGCGGGCGCCTCGACAAGGTGAAGATGCTGCTGCTCACCAACAGCACCTTCGACGGCGTGGTGTACAACGTGGAGCGCGTGATGGAGGAGGTGCTCGCCATCAAGCCGGACATCGTGTTCCTGTGGGACGAGGCGTGGTGGGCCTTCGCGCGCTTCAGCTACGTGCTGCGCCAGCGCACCGCCATGCACGTGGCCGCCAAGCTCGCCCGTAAATACCGCACGCCCGAGTACCGCGCCGCCTACGCGCAGCACATCAAGGGACTGAAGAAGGGCGAGGAGCCGCGCATGCCCGACCCGGACAAGGTGCGGATCCGCGTGTACGCCACCCAGAGCACGCACAAGACGCTCACCTCGCTGCGCCAGGGCAGCATGATCCACATCTGGGACGAGGACTTCGTGAAGAAGAGCGAGGAGTCGTTCCACGAGGCGTACATGACACACACCAGCACCAGCGCCAATTACCAGATCCTCGCCAGCATGGACGTGGGGCGGCGACAGGTGGAGTTCGAGGGCTTCGAGCTGGTGGAGAAGGCCATCGAGCTGGGGCTGCTGCTCCGGCGCACCATCCGCGAGAACCCACGGCTGAGCAAGTGGTTCGACATCATCACCATCGGTGACCTGATCCCCGCGGAATACCGGCAGAGCGGGCTGGACGGCTACTACCGCCGCGACAAGGGCTGGAACGAGATCGAGAAGGCCTGGGCCGAGGACGAGTTCGCGGTGGACCCCACCAAGATCAACCTGTTCACAGGCAAGACCGGGATCGACGGCGACACCTTCAAGAACAAGTTCTTGATGGACAAGCACCAGATCCAGATCAACAAGACCTCCCGGAACTCGGTGCTCTTCATGACCAACATCGGCACCACGCGCGGCTCGCTCGCGTACCTCACCAAGGTGCTCCTGCAGATCGCCGACGAGCTCGAAGCGCGCAACGCGGGTTTCGAGCACGACGACAAGCGCGCGCACCTCGCGCGCATCCGCGCCCTCACCGAGGAGATCCCGCCCCTGCCCGACTTCAGCAGCTTCCACCGCAGCTTCCAAGGGCAGCCCGGCGTGCCCGGCGGCGACCTGCGTTCGGCCTACTTCCTTTCGTACAAGCAAGAGCGCTGCCGCCATGTGAAGCTGGAGGATGCGCTCACCGAGATGAAGCAGGGTGGCGAGCTCGTCTCCGCCTCCTTCGTCATCCCCTACCCGCCCGGCTTCCCCGTGCTCGTACCGGGGCAGGTCATCAACAAGGAGATCATCGACTTCCTGATCGCCATCGACGTGAAGGAGATCCACGGCTACCGGCCGGAGCTTGGCCTGCGTGTCTTCACCGATGCGGCGTTGGGCCGGCAGCGGACAACGACGGCGATGGGGGGGATGAAACAAGTGTCAAGCTCCAAGTCTCAAGCTCCAAGTTCCAAGTCACAAGCTTCACGTCCGAAATCGCCCGCACGCAAGAAGAAGTAAGCCCATGAGCAAGAAGAAGAAACCGGTGAAGAAAGCCGCGGCGATGAAGAGGTCGTCGGCCCCGACCAAGCGCAGGAAGGCCGCAGCGACCAAGCCCACTGCACGCAGGACCGCACCGAAGAAGAAGGCGGCAACCAAACCGGTGTCCCGCGCCAAAGCAGGGAAGCGCCCGGTGAAGAAGAAGCCTGCGAACCTCCTGAAGGGCATCAGCGACATCCGCCGCTTCTTCCACCGCAACGAGGTTCCGCTGTACTTCATCAGCGCCACCAACTTCAACCTGCTCGGTGCCGACGAGTGGATCAAGGGCTTCAAGTTCATCACCTACATCGACTGCTTCGACGGGCTGCATCCCAACCTGATGAGCCCGCGGACCGAGGAGCCGCACGAGGAGTTCCAGAGCATCGAGGACATCAACAACTACCTTCTCACGCACAGCGAGGTACGCGACTACATCGAGAGCCGCAGGATGAGCAGCAGGACAGCAGGCAAGGCGCTCTTCCTGATGTTCGATGAGAAGACGGAGGCGCTGGCGAAGAAGGCCGGGCTGGAGGTGATCTTCCCGCCCGCCAAGCTGCGCAGCTGGCTGGACAACAAGGTGAACACCAACCGCGTGGCCGAGAAGGCCGGCGTGCCCTGCGTACCCTACGTGCTGAGCCCGGTGAAGAACTATGCGCACCTCTTGCAGGTGGCGGCGAAGGGGAAGCTCGGCAGCGACCTGGTGGTCCAGACGCCCTACGGCGACAGCGGCCACACCACCTTCTTCATCAAGAACGAGGCGGAGTACGCCAAGTACGCGAAGGAGATCGAGGCCGAGAAGGAGTGCAAGATCATGAAGCGCATCAACTGCCGGGGCGCGGCCATGGAGGCCTGCGTCACGCGGCATGGCACCATCGTGGCGCCGCTGATGACGGAGCTTGTCGGCTTCAAGGAGCTCACGCCCTACAAGGGAGGCTGGTGCGGGAACGAGATCTACGCCACCACCTTCACCGACAAGATCCGCGCGAAGGCCCGGCGTTATGCACGC
>JAEUSV010000034.1 GCA_016788485.1 Flavobacteriales bacterium
TCGCACCATGAAGTACCGCATCGCCCTTTTCGACGACAACGCCGACCAGCGCGAGGCGTTGGAGATGATGCTGGATGCGTCGGAGCAGGTGGAGTGCGTGGGCAGCTTCCCCGATGGCGAGCGGCCTGTGGAGCGGGTGGAGGGCTGCGCGCCCGACCTGGTGCTGATGGACATCGACATGCCGCACGCCAGCGGGATCGAGTGCGTGGCCCTGCTGCGCCAGAAGTTCCCGACGCTGCGGATCCTCATGCGCACCGTGTTCGAGGACGACGACAAGATCTTCAACGCCATCCGCGCCGGTGCCGACGGCTACTTCCTGAAGCAGACACCGTTGAGGAAGCTCCTCGAGGGCATCGTGGAGGCCATGGAGGGCGGCGCGCCCATGAGCCCCGCCGTGGCGCGGAAGGTGCTGGAGTTCTCCAAGCAGCAGCCGCCCAAGGCCGACGTGAAGCACGAGTTCTCGCTCACCGACCGCGAGCACGAGATCCTCAGCTGGCTGGTGAAGGGCTACAGTTACAAGATGATCGCGGCCGAGCTCGACATCAGCTTCAGCACCGTGAACACGCATGTGAACCGGGTGTACAACAAGCTGCACGTGAACAGCGCCACGGAGGCGGTGGCCCTGGCGATGCGCAAGGGGATGGGCTGAAGCACGGTGCGCACCGGGCGGGCAGGGGCCGGTCCATAGGAACTATCGATAGCTCGATAGGAGCAATAGATCCGGTCGATCCTAGCTTTGGCCCTCGAACACGTACGAACCGATCCCCGACCATGGCACACGATCATACCAAGGGCGCCCCGCTGGAGGGCGTCACCCCGCAGTCCACCGGCAAATGCCCCGTGATGCACGGCGCGCAGGCCCTGCCCGTGGCCGGCCGCGGCCGTCGAAACAAGGACTGGTGGCCCGAGCAGCTCGACCTGAGCATCCTGCACCAGCACCAGCCGGTTGGCAACCCCATGGACCCCGGCTTCAACTACAGCGAGGCCTTCGCAAAGCTTGACCTGAAGGCGGTGAAGGCCGACCTGGCCAAGCTGATGACCGACTCGCAGGAGTGGTGGCCGGCCGACTGGGGCCATTACGGCGGTCTCATGATCCGCATGACCTGGCACGCGGCCGGTACGTACCGCACCGCTGATGGTCGCGGTGGCGCCGGCAACGGCAACCAGCGCTTCGCCCCGCTGAACAGCTGGCCCGACAACGGCAACCTGGACAAGGCGCGCCGCCTGCTGTGGCCCATCAAGCAGAAGTACGGCAACAGCCTCAGCTGGGCCGACCTGCTGGTACTGGCCGGCAACGTGGCCATGGAGAGCATGGGCTTCAAGACCTTCGGCTTCGGCGGTGGTCGTGAGGACATCTACGCCCCCGAGGAGGACATCTACTGGGGCAGCGAGGGCGAGTGGCTCGCCACCAGCGACAAGCCCAACAGCCGCTACAGCGGCGACCGCCAGCTCGAGGCGCCCCTCGCTGCGGTGCAGATGGGCCTCATCTACGTGAACCCGCAGGGCCCCGACGGCAACCCCGACCCGGTGGCCAGCGGCCGCGACGTGCGCGAGACCTTCAAGCGCATGGCCATGAACGACGAGGAGACCGTGGCCCTCGTGGCCGGCGGTCACACCTTCGGCAAGATGCACGGCGCTGCCCCGGATTCGCACGTGGGCGCTGCCCCTGAAGGTGCCTCGATCGAGGAGCAGGGCTTCGGCTGGAAGAACAGCTTCGGCAGCGGCAAGGGCAAGGACACCATCACCAGCGGCCTGGAAGGCGCGTGGAAGCCGAACCCCACGAAGTGGGACAACGGCTACTTCGACATGCTCTTCGGCTACGAGTGGGAGCTGGTGAAGAGCCCCGCCGGTGGCTGGCAGTGGCTGGCCAAGGACGTGAAGCCGGAGCACATGATCCCCGACGCGCACGACCCCAGCGTGAAGCACCGCCCCGCGATGACCACGGCGGACCTCTCGCTGCGCTTCGACCCGGTCTATGAGCCGATCAGCCGCCGCTTCCACCAGGACCCGCAGGCCTTCGCCGATGCCTTCGCCCGCGCTTGGTTCAAGCTCACGCACCGCGACATGGGCCCCAAGAGCCTCTACCTCGGTCCCGAAGTACCGAAGGAGGACCTCATCTGGCAGGACCCTGTTCCCGCGGGCACCAAGCTCACCGATGCCGATGTGGCGGCGCTGAAGAGCAGCATCCTCGCCAGCGGCCTCAGCGTGAGCGAACTCGTCGCCACGGCCTGGGCCAGCGCCTCCACCTTCCGTGGCAGCGACAAGCGCGGCGGCGCCAACGGTGCCCGTGTGCGCCTGGCGCCCCAGAAGTTCTGGGCCGTGAACGACCCCGCGCAGCTCGGTAAGGTGCTCGGCGCGCTGGAGAAGGTCCAGGCCGACTTCAATGCCGGCGGCAAGAAGGTATCGATGGCCGACCTGATCGTGCTCGGTGGTAGCGCCGCCGTGGAGAAGGCCGCCAAGGATGCCGGTGTCAGCATCACGGTGCCCTTCACCAGCGGTCGTGGCGATGCCGGCCAGGAGCAGACCGATGTGGAGAGCTTCGCCGTGATGGAGCCCCAGGCCGATGGCTTCCGCAACTACCAGAAGAAGGCGTACGCCGTGCCGGCCGAGGAGCTGCTGGTGGACAAGGCCCAGCTGCTCACCCTGAGCGCCCCGGAGATGACGGTGCTGGTGGGCGGCCTGCGCGTGCTGGGCGCCAACACGGGCGGCAGCAAGCACGGCGTGTTCACCGACCGGGTGGGCCAGCTCACCAACGACTTCTTCGTGAACCTGCTCGACATGCGCCATGCCTGGGCCCCGAAGGCCGGCGAGGACGGCATCTACGGCAGCCACGACCGCAAGACCGGCGAGCGCAAGTGGACCGGCACACGTGTGGACCTGGTGTTCGGAAGCAACTCCCAGCTGCGCGCCATCGCCGAGGTCTACGCCCAGAACGACGCGAAGGAGAAGTTCGTGAAGGACTTCGTGAAGGCCTGGGTGAAGGTGATGGAGCTGGACCGCTTCGACCTGAAGAAGTGACCGCTGCATATGGATGATGGGAAGTGGCTCCGGAAGGGGCCACTTCCTTTTTTCGCGAGGCCTCGACTGGGCTGCGATCTTCGCAGCATGGCCACCATGCATTTCGAGGAGGAGGGTTTCGTCGGTGAGAGCTGGTCCGGTGCGGCCATGAGCGGCCGGGTGTTCGAGGCGTGCACCTTCGAGCGCTGCGACCTTTCCCGCGCCGACCTGTCGCGTTGCCGATTTGCGGATTGTTCCTTCACCGCATGCGACCTGTCCATGGCGAGGCTGCATGCATCAAGCCTGCAGGATGTTCGCTTCGTGGAGTGCAAGCTGCTCGGCGTGGACCTCTCGGCGTGCAACCCGATGCTGATGAAGCTGGCCTTCACCGACTGCAAGCTGGACCACGTGGTGCTCGCGGGCCTCAAGCTCAAGGGCACGCACTTCACGCGCTGCACCATGCAGGGGGTGGACCTTTCCGGTGCGGACCTCGAGGCCTGTGTACTCGACGGATGCTCGCTTCAGGATGCGGTGTTCGACCGCACATCGCTGCGGAACGCCGACCTCACCACGGCATTGCACCTGCGCATCGATCCCGAGGCCAACGACCTCCGCGATGCGCGTTTCTCGCTGGAAGGCGCGCTGGCGCTGCTGGACAAGTACGGCGTGCGGGTCGGATGAGGTGTGCGGCCTGAGATGGGGTCGCATGAGCCACCGCGTGCCCGGCAGCACGCCATCGGTGCCAACTTTGGTCCATCATGCTCCTTCATCCCTGGCTCTCCCCGCTGTACACGAGCCTCCGTGCGCACGCCGATCCCGCGAACGCCGGGCCCATGCAGGCGTACATGAAGGACAACTTCCCCTTCCTCGGCATCAAGACCACGGAGCGGCGTGCGCTGTTGAAGGAGCACATCGCGCTGCATGGACCGCCGCCGCTGGAGGAACTTCCCGCCATCGCGCGTTCGGCGTTCGCGGTGCCGGAACGCGAGGTGCACCAGGTGGCGGTGGACCTGTTGATGAAGCACGCGCGGAAGCTCGGGCCCGGGCACCTGCCCCTGGTGGAGGAGCTCATCACCACCAAGAGCTGGTGGGACAGCGTGGACGCCCTCGCCATCCACGTGGCCGGCGTCATCCTCAAGCGCCACCCGAAGGAGGTCCCCGCATGGAACCGCCGATGGGTCACCGCGAAGCACATGTGGCTCTACCGCACGGCGATCATCATCCAGAACCGCTGGAAAGGGGACACGGACCGTGCGTTGCTCTTCGCCAACATCGAGCGGCACGCAGGCCACAAGGACTTCTTCATCCGCAAGGCCATCGGCTGGGCGCTGCGCGAGCTCGGTGCATCGGACCCCGCTGCAGTGAAGGCCTTCGTGGCCGCCCATCACCTGTCACCCCTGAGCGTGCGGGAAGCCTTGCGCAAGCTGTGAGCGTCCCGACGGCTATCTGTTCTGTCGGTCGTTCCTGCCGGTTCGTCGTTTTTCAATTGGTGTTCGCCGGATCCAGGTGCGTCCTTTGGAGCCACCTTCGATCATGGTCAAGCTCGGCAACTTCACGGTCATCGACCAGAACGACCAGGTCCTGCTGGAGCTCGACCCGCATGATCTCGAGTACCTCCTGGAACTGCCCGAAGTGGAACGGTTGGGCCACATCGTGAGCCTGAACCGCACGCCCCGTTACGGCAATCGCCTTAACGCCTTCGCCCTGCTCGAGCGCCTGCGCACCGCCACGGAGGAGCTTCCCGGGCGTTCCTGATCCGGGGCCCCATCTTTGCTGCATGCACGGCATGCGTTCCCGGTGTTGGATGGCGATCATGCTGTGCATGGGCGTGGTCTGCGCCCGCGCCCAGGACTCCACCCTTTACGTGTACGGCAAGGTCGGCAACTACATGAACGGCATGCCCGCGTGGCCTTTCGCCGTGGTGGCGGTGGACGTGAAGGACACCACCTACCGCAGTCAGGCGCGCGCCAACGCCAAGGGCCGGTACGAGCTGGTGCTGCACGCGGGAAGGCTCTACGTGCTGGCCTTTCACGCCGAAGGCCTGCTGCCCAAGCACGTGCTGGTGGACACCCGGGGACCGTCGGCGGCCCAGTGGAAGGACGGGTTCGGCCTGCAGGTGGACATGGCGTTGGTGCCGGCCGTGCCGGGCGTGGACGCCTCGGTGCTGAACGAGCCCGTGGGGCGTTGTGCCTTCAACCTCAACAGCGGCAACTTCGAATGGGACCGGGCCTACGCCGATGCCATGCGTCCGCGCCTGGCCAGGCTGAACGCGGCGGTGGACAAGGCCCTGATGCCCGACTCGCTCCTGGGGCCACCGGTGGTGGGCCCGGAACGGCCCGCGCCCACGGCACCCGGGAAGTGACCTAGTGGATGCCTTGGGCGGCCAGGTAGCGCTCGGCATCCAGCGCGGCCATGCAGCCCGTGCCGGCGCTGGTGATGGCCTGGCGGTACACCTTGTCGGCCGCATCGCCCGCCACGAACACCCCGGGGATGCTGGTGTGCGTGCTGTCCGGCTTGTGCTTCAGATAGCCGGCCTCGTCCATGTCCAGCCAGCCCTTGAAGAGGTCGGTCACCAGCTAAAGCACTCAGGAGCTCTGTCGAATCGTTCTGCTGCGAACCCATCCACCTTCCGGAGCCACTCAAACCGATGGTAGCGCTTCATTTCCTCCCACACGGTGCGGTGGCCTTTGCGTTTAATCGCTTCAACAGTACGAACTACCTCTTCATGAGGCGCCCCTCCGTCTCTTAGTGCTATGTAATCACCGAGCAAGGCTTTGTAGTCGTGGTAGGCTGTCCGGCGGGCTGAAAGAAGTAACTCTCGGCTCAGGTTTAGTACCTCAATAAATGTGTAACGGTATCTCTCAATTGAGCGTTGATCAATATCCCCCATTGCTACGAACCGGAAGGTCCGTAAATCCAGCATGGCGAAAGCCAAGGGGTCATCGTGCCTGACATTAAGAAGTACGTCATCCCCGGGTGGTGGAGGAGAGCCCTTTGGCCATTTTGGATCACCGTATCGAATCAACTCGTCGGTGCCTTGTTCGAACACAGCGAATCTATTCCCCTTAGGACTATTGCAGGGGCCACAAGCGAATACGTAGTTATCCCACTTAAAGCACTCTTCGGGGAAATGATCCTTAGGCCGCATATGCTCTACCTCGTCGCCCACCGAATCCTCGCAATAGGCGCAGCGCTGCGCTCCTTGTGCATGGGATCGAAGGGTCGACTTCACCTCATCGAACGTTGCGTTGCCTCTGCGGTTGTTGGACTTGAAGAGCTTCTTCGCTTCGACAACGCGCGAGGCAAAGTCCGAACAAGCGTCCACCTCGGCCTGTAGCTTGTCCAGTGCATTCAGGCATGAAGCAGGTGGGGTAGGCAGGGAAGGAACCTGAAGCATGTGGTCATTGAGCCTCGCCGCCCGAAGGGAACATGGATTGGAGATATGCATGCCGCTGCTCCTCTTCCTTATTGAGGCCCGAGCGCAATGCCTTCATGTTCAGTTCGGCTAATTCCTCCATAAAGGCGACTCCAGGTTCGCCTCGCTCGATGCCTGTGCCGAAAAGCTCTGTTCCGTATGCATCAAGGATATTGCCATAGACCAAGCGGTCTTTTTCAATCCCTGTCACCTCCGCCGACTCTCGATTTGAACCGGGGGCGGCCAAACGCCATACGGACCCATTTACCGCCGCACGGCACACGAGCGGACTATGGCTGGTAACAATGAACTGTATCCTGGGGAATACCTTAGTGAACCAAGTGCCGATACGTGTTTGCCAGGTGGGATGAAGATGTGCGTCGATCTCATCGATGAGCACAACGCCTGGCAGGTTGATGATAGGCTGGTAGTTCTTCAAATTCTCTAACACGAGGTTCTGTCCATAGCATCTTACAAGTTGCCTAATCAGTTCGAACGTGAGGCTCAGAATGGAGCGGAACCCATCACTGAGCTGGGTTACATCTACAGGAATACCGTTTCCATCAATAAAGGAAACACCTGCCGAACTCACTTCTCCGAACAATGCGCCGTGCGGCAAGAGATCGCTGCTATTAATCAAGTAACGCAAGCAATCCAGCATTTCACGTGCTTCAGGCCGTTCTTCCAGCTGCTCATAATGCAATTGCTGAAGCCACTTGAGCGCTTCTGTCAAGGCCACATCCTCTCCGAACAGAGACAAGTGAGAAGAGGCACGACGCAGCCCAGATGGAAAATCTTCCCAGCTCTTACTACCTCCAGTGAATCTTCGAAAAGGGCCAAATCCAGCGGAGAAGCACCCTTTCTTGCTTGACCATAATGTTGATGCTATTGCCTCTTGGTCTTTCATCCTGAGGCCAAAAAGACCATCAGCCTGAGCTCCGAATAGAAAGGAGGCGTTGTCCGATCGAAAGATAATTCCAAGAACTTCAGAGGTTGTTTTGTTGGCTTGGATCGAAGTGATACCATCAATATCATGCGGAGATATGTCAAGCCGAATAACTCCTGTATCGACATGAGGTTGGAGCCATTCCTTGTAGTTCAACCGGAGGCCAGGAGCTTCCTCGGGACCAATGAGTGCAAGGCCTAAACACCTTACAATAGTTGATTTCCCACTGCCGTTATCACCAATTAGTACATGCCAGCCTGCCGGAGAAGGAAACGTCAATTCAAGGCGCTTAATCGCCCGAATATTCTCTAGGTTGACACGTGTTACGTACATGATTGAATACCCTGCTGGCAAGAAAGATACGGTGAGCGGAGTTGCTCAGTGGATGCCCCTGGCGGCCAGGTAGCGCTCGGCATCCAGCGCGGCCATGCAGCCCGTGCCGGCGCTGGTAATGGCCTGGCGGTACACCTTGTCGGCCGCATCGCCCGCCACGAACACCCCGGGGATGCTGGTGTGCGTGCTGTCCGGCTTGTGCTTCAGGTAGCCGGCCTCGTCCATGTCCAGCCAGCCCTTGAAGAGGTCGGTGGCCGGCTTGTGGCCGATGGCGACGAACAGGCCGGTCACATCGAGCTTGCGCTCCTCGCCGGTCCTGTTGTTCACGGCGATGATGCCTTCCACGGCATGCTCGCCCAGCACGTCCTTCACCTCGGTGTTGAAGAGCACCTCGATGTTCGGGGTGTTCTCCACGCGATGCACCATGGCCTTGCTGGCCCGGAACTCGTCCTTGCGCACCAGCATGTACACCTTGGGGCAGAGCTTGGCGAGGTAGGTGGCCTCCTCGGCGGCGGTGTCACCGGCGCCCACCAGGGCCACGGTCTGGCCGCGGAAGAAGAAACCGTCGCACACCGCGCAGGCGGTGACGCCCCCGCCGATGTCGCGCAGCCGGATCTCGTTGGGCAGGCCCAGCCACTTGGCGCTGGCACCCGTGCTGATGATCACGCTGTCGGCGTGGATCTCGGTCTTCTCGTCCACCCACACCTTGTGCACGGGACCGGTGAGGTCCACCTTGGTCACCCAGCCGCTGCGGATGTCGGTGTCGAACCGCTTGGCCTGGGCCTTCAGGTCCTCCATCATCTCAGGGCCGCTGCGGCCGTTGGGGTAGCCGGGGTAGTTGTCGACCTCGGTGGTCTGGGTGAGCTGGCCGCCGGGCAGGGGGCCTTCGATCATCACGGGCTTCAGGTCGGCGCGGGCGGCGTAGATGGCGGCGGAATAGCCTGCGGGGCCCGATCCGATGATCAGGCATTTCACGTGTTCGGGAACGGTGCTCATGTTGTCGTCGTGGATGCAGGGCGGCATCATTGGCCCGTGCGGGGCGCGAAGGTAGGAGCGGGGAGGTACCCTGCTGTGACGACCGTCACGCCCCGATGGGAAGGCCGTTCGCCCTCAGGGCTGGCACACCACCGTGTCGTAGGCGTAACTGTAACCTGCCCACACGCCCAGCCCGCCGTCCACATTGCTGCGGGCATTGGCCGGGTTGCTGAACAGGTCGCCCTGCGAGGCCACGTTGTTGTACCAGGAGTTGTAGAACTGGTACTCTTTCAGCCCGATGCTCGCGAACCGCACGACCACGGTGTCGCCCACCTTGAAGTAGCCGTTCTCCGCATCGTCCTCGTCCTCCTCGGCGTAGGGGTCGTCGCCGCGGTTGTAGCTGAAGTCGAAGGTGAGCCCATTGACGTAGCGGTCCTCGAACACGGAGAAGAAGGGGGCGATGAAGCTGTCGTCCTTGTCCTCGCCATCGCTCCCATCGTTGATGCGCTTGGCGTACCAGCGGTACGCGTTGCCCATGGTGTCGGGGTCGCTGAGCGTGGCCCAGATGAAGCCGAGGGTGTCGTCGTCCGGCTCGTCCTGGGCCAGGCGGAACCAGGTGGAGTCGAGGGCCACCGCGTGCGGGATGGAGGTGACGCTGGTGCAGACCTTGTCATCGGCCGCGACGTACAGGCTGTAGGTGCGGCCTTCCACACCGATGAGCTGGTTGCCCAGGTCGGTGTACACGCAGATGTCGGCGCTGGCCAGCAGGTCGGGGTCGAGCCCGGTGGCGGCGGCGGCCTCGTCGATCAACGAGTCCGGGATCTGCGAGCTGCACACCTGGTCAAGGGTGTCGGTGGTGATGCCGTCGCTCACCACCACCACGGCGCCCTTCACGAAGATGGCGGCGATGCTGTTGAGGTCGGTGGGGGCGAAGTAGCTCTGCGTGCGCGTGAGGATCACGATGGGCGGGCCGCCGACCTCGATGGTGCCTTCCACCACCAGCTTCGGCTCGGTCTCGGGCAGGTCCACGGTGATCTCCTTCTCGCAGCTGCTGAGCAGCACGGCGAGCGCGGCCAGGAGGGGGAGCGTGCGGTTCATCAGAAACGGAAGTTCCAGGTGATGGAGGGAAGGATGGAGAAGAGCGACACCTGCTTGGCAACGACCTGGAAGTTGCCCTGGGAGGGCACCCCTTCACTGTCGAAGTAGATGAAGTAGGGGTTCATCCGGTTGTAGGCGTTGTACACGGCGAAGGTCCAGCTGCTGTGCCACTTGCGCGGCACCTCCTTCACCTCGCCCGTGGTCGGGTCCTTCACTTCCTTGGTGTCGCGGTTGTTGAGCGTGGCGCTCAGGTCCAGGCGGTGGTAGGGTGCCATGCGGTATCCGTTGCGCTCGGTGTACTCGCTCACCAGCTGGCCTTCGATCCAGTAGCGGTTCACCGGCAGGGTCACCGCCTGACCGGTGGCGTACACGAACACGGCGCCGAACTGCCAGCGCTTGCTCAGGTCGTAGCCCACCACCACGCTCAGGTCGTGCCGACGGTCCCAGCGGCTGGGGAACTCCTCGCCCCCGTTGATGTCCGGGAAGATGCGCATGGTCTTGCTCCACGTGTACCCGACCCAGCCGTTCAGGCGGCCGGTGCGCTTCTTCACGAAGAGCTCGGCGCCGTAGCTGTATCCATCGCCGAACACCAGGTTGGCGTCGTAGTTGGCGTTGCCGTTGTCCTGGGGCTGCACGCCTTCGGCGTACTCGATCAGGTTGTACATGTCCTTGTAATAGACCTCCACGCTGGTCTCGAACATGCGGTCGGCGAAGTCGCGGAAGTAGCCGGCGGCGTACTGGGTGCCGATCAGGGGCTTCACGTTGGCGCCGCTGGGGATCCACACGTCGGTGGGCAGGGCCACGCTGCTGAAGCTGGCCAGGTGCACGTACTGCTGCCCGCGGTTGAAGCTGGCCTTGATGCTGCTGGACTTGTCGAGCTTCCAGCGGGCCGAGAGGCGGGGCTCCAGCGCTGTGTAGGAAGCGATGCGGTCGCCGGCGGCGTACTCCCGCGTTCCGGTGGTTAGACCCTGGTCGTTGACGAGGTACTCGGTGTACGAGCCCACGTGGGCGAAGGTGGTGAGGCGCAGGCCGGCGTTCACCAGCAGGCGGTCGGTGGCCTCGAACTCGTCCTGCACGTAGAGCGCGCCTTCATGGGCACGCAGCTTCGAGGGCTCGTCGATGTTGAAGGCCACATCGCCGCTCTCCACCACCACCGTGCTCGGCGTGTAGAGGTGGTTGATGTACTGGCCGCCATATTTCAGGTTGTGGCGCACGCTGGCGTACTGCGCCAGGTCCACCTTCAGGCCGAAGTCGCGGATGCCGCTGATGAGGCTGAAGTTGAAGCCGTCCTGGCCGCCCTGGAACGCGAAATCGTAGTCGCTGTAGGTGGCGGTGGCGTTCATGAAGAGCTTGGGGCCGAACACGTGGTTCCAGCGCGCGCTCACCGTGGCGTTGCCCCAGGGGATGCGGAACGTGGGGTCTCCGGGGTCGGGCCCCTTGAAGTCGAACACGTCGCGCCCGAAGTACCCGCTGAGGTACAGGCGGTCCTTGTCGCTCACGCGGTAGTTGGCCTTGGCGTTGAGGTCGTAGAAGTAGTAGCCGCTTCCCGCGAAGCCGCTGCCCTCCTTCAGGAAGGGCTTGGTGAGCACATCGATGTAGGTGCGGCGACCGCTCACGATGAAGGAGCTGCGGTCCTTCACGAGCGGTCCTTCGAGGGTGAGGCGCGAGCTGATCAGCCCGATGCCGCCCTGGCCGTGGAAGCCCTGGTCGTTGCCCTCCTTCATGGTGATGTCGAGCACCGAGCTCACGCGCCCGCCATACTGGGCCGGCATGCCACCCTTGTACAGCTCCAGGTTCTTCACCGCGTCGGCGTTGAACACGCTGAAGAAGCCGAAGAGGTGGCTGGCGTTGTACACGGTGGCGTCGTCAAGCAGGATCAGGTTCTGGTCGGGGCCGCCGCCGCGGACATACAGGCCGCTATTGCCTTCGCCGTTGGTCTTCACACCGGGGATCAGCTGCACCACTTTCAGCACATCCACCTCGCCGAACACCGCGGGGAGCGTGCGCAGTTTCTGCACGTCCACGTCCACGCGGCCCATGTCCGTGCTCTCTGTGTTGCCCTTGCCTTTCCGGCCCACCACCTCGGCCTCGCGGATCACCGTGGCCGCATCCACCATGTCGAAATTGAGCTTGGTGTCGCTCCGCAGGTCCACGCGCCGCACGATGTCGCGGTAGCCCAGGTAACGCACCTGCAGCGTGTAGGTGCCCGGGTCGAGCGTGATGCTGTAGAAGCCGTACACGTTCGCGGGCACGCCCTTGCTGATCTCCTGCACGAAGACACTGGCGCCGATGAGGGCCTCGCCACTGGCCGAGTCGGTGATGTAGCCACTGATGGTGAAGCGCTCCTGCGCGCGCACCGTCCGGGAGGCAACGAGGAGTAGGAGGAGGGCCAGGAGGTGGCGCAGGTGACGGAGCATGGGCTGTTGACGGCGGGCAAAATTACCCGGGTCATCGGGTGTGAACACGCCGTTCGACCCATTGTTCGCGCCGTTCCTCCACGCCCCCACCACAAGCTTCACGCCCCATTCATCCTCGGGGAACATGGATGGCGGTGCTTTGGGCCAAGCAACGTGTGACACCATGCAAGCCCTGCTCCGCAAGTACAGCACCGGACTCCTCACCGCCATGATCTACGCCGCCATCACGGCATTCGCATTGATCGTGTCCTTCGGTCAGTAAGGCCTGTGGGAGCAGGGTCAGGACCACCCGATGTGGGTATGGACAAGGCCGCCCGATCGGGAGAGGTTTGTTGTGGGAATTGGGTTGAGGTTCCCATTGGGCATGTGGACCAACGACTTCGGGCCGGCGAGGCCTGCGATCAAAGGGATGGTCGCCATGAACGGCCGACCCGGTGCTTGGAGCGTAGGACACATGCGGGGCGGGCTTGAAGTGGCCGCCTGACGGATATCGGCCGTTCCGGGGAGGTTCAGGAGCACCGCAAGGACCCCGGAGCGAGGAAAAAGGAACCGGGTCGTTCGCGGCCCGGTTCCTTCATGTTCCGGAGATCCTTACATTTGCGCCCCCTCGGGGTGTAGCGCAGCCCGGTAGCGCACTTGCATGGGGTGCAAGTGGTCGCTGGTTCGAATCCAGTCACCCCGACCGGTGAACGAAGCCCGCAGCGAAAGCTGCGGGTTTCTTCGTTCCGGGCCGCCTTGTGCGTGCACGAAAGGCGGTCCGGGACGAAGGAGCCAGGCGTCACGAAGGGAAGCCGGCCTCGATCGCCGAGGTCTCCCCGTTCGTCCCGGGACCGGTGGTCCGGGGCTTCCCCGGTCCATTGTTAGGCGCGCATACCTTTGCCGTTCTGCAAGGAACCTTCATGCAACGTCTTTCCTCGTTGTGTGGCGCGGGTGCCCTCCTCCTGCTGATGGCCACGGGTTGTGGCGAGCAAGGCACCTCCTCCACACCCACGGCTCCCTCTCCCGGGGCCGTACCGACCGCATCCACGGCCATGGACAAGCACAGCTTCGCCCGCCCGAACGAAGCGGCCATCACCCACCTCGACCTGGACATCACGGTGGACATGGCCGCGCGCCGTATCCACGGGACGGCCAGCTATGACATCGCCGCCAAGGATGCGGACTCCATCATCTTCGATACCGAGGGCCTCGAGATCGAGGCGGTGACCCTGGCCGACGGCTCTGCGGCGCCCTTCACCCTGGGCGAGGAGAACTTCCTGGGGCGCCCGCTCATCGTCCGCATCCCCCGTGGTGCCGGGAAGCTCGCGATCCGTTACAGTACGGGTGCCGAAGCGCGCGCGCTGCAATGGCTCACCCCGCAGCAGACGCTGGACAAGGGGAAGCCCTTCCTCTTCACCCAGGGGCAGGCCATTCTTACGCGTAGCTGGATCCCCATCCAGGACAGCCCCGGGGTGCGCATCACCTACACCGCCAGGGTGCAGGTGCCGAGCGACCTGATGGCGGTGATGAGCGCCACCAACCCGCAGCAGCGCAGCGTGGACGGGCGATACGCGTTCGCCATGAAGGAGCGTATCCCGCCGTACCTGATCGCGCTCGCCGTGGGCGACCTGGCGTTCAAGCCCCTGGGGCCGCGCACGGGTGTGTACGCCGAGCCCGGCATGGTGGAGAAGGCCGCGTGGGAGTTCGCGGACATGGAGGCCATGGTCACCGCGGCGGAGGAGCTCTACGGCCCCTACCGCTGGGGCCGGTACGACGTGATCGTGCTGCCGCCCAGCTTCCCCTTCGGAGGCATGGAGAACCCCATGCTCACCTTCGCCACGCCCACCATCGTGGCGGGCGACCGCTCGCTCACGGCGCTCATCGCGCACGAGCTGGCGCACAGCTGGAGCGGCAATCTGGTCACCAACGCCACCTGGGACGATTTCTGGCTGAACGAGGGCTTCACCGTGTACTTCGAGAAGCGCATCTGCGAGAAGCTCTATGGTCGCGACTATGCCGAGATGCTCGCGCTGCTCGGCCGCCAGGACCTGGAGCGCACCATGGCCGAGATCGCGCAGGGCCCGCATCCCGAGGACACGCGCCTTAAGCTGCACCTCGAGGGCCGCGACCCCGACGATGGCATGACCGATGTGGCCTACGAGAAGGGCTACGCCTTCCTGCGCACCATCGAGGAGAAGGTGGGCCGCGAGCGCTTCGACGCCTTCGTGCGCTCCTACTTCGACCGGCACGCGTTCCAGAGCATGACCACGGAGCGCTTCCTGGCGCTGCTCCAACAGGAGCTCCTCGGTCCGGCCGGCATCACCTACAACACCGATGCGTGGATGGTGGGCGACGGCCTTCCGGCCGATGCCGTGAAGCCCGTGAGCGACCGCTTCACCAAGGTGGAGGCCGAGATCGGGCGTTGGACCGCGGGCACGCCGGCCGCCCAGCTCGGCACCAAGGCGTGGAGCACCTTCGAGTGGCTGCACTTCCTGCGGCACCTGCCCAGCGGCCTGGACCCCAAGCGCATGGAGGAGATGGACGCGGCCTTCCGGTTCACCGGGTCGGGGAATGCGGAGGTGGCGGCGGCCTGGTACGAGGTGTGCATCAACAACGGCTACCACAAGCCCTACCCGGCCATGGACGAGTTCCTGGTGACGGTGGGACGTCGCAAGTTCCTGTTGCCCCTGTACAGCGCGCTGGCCCGCACCGAGAGCGGCCGGCAGGAGGCCCTGGCGATCTATGCCAAGGCGCGGCCCAACTACCACAGCGTGAGCGTGCGCTCGATCGACGAGATGCTCGGGTGGGAGAAGGTCTCCAGCGTGACGATGTAGGCTCAGCGCTCCAGCAGCGCCTTCAGCAGCACCGGGTCCAACGCGTGGCCCCCCTCGAAGCCATGGTAGGCGTGGCGCACGTTGGCCGCCCGTAGCGAGGGTTCGTGGCGTCGCAGTTGTTCCGCGGGCACCAGGGTGTCGCGCGTGCCGTTCACGATGTCCACCTCGCAGTTCGACCAGCCCTGACGCATGGCGTGGATGTCCAGTTCGGGCGGCAAGGAGCCCGCCCACAGCACCAGGCGCGTTATGGGTGTGCGGCCCAGCATGCTCCAGCGCGCCGCCGTGGCCACACCCTGTGAGAAGCCAAGGACCAGTCCATGCGACGCTTGGGGGCATTCCTCACGCAGGCGTGCGGCGAGCGCGTCGAGGTAGGTCGCCTGGTCGTGGATCTCGCGCTCGCGGTCCTCACGGGTCATCCACGTGGCGCCCACGCGCGTGTGTCCGGCGTCGGTGTAGAAGCGGGAGAGGCCCTCAGGCGCCACGATCAGCGTGCCCTTCTCCAGGCCCTCGAACGAACGGAGGAAGTAGCGGGCCAATTGGCCGTAGCCGTGCAGCACGATCCACACGCGCTTCGCCGTGGCGGGATCGCCGAGGGTGTGGTAGCGCGCGGTGCGCGGTACCGTAATGTGATGCTCGGTGCCGGCCATCAGTAGGCGAGCAGGTCGGCGAGGCGCGCGCCCACCTTCTCCGCGTTGGGGATCATGGTGGCCTCGAGCGTGCTGTTCAGCGGGATCGCCGGCATGTCGACGGCGCCGATGAAGCGGACAGGCGCATCGAGGTGCTCGAAGCACTGGTCGTTGATGCGGCCCGCCACGGCCTGGGCGAAGCTGTTGGTGAGCTGCTCCTCGGTCACCACGAGGCAGCGGCCGTGCGTGCGCACCTGGGTCATCACGGTCTCTTCGTCCATGGGCACCAGGGTGCGCAGGTCGATGATGGTCACGCGGCCGGGGAAGCTCTTCGCGGCGGCCTGCGCCCAGTACACGCCCATGCCGTAGGTGACGATCACCGCGGCCTCGCCACGATCGACGTGCTTCGCCTCGGCCTGCAGCACGAGGCGCGCCTTGCCGAACGGGATGATGTAATCCGGGGAGGGTTCCACGCTCTTGGCGTCCTCGGTGCCCTTGATCTTGCTCCAGTAGAGGCCCTTGTGCTCCAGCATCACCACGGGATTCGGGTCCTGGTAGGCGGCCTTCATCAGGCCCTTGAGGTCGGCTCCGGTGCTGGGGTAGGCCACCTTGATGCCCTTGATGTTGGCGAGCACGCTCTCCACACTGCTGCTGTGGTAGGGGCCGCCGCTGCCGTACGCGCCGATGGGCACGCGCAGGATGCAGCTCACGGGCCACTTGCCGTTGCTGAGGTAGCAGCTGCGCGCCACCTCGGTGAAGAGCTGGTTGAGGCCCGGCCAGATGTAATCGGCGAACTGCACCTCCACGATCGGCTTCAACCCGGCGGCGCTCATACCGACCGTGCTGCCGATGATGAAGGCCTCCTGGATCGGTGTGTTGAACACGCGGTGGTCGCCGAAGTCCTTGGCCAGCGTGGCGGCCTCACGGAACACGCCGCCGAGGCGTGCACCCACGTCCTGTCCGTACAGCAGGCAGCGCGGGTCCTCCTGCATCAGCTCGCGGATGGCGAAGAGCGCGCAGTCCACCATCACCGTGGGTTCACGGTCCGCGGGCTCGCGCTCGCCCTGCTCCTCGGTGACGGGCGTGGGCGCGAACATGTGCGTGTACAGGTCCTCAGGGCGCGGGTCCTCGGCGTGGCGGGCCTCCTCGAAGTCGGCTTTCACGCGGGCGATGGCCTCCTGCTCCAGCTTCCGCAGCCCGTCGAGCTGGAGGCGCATGTCGAGCAGCTGCTGCATGAACCGCGGGTGCGGATCGCGCTTGCGGTGCTCGGCGAGGTTCTCGGCGCTGCGGTAGAAGTCCATGCGCACGCCGCTGGTGTGGTGGTTGAGCAGCGGAACTTTCGCGTGGACCAGGAAGGGCCGGCGCTCCTTGCGCACGGTGGCGATCACCTCGTTGAGCGTCGCGTAGCAGGTGGGGAAGTCGGTGCCGTCCAGGGTGCGCACCTCCAATCCCTTGAAGCCCTTGGCGTAGTGCGTGGCATCGCCCGCGCGGATCTCGTCGGCGCTGGCGCTGATGTCCCACTCGTTGTCCTGCACGAGGTAGATGATGGGCAGCTTCTTCAGCACCGCCATCTGGAAGGCCTCGGCCACCTCGCCCTCGGTGATGGAGGCGTCGCCGAGCGAGCACACCACGATGGGCGCCGCATCGTCGGAGGCGCCGTTCAGGTCGTGGGCGATGCCGGCCTGCTCCTTGAACCACAGGCCCATGGCGATGCCGGTGGTGGGGATGGCCTGCATGCCGGTGGCACTGCTCTGGTGCGGGATGCGCGGCATGCCTTCGCGCTTCAGGCTGGGGTGGCAGTAGTAGCTGCGGCCGCCGCTGAAGGGGTCGTCGCGCTTGGCCATCAGCTGCAGCATCAGCTCGTACGGTCGCATGCCGATGCCGAGCAGGATGCTGTCGTCGCGGTAGTAGGGGCTCACGAAGTCCTGCGGCTTCAGCTGGAGGCCCAAGGCTAGCTGGATGGCCTCGTGCCCGCGGCTGGTGGCGTGCACGTACTTGCTGGTGAACTTGAAGTGCTCCTCGTAGATCTCCGTCATGGCCTTGGCCGTGCACATCAGCTCCCAGGCGCGGAGCAGGGTTTCCGTGCTGGGGGCGGTGGTGGTGCCGATGCTGGCGGCCGTGGCGGTGGACATGCGGTGAGGGCTTGCAGGAACGGCGAATTTACGGTGTGGACGGTGGGCGTGGGCCTTGGCGCCCCGATACCTTTGCCTCATTCCTCAAGACCCATGACCCAACGCAGCGCGCATGAGATCGACCACCGTGTGGTCGGTGACGACATCCAATGTGTGGAGATCACGCTCGACCCGCAGGAGACCGTGATCGCCGAGGCCGGCAGCCTGATGATGATGGACGACGGCATCCAGATGCAGACCATCTTCGGCGACGGCAGCGGGCAGGAACAGGGCATGCTGAGCAAGATGTTCAGCGCCGGCAAGCGCGTGCTCACCGGGGAGAGCCTCTTCATGACGGCGTACACCAACCAGGCCGGAACGCGGAAGACCGTGTGGTTCGCGGCGGCCTACCCGGGCAAGATCCTGCCGTTGGACCTGCGCAACTACGGCCAGCGCCTGATCTGCCAGAAGGATTCCTTCCTTGCGGCGGCCAAGGGCATCACCGTGGGCATCGAGTTCAGCCGCAAGCTGGGTCGTGGCCTCTTCGGCGGCGAGGGCTTCATCATGCAGAAGCTCGATGGTGACGGCATGGTGTTCGTGCACGCGGGCGGCACCATCGTGCAGAAGGACCTGGCGCCGGGCGAGGTGCTGCGCGTGGACACCGGCTGCCTGGTGGCCATGACCGTGGGCGTGGACTACGACATCCAGTTCGTGGGCGGCATCAAGAACACGCTTTTCGGCGGCGAGGGCCTCTTTTTCGCCACGCTGCGCGGCCCCGGCCATGTGTGGATCCAGAGCCTGCCCTTCAGCCGCCTGGCGGACAACATCGTGGCGGCCGCACCGCGCGCCGGTGGAAGCGGACGCGAGGAGGGTAGCATCCTCGGCGGGCTCGGACGTCTGCTCGACGGGGACAACTGACAAGTGTCAAGTCACAAGTGTCAAGTGACAAGGGGACGATGCACCTTGTGACTTGATACTTGTTCCTTGTTACTTGGCACTTACGGCTGTGGCTGGCTGTTCTGCCCGCCATCCAGCGCGTTGAGGAAGCCCTGCACCACGCCCATCAGCAGGCTGAAGCCGAGCGCCCACCAGAAGCTCTCGACCACGAAGCCAGGCACGAGCTTCGCGGCCAGCAGCACCATGGCCGCATTGATCACGAGGATGAAGAGGCCCAGGGTGAACACCGTGACCGGCAGGGTGAGCAGCAGGAGCACCGGTCGTACGAAGCTGTTCAGGAGCCCGAGCACCACGGCCACCAGCAGGCCCGTGAGGAAGTCGTTCGCATGAACACCGCTCAACAGCAGGTCGGTGACCAGCACGGCGATGGTGGAGATGATGAGGCGGATGATGAGCTTCATGGGAACAAGGTAAGTGGCGGGTGACGAGCGGCGAGGCTGCCTGCGCAGCTGCTGCTCCTCACGCGCCACCCGCTCTTCGCGACGTGACCTACTGCTTGATCAACTTGCGCGCCTCCGTGGCGGTGCCCTGGCCGATCACCAGGAAGTAGGCGCCCGCGGGTAGGTCCGTGAGGTCGAGCACGCGCTCGTAGCTGCCCTTGAATCCCGTAATGGTCTCGTGGTACACGCGTTCGCCGGTGGAATTGTGCACATCGACGGTGAGGTCGCCGCGCTGGGGCACGGTGAACGAGATGCGGTATTCGCCGTCGCCGGGGTTCGGTGCGATGCGCAGGTCGGTGAGGCCCAGGCTGCTCTCCAGGTGGGCCACGCCCTTGCCTTTCAGCACCGCGGTCTCCTCCGCGCTCAGCGACATCGACCGCACGGTCACGCGTACCTCGCGCGTGACCTCGGTGCGCAGTTCACGGCGCAGGCGGTCCATCTCCCGGCGCAGTTCGTCCATTTCGCGGCGGTACGCCTCGCGCTCCTCGTCCTGTTCGCTCCTTGCGCGGGACATCTCCGCCATCTCACGGGCGTACTCCTCCATCGCGCGCTGGTATTCGGCCATCTCGCGCTCGAAAGCGGCCCGGTCCTCCGCGCTCATGTCAGGTGCATCGGGTGCGGGCATGGGGGGCATCGGCGGCATGGGGCTGATGAAAGGGGCCTCCATGCCCATGAAGGGTTCGATGCGGAAGACATCGGCCTCGGGGGCCTTGGTGCCCAGTTCACCGGCGAGCTCCATCCGCTGGCCATCGCGCTCCACGTCAACGCGCACGGCCTCACCGGGCTCCATGTCGCCGATGCGGTCGGCCAGTTCGGCGAAGTCCTCGATGTCCTCCCCGTTCAGCGCGCGGATCACATCCCCTTCCCTCAGTCCCATGCGTTCCGCGGCCGAGCCCGGTGTGACCTCGCCGATGCGCACGCCACCTTCACCGCCCTCGTATTCGCCTCCGGTGATGCCGAGGAAAGGCTGCGGCGCTTCGGGCGCTTCGGGTGCCTCGGGCCACGCACCGGGCGGCATGCTCCAATTGAAGCGCATCACCTCGTCCTCATCCTCCTGTTCGCCCAGCACCACCTCGGTCGTGCGCTTCTCCTTCCCGCGGTAGTAGGTCACCTTCACCTTGTCGCCAGGCGCATGCCGGCGCAGGGCCTCCACCAGGTCGCTGCCGCGCTTGATCTCGCGGTCGTCCATCCGCACCACGATGTCGCCGGCACGCAGTCCGGCTCTGTCCGCAGGTTGGTCACCGATCACGCCGGTGAGCGCACAGCCTTCCTTCACCGGCGGCCGTTTCGAACGGTCTTCGCACTCGTTCTCGTTGTAGTTGCCGTAGTACACGCCGAGGTAGGCACGTGTGGGAGCGGGCTCTTCCGCGGTCAGCTCCTCCAACGCCATCGCGACGCTCATTTCGTCGAGCATGCCGCCGTCCTTCATGCGGCGCAGGTCGATCACCAGGTCCTCGCCCTCGCCGATGTTGTTGAGCTCCTCGAGCACGCCCAGGTCGCGCAGGGCATCACGCAGGTCCTCCTCGTCGTTCATGTTGAGCTCGCGGCTGATGCGCGAGGTCTCTCCGTTCTCGGTACGGATGACCTCGATGCGCACCTTGCGGTCGCTCTGGGCCCAGGTCGGTGCGATGCCGATGAGCGCGGCGCAGAGCGCCGAGAGTCCGAAGGGGAGAAGTGAACGGTCCATGGCTCCGATGCTTGACGGATCAAAACTACCGGGGCCCCCAGGGCGGGTGCTGTTAAAGGACGTTAGATCCTGTTAACCTTCACGGGCGCACAACGGCGCGCTGCAGGAGGCGTTCGCCGACGGTGAGCCGCACCACATACACGCCGGCGGCCATGGAGCGCAGGTCGATCCGGCGCCCTGTGGCCTCGAGCTGTCGCTGGGCCAGCACGGAGCGGCCCGTGATGTCGACCACCTCCATGCGCGCATCGCGGACGTCGAGGTCGTTCAACACCACGAGGAAGCCGCCTTCCGCATCGGTGGGGTGCACGATGAACGATGGGACCTTCGAGGCCTCTGTGATGCCGGTGGCGGTGGTGATCCCGATGTCGTCCAGAGCAAGGTCGCTCAATGAGCTCGGCCCGGTGATGCCACGGAAGCGTGGCGTGATCACCATGCCCGCGTAGGCACCAAGGTCCACGGTGCCCTGGATCCACTGGTCGCCCTGGTCGCCGCTGACCACGGGCGCCACATCGCTGAGCGTGTTGCCGTTGGCGATCAGGTCCACATGCAGTTCGCCCTGGCCGGCGCCTTCCATGTGGTACCAGAACACCAGCATCTGCGCAGGTTGCGAGGGGAGGGCCACGCAGGGGCCGAAGAGGTCCGCCTGCCGCTGCGAGCAGTTGCCCGAGGATTCGAGGTAGAAGTAGCGACCGATGTCGTTGCCCAGCGTGTGGTCCACTGCGGGGCCTGTGTTCGAGGTGGGCGTGCCCGCCGTGTCCACGCGCCAGTCGATGTCGTCGTCGATGCCGTTGCGCCCGTTGAACAGCAGGCCGAGGTCGTCACAGGCCAGGTCGCACTGGGCGCTCGTGGAGCAGGGCGTGAGGCCTTCGCCGTTCTCGCTGAAGGGCAGGTTCCATTGCTGTCCGCTGGAGAGCACGGAACGCACCAGCGTGTCGTTCGGCGGGAACGATTCGTTCTGCGCGGTGGCCCACACCTCCAGGCTGTTCTCCATGCCCTGCTGCAGGCCGCCGAGCGTGGAGGGGAAGGTGTAGGTGAAGCTGTCGCCGGGCGCCAAGGGCTGGCTGAGTGGCACCACGATCGCATTGCCCCCGTTCAGGCGATGCCCGAGCACCATGTCCTGCACCGGGTCGATGCCCACATTGCGCACGCGTACCACCACCTCCGGGTCGGGCTGGCATTGCAGCACGAGCGAGGCCGGCGAGAGCACGGCGGTGATCATCAGGTCGCGCTGCGCCTGGCAGGCCACCAGCTGTTGCGGCCGCGCCAGGGCGAGCGAACGGCGCGAGCGCTGCCCATCGGCGAACACGGCCGTCACGGCGAACCAGTCGCTGTGCACAGGCTGCAGGCCGTGGAACACGTGGTCCGTGGTGGTGGTGAAGCCCACGCTGTCCATGTACTGCGTGCCAAGCTTGTGCAGGATGTAGCCGGTGGCCAATGGAACGGGCGTCCATGCGAGCCCCATGCTGTCCGCACAGTTGAAGGTGACGTTGAGCCCCTGCGGGAAAGGCAGGATGGCGAAAGGGCCGCTCTGGTCCGTGAAGCCATCGCGTTCCACGCGCACGAAGGCGTGGAACACCGGGTTGGAACCGGTGATGAGGTCGTAGTAGAGGCGATCGGCGGCAAGTGGTGGCAGGCTGCTCCAAGTGGCGCCGCTGTCGACGCTCAGGGCGATGTTGAACGATGTGGTGCCGCGCGTGGCCTCCCAGCGCATGCGGTGACCGCCGTTGGTGGTGAGCACATCGCCCGCAAGGGGGTAGGTGATCGCCGGTGGTGCGTAGCGGAAGTCGTACACGATCCAGCAGGCCTGGGGCCCCAGAGGGATGTCCGTGCCATCCACCGTGATGGTCCATGGTCCGGGCGTGGGTTGGAGCACGCGCACCTGTTCCGCATTGTTCAGGTGGTCCTCGCCAGGAGAGGCGGGGGTGGCGAGCACGGCGGGATCGGGCGTGTTCGCGATCTCCCACGGGCGGTGCAATGTGTTCGACGGATCGAAGGCCTGGAGGTCGAGGTCGTTCACGAGCACCACTGGACTTTGCAAGGCGGCCTCGGGGTCGGTCCAGTACAGCATGAAGCGCACTTCGGTCACGCCGGGGGGCACATCGATCACGTGCTGCAGCTGCTGGCCTTGGTCGACGGCATCGGGAATGAAACGTGCCTCGCTCATGGCCTGCCAGGCGCGCGCGGCGTTGAGCCTTCCCCAGCCGTACACGTGGTCGGGGCCGGTGGCGCCGAGGTCGTCGGCGGTGTTCAGCACCAGCGCCTTGATGAGGCCGCTGGAGGGGTCGCTGCCGTGGATGTCGCGCCAGCCTTCGTAGAGCACGGCCAGGGAACCGGCCACACCCGGTGCTGCGGCGGAGGTGCCACCGCCCGCGCTGTAGCTGTTGCCGGGGTCGGTGCTGGTCTGCCCCTGTCCGTAGGCGCTGATGTCGGGCTTGAGGCGCCCGTCCTCGGTGGGCCCGCGGCTGCTGCTGCTCACCACCATCTCATTGTCGGTGAGGTTGGCCACGGCGATGCAGTTCTTCGCGATCTTGTGTCCGCCGGTGATGTTGCCCCAACCCGCCCCGGCGCCGTACCCGCAGTCTGAATTGCCCTCGTTCCCGGCGGAGAACACCTGCACGATCGCGGGGTTGTCGTGGATCTCCTGGTCGACCTTGCGCGTGATCGTGGTGTAACCGGCGTTGCAGCCATCGCTGTACGAGCTGTTGAAGATCACGGCGCCTTCATCCTGGTACAGGTCGATGGTGCTGGGCAGGTTGCCCTGGTATTGCTCCACGATGATGCGCGCACCCGGAGCCATGCCCACCGTGGTGGGGTCGAGGTTGCCCGCTCCGCCCACGATGCCGGCGACCATGTCGCCGTGGTCGCCGATGGGGTCCTGCGCCACATCGGTCTGCAGCGTGCGTCCTGTGAAGTCGATGTGCGGTCCCACCAGCCCGTCGTCGTTCACCACCACCGTCACGCCATCGCCGCTGAGCAACCCGGGTGAACCGGGCATGCCACCGATGGGGTTCACCCGGTGAAAGGTGACACCGCGCAGGTCCTCGGGTTCGCCGGCGGGGGCGGCAGGAGCCACCCATTGTACGCGCGGGTCAGCGAGCAGGGCCTGCAGGTCTCCGATGCGGATGCGCCCTTCGATCGCGCCTTGGTCATCGAGCAGGCGGGTTACGGTCAGCATTGCGCCTCCCAGGGCCTGGTCGCCGAGGTCCGGCCAGGGCACCACGGTCACCGCGGCCCAGGCATCGGACGATGCGGACGCGATGTCCTTGGCAAGCGCCGGCGAGAGCTTGTGTGCCGGCAGGGGACGCTGCACGCCCGAAAGCCCCGCTTCATGGAGCACGGTGAGCTCGGCAGCGGCAGGCACCGAAGCGGTCCATCCATGCGGACGCAAGGGGTCGAGCAGGCGGATGCCGGTGTGTGCGATGCGGGCGCGCTCCCCGCTGGTGAGCGTGTGGTCGAACGCCAGGTAGCGATGGACGCGGATCGCCGCACCTTCCTCCGGGGCGGGCCGAAGCACGTCGCCGCACGCAGGGCAGGGCACCAGGTCCAGCGGCCCGGTGCGGAGCTGCAGTTGCGGGGCGTTCACCCCTTGGGCGTGGCAGAGCGCGGCCGCGAAGGCCAGCGGAAGAAAGCTCAGGCGCATGGGGCCGAAGATCGGGGAAGCGGTCATGCGAAGGGCGGAACGAAGGCACGGAAGGGGCATCACCCTTGTAACCCCGCCGCCCCCCGGCGTGTTCACTCCAAGCCTCTGAACCGGTCGATGTCGCGGCGGTCGCGCTTGGTGGGGCGGCCTTCCCCGGCGGGCCTGCTTTCAGCCTGCACCTTGCGTGCGAGCTCCAGCTTCTCCAGGTCCTCCCAAGGGGTCGTTTCCTCCAAGTGGTCGGCTACGAGCTTGGCGCCCATGCGCGAGGCGGGCACGGCCTTCACCTGGAAACGCCGCCAGATGGGAGGCACACGCACCGCCAGCCGATCGCCCGCCTTCACTTCGACGGAGGGCTTGGCGGGCCGTTCGTTCACCTCCACGCGCCCTTTCAGGCAGGCCTCGGCGGCCAGGGCGCGGGTCTTGTGCAGGCGCACGCACCAGAGGAACTTGTCGATGCGCATGGCGTGAAATGCGAAGCGCCTTCGGGAAGGAAGGCGCTTGCTCGTTGGTGACCCCGGCAGGACTCGAACCTGCAACCAACAGAACCGGAATCTGTCATTCTATCCAATTGAACTACGGGGCCGGCGGGCGCAAAGATAGCTGCGCGTGGTCTACTGGCGGAGCCTTGCGGCGTTGCGGCGCGCCATCACCACTTCGCCCAAGGTGCGAAGCTGACGACCGAGGTGCACGCCGCTGTCCAGCGGCACCCACGCACGGGCCTGTGCGTCGAGGGCGATGAGCGCGGCCGTGTCCGGTGCCAGCTCGGCGATGGTGGTGCCGAGCGTCATGGTGCCTGCGGTGCGGCCGGTGGTGCGGGCGACCCACGCGATCACCTCGCCGCGGGTGCCAGCGGTGGCATCGGGTGGTCCCTGCCGCACCAGGTCGCCGGAGGGACCGTCCGCGCCAGGCTCGCGACGCTGGCGGATGCGAAGGGTGTCGCCGAGGTGAGCGTAGTAGAGCCGTTGGCCGATGGCGGGCCAGCTGAGCTCGACGGTTCCGCGGCTGTCCACGCCCCATGTCCCATCCTGCTCGATGGGGGCGCGCTGGTCGGGCATGTCGACGAGCATCAAGGCCTCGCCGTTCGCGAAGAGGTCCACCGACACCGATCGGTCGCCGCGGTGGTCGGGGATCCAATAGGCATAGCGCCCCACGAGCGCGGGCACGGGCAGCGGGGGGCAGTTGCGCGTGGCGTCCAGGTGCCGGAACCGGTCGATGGGCAGGGAGGTGCGCCCGGCGAGGGACCGCACCCCGCTCGAGAGCCAGGCCATCATGCGCTGCCCCGTTTCGATCGCCTGGCCTTCATAGGCCGGGCGCAGGGAATCGACCCCGGGACCCTCCAGGGGCAGTTCCGTGGTATCGCCGCAGGGCCGGAACCGGAAGCTCCCTTCGTGCAAGCGCACTTCGCCGCTCCAGGTGGTATCGGTGGTGGTGGCGGTCCGCTCCCCTGGAACGGGGCCGTTGCAGGCGACCAGCCCGAGCAGGGATGCGGCGGTCAGGAGGAGCAGTGGGCGCATGGCGCGCGAACTTAATGACGGGGATGGGTGCCACCGGTCGCGCGCGCGGATGAAAGCCGTACCTTTGCGGGCCTTTTTCACGGCCCTCCGCATGACCGAGCTCCGCAACATCGCCATCATCGCCCACGTTGACCACGGCAAGACCACGTTGGTGGACAAGATCCTTCACCAATGCCAGCTCTTCCGGGAGAACCAGGCGACCTCCGACCTGCTGTTGGACAACAACGACCTCGAGCGTGAGCGCGGCATCACCATCCTCAGCAAGAACGTGAGCGTGCGCTACAAGGGCGTGAAGATCAACGTGATCGACACCCCGGGCCACAGCGACTTCGGCGGCGAGGTGGAGCGCGTGCTCAACATGGCCGATGGCGTGCTGCTGCTGGTGGACGCCTTCGAGGGCGCCATGCCGCAGACGCGCTTCGTGCTGGGCAAGGCCATCCAGCTCGGCCTGAAGCCCATCGTGGTGATCAACAAGGTGGACAAGCCGAACTGCACGCCCGAGGAGGTGCACGAGCAGGTCTTCGATCTGATGTTCGCGCTCGACGCATCGGAGGAACAGCTTGATTTCCCCGTGGTGTACGGCAGCAGCAAGCAGGGCTGGATGGGCCCCGACTGGAAGACCCCGACCGAGGACGTGAGCTACCTGCTGGACGTGATCCTGGAGAAGATCCCCGCGCCGAAGCGCGTGGAGGGCACCCTGCAGATGCGCATCACCAGCCTTGACTACAGCAGCTTCCAGGGCCGCATCGCCGTGGGCCGCGTGAGCCGTGGCAGCATCAAGGCCGGCCAGAACGTGAGCCTGGTGAAGAACGACGGCAAGGCGGTGCGCGGCAAGGTGGCCGAGCTCATGGTCTTCGAGGGCCTGGGCAAGGAGAAGGTGAAGGACCGCGAGCTCTACAGCGGCGAGATCTGCGCCGTGATGGGCCTGGAAGGCTTCGACATCGGCGACACCATCGCCGACTTCGAGAACCCCGAGGGCCTCACGCCCATCAAGGTCGACGAGCCCACCATGAGCATGCTGTTCACGATCAACACGTCGCCCTTCTTCGGCAAGGAGGGGGAGTTCGTGACCAGCCGTCACCTGCGCGACCGCCTGTTCAAGGAGATCGAGAAGAACCTGGCGATGAAGATCGAGGAGACCGGGTCGCCCGACAAGCTGCTGGTCTATGGCCGCGGCATCCTGCACCTGGGCATCCTGGTGGAGACCATGCGCCGCGAAGGGTATGAGTTCCAGCTCGGCCAGCCCCAGGTGCTCCTGAAGGAGATCGACGGCGTGAAGTGCGAGCCCATCGAACACCTCACGGTGCAGGTGCCCGAGGCCTTCAGCAGCAAGGTCATCGACCAGGTGAGCCGCCGCAAGGGTGAGCTGCTCAGCGTGGAGCTGAAGGGTGACCGGGTGAACATCGAGTTCAACATTCCCGCGCGCGGCATCATCGGCCTGCGCAACCCGCTGCTCACCGCAACCGAGGGCGAGGCCATCATCGCGCACCGCTTCAAGGGCTACGAGCCCTGGAAAGGCGAGTTCCAGAGCGCACGCCCCGGCTGCATCGTGAGCGGCGAAACGGGCACTGCCATCGCCTACGCCATCGACAAGCTGCAGGACCGCGGCAAGTTCTTCATCGACCCCAGCGAGGAGGTGTACGCCGGCCAGGTGATCGGCGAGAGCCCCAAGCCCGACGAGGAGCTGGTGGTGAACGTGATCCGCGTGAAGAAGCTCACCAACATGCGCGCCAGCGGCAGCGACGACAAGGTGAACATCGCCCCCGCGGTGAAGTTCAGCCTCGAGGAGTGCATGGAGTACATCGCCAACGACGAGTACCTCGAGGTGACGCCCAAGAGCCTTCGCATCCGCAAGATCCTGCTCGACGAGAACGAGCGGAAGAAGGCGGCGAAGGCGGTGGTGGCCTGATCGAACCTCCTTCGTGTTGGTGTGTACCGGTGGTTGAATCCGGTCCTGCTTCGGCAGGCCATCAACCCCACACACCATGAAACGGACCTTCATCATCGCGCTGGCCGTGCTGGCCGCCGGCGGCATCCTGCTGGTGCTGCCATCGTTCAACGACCGCTCCGCGCACCTGGGGCACCTCTACTGCCCGTTGCCGAGCGACAACGCCGACGATCACAAGGGCTGTGTGTTCCGCACGGTCTTCGAGGGGGAAGGGCTCGACACCAGCTTCATCCTGCGCACGCTCGACCAGGTGTTCCGCAGCGAGGAGCGTGGGCTGGCCTGGCTGGTGAAGGCCCAGGCCGCCGACGGCGGGTTCGGGGCCGGCACCCATGCGCGGCAGGACATCATGGACCCGCATGCCGTTCAGAGCGATCCCGCCACCACGGCGATGGTGGGGATGGCCCTGCTTCGCATGGGCAACACGCCCGACAAGGGTGCCTACAGCAACGTGCTGAACCGGCTCACGGACAACCTGCTCATCACCGTGGAGCAGGCGGACAACGCGTCCACGAACATCACCAAGCTGCAGGGCACGCAGATCCAGGCCAAGCTGGGCCAGAACATCGATGTGGCGCTCACCGCGCAATTCCTCAGCAACCTCATGGGCCGCATGCCCTGTTCGCATCCGAAGCACGACCGCTGGCTCAACTCGCTCAACAAGTGCGTGGCCATCATCCAGCGCGCGCAGAACGCCGATGGCAGCGTGCGCGGCGACGGCTGGGCCGGCGTGCTGCAGAGCTCCTTCGCGGCCAGCGCCCTCGAATCGGCGAAGTTCCAGGGCGCTGCGGTGAACGACTCGGCGCTGCGCAAGGCCCAGGACTACCAGAAGGCCAACTTCGACGTCAACAGCGGCTCCGCGGTCACTGAGCGCGCGGCGGGCATCACCCTCTACGCCGTGAGCGGCAGCACGCGCAACAGTGCACGCGAGGCGCGCGAGGCGAAGGACATGCTGGACAAGGCGAAGAAGGAGGGCAAGGTGGCGCAGAGCGCGCCCGTTTCCGTGGATGCGCTCGAGGACGCCGGGTACACGCGCACCGAGGCGGAGCGCCTCAACACGGCCTACCAGGTCTACAACACGGCCAAGGTGCAGGCCCAGGCCGACAACGTGATCAGCGGCTTCGGCAACAACGGAGGCGAGGAGTTTCTCAGCTTCCTGCAGACCGGCGAGTCGCTGGTGATCGGGAAGGACAACGGCTGGCGCGATTGGTACGCGCAGACCAGCGGTCGCCTGGTGAGCATCCAGAACAACGACGGCAGCTGGAACGGCCACCACTGCATCACCAGCCCCGTGTTCTGCACCGCCACCTCCCTGCTCATCCTCAGCGTGAACAACGACATCGAGCAGCTGCTGGCGCAAGGAGCGGTGAAGTACCGTTGATCGGCCTTGTTGGGCGGGCCACCGACCGGATGAACGGTGACCGATGGGAGGGGAGGGTCCGGACCTTTGCGTCCGGACCCTCCTTTTTCGCCCACGTATGATACTCCTGCTCGTCCTGCTCACGCTCACCGTTCTCATCACGCTCGCGCTCGTGCTGTACTTCCGCCTGGCGCCAAGGATCGGCGGCGATCCCACCGGTGATCGTCTGGCCCGCATCCGGGCGCTTTCCAACTTCAGGGACGGCAGGCTTCACAACCTGGAGCCCACCGACATGAACATGCCGTTCACCACCATGCTCAAGGTGATGTGGACGATGCTCCGCGGTAGCAAGGGGCGTGAACCGGAGCGTGCGATCCCGGTGGTGTCTTTCGATCGCGAGGCCTGGGAGCGCATCCCCGACCACGAGGTGGGCATCGCGTGGTTCGGTCATTCCTGCGTGCTGCTGAAGATCGACGGCATCACCTTCCTCACCGACCCCGTGTTCGGCGAGCGGGCCAGCACCTTCACCTTCGCCGGCCCGAAACGATTCGCGTACACCGAGCACATGCGCGTGAGCATGCTGCCCCCGGTGGACGTGGTGCTGCTCTCGCACGATCACTACGACCATCTGTGCTATGAGACCATTTACGGTCTCGTGGTGCTGCGCATGAGCGGTGCGGCGCACGACCGTCCGAATAGGAAGCTGCGCTTCATCACTGCGCTCGGGGTCGGTGCACACCTGGAGAAGTGGGGCGTTGATCCGGCACGCATCACCGAGCTGGCCTGGTGGCAGCAGGCGGAGGTGGGACCGGTGAAGGTGACGCTCACGCCCACGCGGCACTTCACCGGACGCGGACTCACCAACCGCTTCAGCACGCTCTGGGGCGCCTTCGCTCTTCAAGGAGCACGGAAGCGCATCTTCTTCGGCGCGGACAGCGGCTACACGGCCACCTTCAAGGAGGTCGGTGAGCGCTTCGGGCCCTTCGACCTGGCCCTGCTGGAGTGCGGGGCCTACAGCGAGCATTGGGCGCAGATCCACATGTTCCCAGAGGAGACCGCGCAGGCCGCGCTGGACCTCAAGGCCCGTGTGCTGATGCCCATCCATTGGGGGAAGTTCGCGCTGGGCCTGCATCCATGGAAGGAGCCGATCGAGCGGATCCACCAGGTGCCTGAACATGCGCGTCCGCCCTTGCTCACCCCGCGCATCGGCGGGATCCTCGCGGCGATCGACCCGGCCCGCAGTGAGCGCTGGTGGGAGCCGCTGGCCTGAGCTCAGAGGTCCTGGATGCCACGGATCACGGCATCGACCTGCCGCACGCGCGTGTTGAAGCGGTGCGCCACGTTGAACCGCAGGTTGCCGACGGTCCATTGGAAGGCCTCCGCCTCGCCCAGGGCGCACATGACGCCCTCGGCGTTGAAGCTGAGCGCCACGCAGGTGCGGCGGCTGTTGTAGCCGGTGGCCGAGCGGAACTGGGCGTGGTAGCCGGGGGTTAGCCGTCCGCGGGTCGACGCACCGTTCACGGGGTCGGGGGAGGTGGAGTAGGTGCTTCCGCCCACGCCGGCGGCCGCGGATAACGTGAGGAACCAATGGTCTTGCACCACGAACGTATGGGCATAGCCGCCCATCACCCCGAGGTCCAGGAAGTTCGCTCCGGTGAAGTCGAGCGTGGGGTCGAAGCGTTGCTGCAGGGCCGTGGGCATCAGGGAGGAGTCGCCCTCAAGGGTGTAGAAGGTGATGTAGCCACCGGCGAGGAACGACCCCGCGCTGCGTCGTTGCCAGGCATCCTGGTTGAAGGCCGCGCGGTAGCTGAAGCGCTGGTTGTTGAAGATGTACAGGCTGCTGATCCCGGCGTTGGCCTGGAACACGTCCGCGCGGTAGGGCCGGGTGTACGGGCTTTCCCACCCCAGTTCACGGGGCGTGTAGGCATCGATGGAGTAGCCGCGGTACACCTGGAAGAACACGTTGGTGGCGAAACGGCGCGAGAAGTAGTTGAGCTGTGCGTCGAGGTAATCGGTGTCGCCTTTCTCGGGCGCGTCGCGGTTCAGGAAGCCGAAGCCGATGCCGATGTTGAGCGTGAAGGCGCGGTAGCTGGCGCCGAGCCCCAGGTTCACCCGGTTGTTCGGTCGGTAACGCAGCACCTCACCGGCCTCGCGGTCGAGCAGCTGGAAGGCGTTGGTCTTGGTGCTCAGGTACACACGTCCGGTGACGATGTGCGTGTAGTCGAGCACATAGGTGCTGTCGTAGCCGGAGTTCTGTACGATGCGGATGCGCACAGTGTCCGCTGCTGGCGTATCCTGGGCTTGCACGGTCGACGCACGGACGAACAGGGCAAGGAGCGGGAACAGGTGGCGCGCCGGCGACATCGGTCGCGAAGGTAGGAGCGTCGGTGGCCGTCAATCCCCACCGTACCGCGGGTCCTGTTTCCATGGCAGCTTCTCCATGTGCTGCACGTTGAGCGCGCAGTGCCCGAACTCCTCCTCCACGATGCCGGTGAGCCGGTACACGCCGCGGCCACGGAAGGGGTATTTCGCCTCGGTGCCGGGGAACTGCGTGCTGTCCCAGAAGTTGCCGGCCCGGTCGATGAAGCAGCCGAAGCTCATGCGGTCGCCGGCGCCGGTGCGCGTGGGCTTCACATGCACCACATAGCCGAGCATGGATACGCGTCGGCCGATGTGAAGGGGCATGTCGCGGGCGGTGATCATGGGGGCCGACGGTGCCGGCGCATGGTCGCGCGGCGCCTCCCGGTGAAGGAGCTCCTCATCCACCAGCAGGAACGGGTCGCACAGCGGGAAGCCGAGCAGCTCGAGCTCGTCGTAGGCGTCGCTCAGGTCGAAGTGCTCCAGGGAGGGCAGCTTGGTCTCGGGAGGCTTGGTGATGAAGAGGTCGGCGCTGTGCTCGATGGCCTTCGCGCCGGGATGCAGGAGCGTGAGGTCCCAGAGCAGCTCGGGCTTGCTCTTCCCGGTGAAGCGGAAGGCGCCCACGCGGATCAGGATGCGCACCTGCTCCGCGGCGATGGGCACGCGCTTCAGCAGGTCGGGAAGACCGGTGAAGGGGCCGCTGCGCTGTCGTTCGGCGAGGATGCGGTCGGCGGTGGCGGCTTCGAGCGACTTGATGTTGTGCAGACCGAGGAAGATGCGTGCCCCTTGCCGTTGGCTATTGGCGGCTGGCGCCCTCTGCGGTCGGCCAGCAGCCAGTGGCCAGGGGCCGGCAGCGTGCAACGTGCACAGCTCTCCGCTCCGGTTCACGCACGGCGCCTCCACCACCGCCCGGGCCCGCTTCGCCTCGTGCAGGTAGAACTCCGTGTGGTAGAAGCCGCCGAAGTTGTTCGCCACGGCCACCATGAACTCCAGCGGGTGGTAGGCCTTCAGGTAGAGGCTCTGGTAGCTCTCCACGGCATAGCTCGCGCTGTGGCCCTTCGCGAAGCTGTAGCCGGCGAAGCTCTCGATCTGCCGCCAGATCTCGGCGCTCTCGTGACCGGGATGGCCCTTGCGGTCGCAGTTGCTGAAGAAGCGCTCCTTCACGCGCTGGAACTCCTCGCGGCTGCGGTACTTGCCGCTCATGCCGCGCCGAAGGATGTCCGCCTCGGCCAGCGTGAGCCCGGCGTACAGGTGCGCCACCTTGATCACGTCCTCCTGGTACACCATCACGCCGTAGGTGTCGGGCATGATCTTCAGCATCGCCGGGTGCGCCTGCTTGCGCCGCTCGGGGTCGCGGTGCCGCAGGATGTATTCGCGCATCATGCCGCTCTGCGACACGCCCGGACGGATGATGCTGCTCGCCGCCACCAGCGTGGGATAGTCCTCCACGCCCAGCTTCTTCAGCAGCATGCGCATGGCCGGGCTCTCCACGTAGAAGCAGCCGATGGTGTCACCGGTGCGGAGCAGTTCGTTGATCCGCGGGTCGTGCTTGAAGCGTTCGATGGCGTGGATGTCCACCGCTTCGCGGAAGTCACAAGACTCAATATTCAAGTCACAAGCATCAAGTTGATCGCTGTCAGGTCTTGTGTCTTGTGCCTTGAGACTTGTGACTTGAGTCTTGCCCACCAGCTCCACCGCATCCCGTATATGCCCCAGTCCCCGCTGGCTGAGGATATCGAACTTGTACAGCCCCAGGTCCTCGGCCTCGAGCATGCTGAACTGCGTGGTGGCGAAACCCTTCGGCGGCATGTGCAGCGCGGTGTAGTGGGTGAGGGGCTTCTCACTGATGAGCACGCCGCCCACGTGGATGCTCAGGTGGTGCGGGTGCTCGTGGAGGTGCTCCGCGTAGCGCAGGATGGTGCGTGCGATGCGGTCGTCGTCGATCACCGCGGCATCGCCCTTGCGACCGAGCGCGTTGTCATGGCGGCCGATCCAGCGCGAGTGCCGCGCATCCCCATCGGCCAGCGCGTCGATGTCGTGCGGGGGCAGGCCGAAGACCTTCCCCAGTTCGCGCACCGCCGCGCGCGGCTGGTAGGTGCTGTACGTGGCGAGCAGCGCCACCCTTCGACTCCGCTCAGGGCTGGCGCGGCTGCCACCGTACTTGTCGAAGAGGTACTGCGTCACCTGGTCGCGGTCCTTCCAGCTGAAGTCGAGGTCGAAGTCTGGCGGACTGCTCCGGCCGGGGTTGATGAAGCGCTCGAAGTACAGGTCCAGCTCGATGGGGTCCACGTCGGTGATGCCGAGGCAGTAGGCCACCAGGCTGTTCGCGCCGCTGCCGCGCCCCACGTGGAAGAAGCCCTTGTGCTTCGCGAAGCGGATCAGGTCCCAATTGATGAGGAAGTAGCTCACGAAGTCCTTCTGCGCGATGACCGTGAGCTCGCGCTCCACACGATCGATCACCTGTTGCGGCGTCGAAGGGTAGCGGCGACGCAGCCCTTCCTGCGTCTCCCGGCGCAGCAGGTCGAGGTCCGCGCTCGCACTTGCACTGGCCCCCGAGCCGGTGTCGTCGCTCCAGGTCCTGCGGTTCTTGCTTCGGCCGTGCGCGAAGTGCACATCGCACCGGTCCATCAGCCGCCGCGTGTTCCACACCAGCTCAGGTACATCGGCGAAGGCGGCGCACACCTGCTCCTCGCTCAGGAAGCGGTGCGAGGCGGGCGATACGTGCTCGGGCGGTGTGGTGCTCAGCAGCGTGTTGGTGTCCACCGCCCGCTTCAGGCGGTGCACGTTGTGGTCGCGCTTGGCAAGGGCATCGTCGCTGCGGAAGGTGGCCGTGACCAGTGCGAGCAGTTTCTCCTTCCGCTTCATCCACGGCGAGAAGCGCAGGCGGTTCACATCGCCGGTGCGCACGCCGATGAACTCGTTGGGGCGCAGCCGTTCGGGCGTGTTCGGTGCGCCGTAGGGGTAGATGATGAACGCATCGGGCAGCTCCGGCGCCTGCTCCGGCAGCTCCGCCCCGTCGAGCAGGTGGTCGGTGAGCAGGGAGGCCAGCTGCTGCACCCCGTCGTTGGTGCGCGCGATGCCGACGTAGAGGGTGCGGGGGCCTTCCCTGAACTCGATGCCGGCGATCGGCCGCACCTTGTGCTTGTCCGCCAGCCGGAACAGGTCGCTCCAGCCCGCCGTGCAGTTGATGTCGGTGAGCGCCACCTGCTGCAGGCCCAGGGCGTGCGCCTCCTGCAGCACCTGCTCGGGCGAGAGCACGCCGTGGTTGAGGCTGAACCAGCTGTGGACGTTGAGGAGCACGGGTCGGGATCGACGGGTAATGTGTCGATCCGGTGATCATAATATAGTCGATCGCGGCTGGGGCGAACAGTGATACGAAGGCTCTTCGACCGGTGCAGGCGGGCGACCTTTGGGCCATGCGCATCATCGCCTTCCTCTTCGCCCTGTTCGCCTCCACCCTTCATGCCCAGCAGTGGGACTGGGCGGCAAGTGCCGGCGAGGGAAGCAACGTGGACTTCTGCAACGGCATCGCCACCGACAGCCAGGGCAATGTGTATTGGGTGGGCAGCCTGGCCGGTACGGTCGACCTCGGTTGCGGAACGATCAGCGACGGAAGCAGCGATGTGATGGGCTTCATCGCCAAGCGAGGCCCCGACGGGACCTGCCTGTGGGTGCGTGCCATCACCGTGGGCTTCAACGATGCATGGGCGTACGGTGTGGCCATTGATGCCGACGACCGCATCTATGTGACGGGCAGCTACAACGGCAACGCCACCTTCGGTGGAGGCGTGACGCTCAACAGCTTGGGGAGCGACGACATCTTCCTCGCGCGGTACGACACGGCAGGCACCTGCCTCTGGGCACGGCGTGCCGGCAACAGCGGCAGCAGCGATGAGGGACGTGGTGTGGCGGTGTCGGCCGATGGCGGTGTGTTCGTGGCGGGCTTCAGCGGAGGTGCCACCATCGCGTTCGACGCCATCAGCATCCCGAATCCGGGCAATTACCGGCAGCTGGTGATCGCGCGCTACGACAGCACGGGTGTGGTGCAGTGGGCACGGGCCAGCGCGGGCAACGGCCAGGGCAAGAGCTGCAGGGCGATCAGCGTGGCGGGCGACCGTTTGTTCGTCACTGGCCAGATCGGTTTTTCGGCGGCAAGCTTCGATGGGCTCGCGCTCACGCCGGGTGCGACCGGTGCATACCTCTATGCACTGGCCACCGACCTGGACGGCAACGGGGTGTGGGCGCGGAGCTATGGCAACGGCGACCACGAGGGCATGGGCATCAGTGCCGACACCTTGGGCAATGTGTTCGTGGCGGCGCGCCTGTGGGGCAGCCTGTTCCTCCCGGACGATACGCTCGTCTCCGCCAACAGCAACGACGATATCCTGGTGATGAAGCTGGACCGCGAGGGTGATCTCCACTGGGCGAAGAGCACGGGGTCCACGCAACGCGACCTGGCCTGGGACGTGGAGGCCGATGGGCAGGGCAACGTGTACGTGGCCATGCAGTTCCAAGGCACCATTGACCTGTTCGGTGCGCCGGTGAGCGCATTGGGAAGCGAGGACGCCCTGATCGTCAAGCTTCAGGAGGATGGTTCACGGGTGTGGTGGAGCAGGCCCAGCGGCTTCCAGCGCGACATCCCACTGTGCGTCCACCGACAGGCCGAAGCCCCCCATGCGCTGTATTTCGGGGGCTACTACTGGGGCGTGATCACCTATGGGGGCACGACAATCGATGATGTGCTGAACGGCGATGCCATGCTGGTCTCCGGCATCGATACCACCTTCGACGTGAGCCTGGTGGCCACGCCCACCTGCCCGGGGGCGTGCGATGGTGCGGTCACTGCGCATGTCAACGGTCGGGCGCCGTTCACCTACCAGTGGAACACGGGATCCACCTCTGCCGATCAGCAGGGCCTATGCCCGGGGCCGTACGTGGTGGAAGTGATGGACAGCCTGGGCCAAGTGATCATCAATACGGTGTTAATTGAAGAGGCGGCCGATCCCGGCTACCTCGTTCAAGTGCTCAACGATTCGCTGTGGATCGGTGGCGGCACGGCCTGGCACTGGTTCGTGGATGGCCAGTTGCTCAGCGGTGCGGACAGCGCCTCGGTCATCGCCCCGCTCACCGGGAACTACCATGCGGAGGTCGCCGATGCCAACGGTTGTACGTGGAGCTCGGATACCGTGCTCGTGGTATTGAACGTGGGCATCGGTGGCCAGGAGGCCGTGGGCGTGCTGCTCCATCCGAATCCTGTGAAGGACCGCCTCGTCGTGCACGCCGGGAGCACGGTGGTGCAGGCCATCGCCATGGATGCGAGCGGCAGGTCCGTACCCTTGCCGGTGCTCGTGGGCAACGTGCTCGATACGCGGTCGTTGGCCGCGGGAGCATGGGCGCTGCGCATCACCCTTGCCGATGGGCGGTCGCTGGGCGCACGCTTCGTGCGCGAATAGCGTTCAGTCCACCTCCACCTTCCGGGTGTTGTCCTGCATCACGCGGTCGAAGAACAGGTTGTCGCGGTCGACCACGGCCTGCATGGGCTTCTCCGGTACGATGAAGGTGAGCTTGTTCACGCCGGCGCGCAACCGAAGCCGCTTCTGCACGAGCGGCACCTCGTTCAACGACTTGTCCGCGTTCCTTCCCAGCTTGGGATAGCGCAGGATGCTGATGTCCATCCAGTCGTTCATGGGGGCCGGTGTCTCGCGCCCGAGCGAATCGGCGTAGTTCTTCTCACCGAAAACCTCCACCGTCACCTCATAGGTGCTGTCCGGCAGCATGCGGGCGGTGGCCTTGTCGACCCGGTTGTTATAGAGCGTGATGCGCTTGAAGCCATCGATCAGCAGGTACTCCAGGCTGTCGGGCACCACCCGCTCCAGTTCGCGGTACATGTCCAGCGCGGAGGGGTAGGGCGGCTCGGCGTAGGCGAAGGAGTCCACCAGGTTGCGGAAGGCCTTGTTCAGGCTGTCCTCGCCCACGAAATCGCGCAGGCAGTACAGCACGACGCTGCCCTTGTTGTAGTGGATGTAGCCCTGGTTCTCCACCTCGAGCAGGGGAACCTCCTTGAGCTCCTCGCTGCCGCGAGAGCGCTGGTAGCGGTCGCTTTCGAGCTTCAGGAACTTGCGCATCTGTTCGCGACCGTACTCTTCCTCCATCACCATCAGCGCACTGTATTGCGACATGGTCTCGCTCAACAGGGTGCTGCCCTGCATGTCGGCGCCCATCACCTGGTGCGCCCACCATTGGTGCCCCATCTCGTGGGCCACCACATAGAACACCATGTCGATGTCGGTGGTGTCGCTCAGGTCCGCGATGAATCCGATGCCCTCGCTGTAGGGCATGGTGCCGGGGAAGGCTTGCGCGAAGCTCTGGTAACGCGGGAACTCGATGATGCGCGCCTGCTTGTGTCGGTACGGTCCGAAGTTCGCCGAGTAATAGGCCAGCGACTTGCGGATGCTGTTGGCCATGCGCGGCACGTTGGTGGCGTGCGTGGGATGGTAGTATACCTCCACGTCGACGTCTTTCCATTTCTCGCGATGCACCTCATACTTCGCGCTCATGAAGGAGTAGAAGTTCATGCTCGGGTGGTCCACCACGTATTCGAAGTAGCGCTTCCCGTCCGCGGTCCACTCGCGCTTGAGGCTTCCCGGCGCGATGGCGATCTGGTCCGGTGTGGTGCTGATCACCGTGCGCACGTTCACCCAGTCGCTGTTGGGCATGAGGTATTGCTGCATGCGCGTAAGGCTGTCGTCGCTGAGCCGCGGCATGCGTTCCTTGGGAGGGAGGTCGTGGTCCCGGCGGTCGTTCTTGTCCTGCAGTTCGCCGTTGGCGGTGTAGCCGATCATCGGCAGCACGTCCATGTTGTTGAAGAAGGTGCCGTTGTGGTTGAGCTGCATGGCCGAGACGTTGTTCTCGAAGCCTTTCTCCTCGTGCGTGGCGGTGACGGTGAAGCGCAGTTCCTCGCCCGGCATCAGCGGCTTGGCCAGCTTGTAGATGCGGTAGTTCACACGTTCGTCGTTCAGCACGAGCTCGGCACCGGGGACCACCGCGTCCTGTTCGATGCCACCGCCGCCCATGTTCAGGTGCAGGGAATCGATGGGCTCGCCGCTCTTGTTCCTCACGGTCACCTCCGCCACGCTGCGAAGGCTGCGTGCGGCGGGTACGAGGTCGATGGTGAACCGGATGTCGGTGTAGTGCGGCTGCGCGATGCCTTCGTACTTCTTGTAGGTCTTCTCGTAGTACACGGCATCCTCCTCCATTTCATCGCTGCCCACCACTTCGTTGAGCACCTTGGTGTTGTAGTAGTTCCATGCGCCGAGCCCGATCCAGGCGGCCAGCGCGGGCAGCAGCAGCCAGCGGTGTTGTTTCGCGCGGATCCCGGCGAGCCGGTTGCGCCAGCCCCAGGAGGTCTCGCGGCCACGCACCCAGAAGACGAGGGCCACGCCCATCAGCACCGCACCGAAGGCCCACCAATAGGCCTTGAACCAGTACCACGCCCGCAGCGAGGTGCCGTAGGTGTTCATGTCGGAGTAGGGGTCGCTGGGGGCCGAGTTGAAGCTGGCCAGTCGCGTGCTCACGTCCAGCGCGCTCAGGAGGATGCCATTGCCGATAAGGAAGACGATGAACACCGCATAGCCCACGTACTTGTTGTTCACCAGCACATGCACCATGAAGGCGAGCGCCGCCATCACGGCCATGCCCACGAGGTTGGGCAGGATGTAGTTGCCCAGGTACACGCCGGGCTCCAGGTGCGTGTAGCCGTTGAGCAATTGGAACACCATGCCGCCGAGCGAGGTGATCACCAGCAGCACGGCGAGCAGGAGCAGCAGCGCCGTGTACTTGCCGAGCAGTGCCATGCCCAGCGGAATGGGCGTGGCATCGTGCACCTCGTCGAACTTGGGCTCGCGCTCCTTCCATACCAGCAGGCCGCTGTAGAAGGTGATCAGGATCATCAGGAAGAGCGAGAAGGATCCCTCGGTCACCTCGTTCACGTGGTAGGTCACCGGGTAGATGGTGTTCTCATAGAGCGACGTGGAGAACGAGAGGCCCAGGAACATGTTGAGCAGGCCGATGCCGGTGACCAGCAGGAAGGCGGTGCCCCGGAGCATGCCGGTGAGGTCGTTCCACACGATACGGCGCCATTGGCGGATGCGTGCGGCCGTGCCGTGTTCGCGCTTCACCACGGGTACGGGCGCGGAGGCGGCGCGCAAGGCGGGGAGGTCCTCGGTGGCGGCGATGGGCCTGGCCTTCGTGGCGCGGTCGGTGAAGGTGAAGCGCCAGTAGCCGAAGAGGAACACGCCGGCTGCGATGGCCACCCAGAGGATGCGGTTCCACAGGAACACGCCGTTCATCGGCAGGAGCATGGTGTTCTTGTCGTCCACGGTCCAGTAGCGCGAGACCAGCTCGAACGCCGTTCCGGCGAAGGGGTCGAGGAGGGCGGCGAGGGTCTGGTTCTCCATCTCGCCCATGAAGGTGCCGGCCACGCCGTTGCCCACCATGATGACGATGGCGGTGATGAAGGCCGCGGCGGTGCTGCGCACGAGCACGGCCACGGCGAAGATGATGGCGGCCGAGAAGAGGATGTTGGGCAGGCTGAGGTAGAGGTAGGCCTGCGCGTGGGCGAGCAGGTCGTTCGGGCCCAGGCGCTCGGGGTCCACCCACGGCATCACGCTGCCAAGGAGCATGCCCACGGTGATGCCCAGCAGGGGCAGGGAGGCCACGAAGGTGCTGCCCAGGAAGCGGCTCAGCAGGTACTGCCCTTTCCTCAGGGGCGTGCTGAACATGATCTGCTGGGTGTTGTTCACGAAGTCGCGGATGGCGCTGGCGTTCACGAAGGCGGTCACCATCAGCAGGCCGAGGAAGCCGAGGCCCGCATAGTATTGGAACACCATGTAGGGCGCGTTCAACTTCACGTTCGCCAGTTGTCCGCCCACCACCAGCTTGTCCCAGGTCACCAGGCCGAAGCCCAGCAGGGCGAAGAGCAGGAGGAAGATGTACACCATGGGCTGCCGCAGCCAGTGGCGCACTTCGATGAGGAGGAGCCGCCAGGTCATGCTGCCACGGTTTTGTGGGTGCCGTTGATGTGGCTGAAGAACACGTCCTCCAGGGTGGGTTCCACGGCGTCGAAACCTTCATCGGGCCGGCTTTCGCTGTACACGTGGATCACCGGCCGCCCGGCGATGAGCTTGTTGCTGATCACACGATGCTGCGCGAGCTGGGCCTCGAGCTCGCTCTTGGCGATGCTCTTCTCCCAGATGCGTCCCTTCACCTCCTTGAGCGCATCGTTGGGCGCCCCGGCGAAGAGGAGCTGGCCCTTGTTGATGATGGCCATGTTGCGGCACAGCTCCTGCACGTCCTGCACGATGTGCGTGCTCAGGATCACCACCACGTTCTCGCCGATCTCGGTGAGCAGGTTGTAGAAGCGGTTGCGCTCGCCGGGGTCCAGGCCGGCCGTGGGCTCGTCCACGATGATGAGCTTGGGTTCGCCGATCAGGGATTGGGCGATGCCGAAGCGCTGTTTCATGCCCCCGCTGAAGCCGGCGATGCGGCGCTTGCGGTGCTCCCACAGGTTCACCTTCTGCAGCAGTGCTTCCACGAGGTCCTTCCGCTGGCCATTGTCGATCACCCCCTTCAGCAGGGCGATGTGGTCGAGCATCTGGTAGGCGCTCACCCGCGGGTACACGCCGAACTCCTGGGGCAGGTAGCCGAGCACCTTGCGCACCTCGTCCTTCTGCCGGAGCACATCGATGTCCCCGAGCATCACCGTTCCCGCGTCGGCCTCCTGGAGGGTGGCCAGGATGCGCATGAGCGAGCTTTTGCCCGCCCCGTTGGGGCCCAGCAGGCCGAACATGCCGGTGGGGATGGTGAGGCTCACGTTGTCGAGCGCCTTCACGCCGTTCGCGTAGGTCTTGCTGAGTCCTTGGATCACGAGCTCCATGCGGGGGTGCGTTTGATGGTGCGGCAAGATGCGAAGCGGGCGCCGGGCGGCCAACCCGATCACACGAGCGGCGCAACACGGTGTGGACCGGTGGCGGGTGATGGCCGTCATGTCCGCCCCGCCGGGACCGTCCTTCCTTCGCGGCCCATGAAGCCCGTCGTCTTCGAACCCTTCCGCATCAAGATGGTGGAGCCCATCCGGCTCACCACCGAGGAGCAGCGCACCGCCTTCCTCAAGGCCGCCCATTACAACCCCTTCCTGTTGCGCAGCGACGATGTGCTCATCGACCTGCTCACCGACAGCGGCACCAGCGCCATGAGCAGCGAGCAGTGGGCCGCCATGATGCGCGGGGATGAATCGTACGCCGGCGCGCGCAGCTGGGAACGGTTCGAGGCCGAGCTGAAGGACCTCACCGGCATGCCGCACATCCTGCCCACGCACCAGGGCCGTGCCGCCGAGCGCCTGCTCTACGGCCACCTGGGAGGGAAGGGGAAGGTGTTCATCAGCAACACGCACTTCGACACCACGCGGGCGAACATCGAGTTCAGCGGGGCCGAGGCCATCGACCTGCCCGTGGCCGTGGGCCGCGATCCACAGGCGCTCGATCCCTTCAAGGGGAACCTCGACGTGGAGGCGCTGGAGCGCACCATCGCGGAGAAGGGCGCGGCCAACGTGGCGGCGGTGATCCTCACGGTCACCAACAACAGCGGCGGCGGACAGCCCGTGAGCATGGGCAACGCGAAGGCCGTGCAGGCCGTGTGCCGCCGCCATGGCATCCTCTTCGTGCTCGATGCCTGCCGCATCGCCGAGAACGCGTGGTTCATCCGCGACCGCGAGCCCGGCCACGCCGACCGCAGCTACCGCAGCATCGCGCAGGAGATGTTCGGCCTGGCCGACGCCGCCACCATGAGCGCCAAGAAGGACGCGCTGGTGAACATGGGCGGCTTCCTCACCCTGCGCGA
>JAEUSV010000124.1 GCA_016788485.1 Flavobacteriales bacterium
CCCGAGGCTACAACGCCGCCCACCCGGGCCTGTTCATTCCCGGCGCTCTACCTTCGCCCTTCCGACCCGAATGACCATGCAGACGTTCCTGGAGTTCGAGAAACCCGTCCAGAACATCATCGAGCAGATCGAGAAGCTGAAGGAGGTGGCGGCGCAGGGCCAGGTGGATGTGGCCCCCACGCTGAAGGACCTGGAGCAGAAGCTCGCCGCGACGCGGAAGGAGATCTACGCGAAGCTCACCCCGTGGGAGCGCGTGCAGGTGAGCCGCCATCCGGACCGCCCGTACACGCTCAAGTACATCGAGAAGCTCACCGATGGCACCTTCATCGAGCTCCATGGTGACCGCACCGTGCGTGACGACAAGGCCATGGTGGGCGGCTTCGGTTCGCTCGATGGCCGCACGGTGATGTTCATCGGCCAGCAGAAAGGCATCAACACCAAGATGCGGCAGTACCGCAACTTCGGCATGGCGAACCCCGAAGGCTATCGCAAGGCCCTGCGCCTGATGAAGCTGGCGGAGAAGTTCAACAAGCCCGTGGTGACGTTGATCGATACGCCGGGCGCCTTCCCGGGCCTGGAGGCCGAGGAGCGCGGGCAGGGCGAGGCCATCGCACGCAACATCCTGGAGATGTGCCAGCTGCGCGTTCCCGTGATCTGCGTGATCATCGGTGAGGGCGCCTCGGGCGGGGCCTTGGGCATCGGTGTGGGCGACAAGGTGCTCATGCTCGAGAACACCTGGTACTCGGTGATCTCGCCGGAATCGTGCTCCTCCATCCTGTGGCGCAGCTGGGACTTCAAGGAGAAGGCCGCGGAGGCCCTGAAGCTCACGCCCACGGACATGCTGAAGAACAAGTTGATCGACGGCATCATCCCCGAGCCTGTCGGTGGCTCCCATTCCGATGTGGACGAAGCCTGCCGGCTGGTGAAGCAGGAGGTGAAGAAGCACTTGGACAAGCTGGTGAAGACCGACCCGGGGAAGCTCGTGGACCGCCGCATCGAGAAGTTCTGCGGCATGGGCGTTGTGCTCAAGGCGAAGGCCTGAGCCTCAGCGGCTGTAGAGCGGCAGCAATGCGGTCACCGCGATCGGCGCAGTTAGCCCGCCCGTGACGTTCCCCGTGGCCGGGTCGATGAAGGACACCTGGCCGCTTTCAGCACCGATCAGCACACCGTTCACCTCGTCGAAGGCGAGCACCTCGTAGGCCGTGCCGGTGGCCAGCGTGAGCGCGGTGGCGTTGGCGTAATTGAAGCGTTGCAGGCTCCCCGCGAGGGAGACGAGGTAGGTGTTGGCATCGATGCGGGCCACCGCCAAGATCGGCGAGGTGAAGGTGCGCGGTTCCCAGGCCCCGCCGTCCACGATGTCGCGGTCCTCGATGACCCCCTGGCCGTTGCGGTTGCCGAACAGCAGCACATGGTCCTGGTCGCGCGGGTGCAGGGCCACCGGTGTTTGGTCGAGGGGCCAGGCCCCCTGCTCCACGCCTGCGGTGGAACTGTACCGTACCACGCGATGGCCCACCGGCCCCACATAGCGCGATTGGGTCGTGACCACCGCGTTGTCCAGCTCCAAGATCCCGGAGATGCGGTGCTCGCTCAAGGCCTGGGCGCTGTAACCCGTTCCGTTCAGGTCGGTGCCGTACCGCCGCAGGGCTCCATCGTTCGAGGCCGCGAAGAGCATGCCGGAGCCGCCCACGGCCAGCGCTGTGTGGAAGGGGATGGGCAGGATGTTCTGCGAGGGCACCTCGGCCGTGATGCTGCCGTCGTCGGGGAAGAGGGCGGTGAGCGGCCCGGTGATGCCACCGCCCACATAGAGCCGCCGGGCCTTCGAGCTGATGGCCGCCGGGGCGATATCGTGGTTGAGCGTGACCAGCGGGCCCGGGGAGAGCTGGCCGGTGCTGTCGATGCGGTACACCTGCACGGGGCTGAAGCCTGTGGACCCCACGATGTGGATCGCCCGGGTACGGCGCGGACGCCCGTTCACCTCGATCAGGCGTGACGCGGTGCCCCGGCCCTCGCCATCGGAGGCCACCACCTTCACCTCGTGCGTGCCGCTGAGCACCAGGTCGCTGGTGATGGGCAGCTCCACCACCAGGTTGGCGGAGGTTCCGCCCGGTTCCACCGTGAAGGAGGGAGTAACGGGCATGCCCTGGCCGTCGAGCACGGAAAAAGTGACCTGTTCGATCCGGGTGTTGTCGGTAACAGTGGCCTCCACCACCAAGGTGTCGGGAACGGTGACCACCTCGCCCGAAGCCGGCGCGGAAATGGTGATGCGCGGCGGTTCGGCATCCCCGTCCTTCTTGCATCCCACGGCGAGCAACGCCAGCAGCGCCAGCAACGGCGCGCGATGTTCACAACGCATCCTTTCAAAGGTAAGCCGGACGCGGGGCTTTCGCGGGATCAACAGTGATCGGGGGGGCGATCGTGGATGGATCGCTCACCACTTCTTGCGTCGACGGGGGTGGGGGGCTGCACGCCGGTCTATTTTCGCACCCCTTCCCATGGCCGACAGCTCCCCCGCCCGCACCAACGACCGCCGCTCGCGCGCCGCCGCCGGCCGCTCCGGTAACTCCCTGCTCGAGGCCAGCCTGGAGGCCGGGAAGCTGCCACCCCAGGCCAACGACCTGGAGCAGGCCGTGCTGGGCGCCATGATGCTGGAGCGCAACGCGGTGAACGAGGCCATCGACATCCTCAGCGCCGACAGCTTCTACGTGGAGGCGCACAAGAAGGTCTTCGGCGCCATCCACCACCTCTTCGCCAACGACCAGCCGATCGACCTGCTCACTGTGACGCAGGAGCTGAAGCGGCGCGGGGAGCTCGATGTGGTGGGCGGGCCCTTCTACATCAGCCAGCTCACCAACAAGGTGGCCAGCAGCGCGAACGTGCAGTACCACGCGCGCATCATCAGCCAGAAGCACATCCTGCGCGAGCTCATCCGCATCAGCGCGGAGACCATGCGCGACGCCTACGACGACACCGCCGACGTGTTCGACCTGCTCGACAAGACCGAGCAGCAGATGTACCAGATCACCAGCGGCAACCTCAAGCGCAACTACGAGCCGATGAGCAGCCTGATCAAGGATGCCATCGCGCAGATCGAGAACGCCAAGAACAAGAGCGGTGGGGTGAGCGGTGTGCCCACGGGATTCCTGAAGCTGGACAAGCTCACCGCGGGCTGGCAGCGCAGCGACATGATCATCGTGGCCGCGCGTCCCGGCATGGGCAAGACCGCGTTCGTGCTGAGCATGGCGCGCAACATCGCCGTGGAGCACCGCCGTGGTGTGGCCGTGTTCAGCCTGGAGATGAGCAGCACCCAGCTGGTAACGCGTTTGATCGCCTCGGAGTCGGGCATCTCCAGCGAGAAGCTACGCAAGGGCGAGCTCAACGACCAGGACTTCATGGTGCTCAACGAGCACATCTCGCGCCTCACCGACGCGCCCATCTTCATCGACGACACCCCCGCGCTCAACATCTTCGAGCTGCGCGCCAAGTGCCGCCGCCTGAAGAGCCAGCACAACATCGAGCTCATCATCATCGACTACCTGCAGCTGATGACGGCGGGCGGGGAGAACAAGGGCGGCAACCGCGAACAGGAGATCAGCCAGATCAGCCGCTCGATCAAGAGCATCGCCAAGGAACTGGACGTGCCGATCATCGCGCTGAGCCAGCTGAGCCGTGCGGTGGAGACCCGCGGCGGCGACAAGCGTCCGCAGCTGAGCGACCTGCGCGAATCGGGCGCCATCGAGCAGGACGCCGACCTGGTGTGCTTCCTCTACCGCCCGGAGTACTACAAGATCTACGAGGACCACTACGGTTCCACCGCCGGCATCGGCGAGGTGATCATCGCCAAGCACAGGAACGGCGCCCTGGACACGGTGAACCTCCGCTTCATCGCCGACCTCGCTAAATTCGCTGACCTGGAGACGGCCCCCGCCTTCAATCCCGGCGACCTTGGCATGGGATCCGATGGGCCACGCACCATCACCCGTCCCAGTCGGATGAACGATGACCACGACGCCGACGAACCCCCGCCGTTCTAGCCCGCTCCGGCACCTGCTGCCGGTGCTCCTGCTGCTGTGGGCCGCTCCGGCCATGGCGAGCAAGCTGTTGATCCCCATGGACAACACGCAGCGCGACCACCTGAAGGCCTACGGCATCACGTACTGGACGCTGCAGCGGGACGTGCCCGTGGAGTGGCTGCTGAACTACCGCGGTGGCAGCTTCCTCATCGACCATTTCCAGGCCATCGAGCAGGAATGCACGGTGCGCGGTGTCACCTACAGCGTGATCGCCGACGTGCAGGCCGCGGCCATCCTGGCCGAGATCGCCGACCCCGAGGTGAACATGGAGGTGGTGAAGCTGGAGAAGGCGCCCAAGATCGCGGTGTACGCCCCCGCCGGTTTCCAGCCCTGGGACGATGCCGTGGCCCTGGTGATGACATACGCCGAGATCCCCTACGAGCGGATCTACGACAAGGAGGTGATCGCCGGCGCGCTGCCCAAGTACGACTGGCTGCACCTGCACCACGAGGACTTCACCGGGCAGTACGGCAAGTTCTACCGCCAGTTCCGCAATGCAGCCTGGTACCAGGACCAGGTGCGGGAGAGCGAGGCGCAGGCCGCGGAGCTGGGCTTCGCCAAGGTGAGCACCATGAAGGGTGCGGTGGCCGCCAGGATCCGCGATTACGTCGCGGGCGGCGGCTACCTCTTCACCATGTGCTCGGGCACGGACAGCTACGACATCGCCCTGGCAGCCGAGGGCGTCGACATCTGCGCGCCCGAGTTCGATCATGACCCGGTCGACCCCCAGTGCCAGCAGAAGCTCGACTATGGCCGCAGCTTCGCCTTCCGCGACTTCACGCTGATCACGGACCCCATGGTGTACGAGTTCAGCAACATCGACGCCACCGACATCCACAACACCATCGGCCAGGAGCGCGACTTCTTCACCCTCTTCGACTTCAGCGCCAAGTGGGACCTGGTTCCCACCATGCTTTGCCAGGACCACGAGCAGGTGATCAAGGGCTTCATGGGGCAGACCACCGCCTTCCGCAAGGACCTGGTGAAGCCCGGCGTGCTCGTGATGGGCGAGAACAAGGCCCAGGGCACGGTGCGCTACATCCACGGCGAGTTCGGCCTCGGTCAATGGACCTTCTTCGGCGGGCACGACCCCGAGGACTACCAGCACATGGTGGGCGATCCGCCCACGGACCTGAGCCTCTTCCCGAACTCCACCGGATACAGGCTCATCCTGAACAACATCCTCTTCCCCGCGGCGCGGAAGAAGAAGCAGAAGACCTAGGCCATCACCGGTTCCTTAAGCCGGGGCCAGCGACGGTCCAAGCCGAGCCTACGCGCAAGCCTCACCAGCGCGAAGGACGCGTAGATGATGTAGTACGGTTCCAACGTGATGGTGCGGAAGCGGTTCTGCACATAGAACACCACGCTGAAGGCCGTCATGGCCAGCATGAGCGCCAGGATCCACGCGTGCTTCCTGAAGTTCTCCCGCAAGGCCATCCATACGCCCGCGTAGGCGAGCAGGTACAACGGCAGGGAGATGAGGAAGAGGGCGGCCCACGTTGCCTTGCCATAGTGGTGGGGGTTCACCCCGGGCAGCAGGAAGTACGCAAGGTCCCAAGCCGAGAGCTCGGCCAGCTTGCCCGGGTTGGCGCGGCACCAGTCGATGCCCGCCCGCAGCATCACCGCCTGCTTTTCCTTGTGGGGAAGGGTGGCCAGCGTGTCGCGCAGTTCATCCATGATGCGGTACTGCATATTGAAGATGCGCCGGTGCTCGGGAGTGCCCAAGGGCGGCGGGTCCACGATGAACCGGTACACATCCTCGTTGTGCCCCACCATGAAGAAGCCGCCCTGCCCGGTGCTGCTGATCACATACATGTCGTGCTTGCGCAGGTTGTAAAGGCCGTAAGGCAGGGTGAACACGAAACAGGTGCACACGAAGGCCGCGATGTGCTGCACACGCCTGCGGGCCGTCGCCTGGCCGTTCCACCACCAATAGATGGGCATGAACGGTGCGAAGAGCAGGATGTGCGATTTGATGAGGAAGGTGAGGGCGAAGAGCGCGCCGGCGCCAATGGTACGCCCCAGGTGGTCGCTGTTCACCGCCCTGAACCAGGCGTGGAGCGCGAAGATCAGGGCGATGAGGAAGGGCATGTCCTGGGCCGGGGTGCCCACCCAGATGAGCGTGAGCGGGAAGACCACGTACAGGGCCGCGGCCACGAGCGCCACACGGCGGTCGAAGAACCGCAGGGCGATGCGCCAGAGGTACACTGCGCTCCATGCGCAGAGCAGCCATTGGACCAGGGTGAGCCCGACCAGCCAGCCCTTGCCGAGCACCAGCTTGAACAGCGCCTGCGTGTAAGGGTAGAGCGGCGCGGTGATGAAGTACTCCGTTTCCAGGTCGAGGTCGCCCGCGAGGATGCCGGTGCTCTGTTCGTTGTAGCGCTGGTTGTCCTGGTCGAACTCGATGCCCAGCAGCACCGTTGCCAGCAGGAAGGCCCCGCGCACCAGCAGGGCGGCGAGGAAGATGATGCGTTCGGTGCGCTTGTCGGGGCTGGCGTTCGGTACGTTGGCCATGGCGGCCGAAGTTAGGCGGGCCCTCCGATGCCAGGGATCGGCCTTACTTTCGCACCATCAAGCGACCGCATGGACCTCACCAAGATCATCTCCATCGCCGGCAAGTCCGGCCTGTTCCGCATCGTGGCACAAGGGCGCCAGGCGCTCATCGCCGAATCCCTGGAGGATGGCCGGCGAATCCCCGTGCATCCGACCATGAAGGTGAGCTCGCTTGACGAGATCAGCATGTTCACCACTGGCGATGATGTGCCCCTGCGCGAGGTGCTGGCGAGCCTGCATGCGATCGAGAAGGGGGCGCTGAGCGTGGACCCCAAGGGCGACGAGGAGACCCTGTGGAAGAAGCTTGCCGAGGCGCTTCCCACGCACGACCGGGGCCGCATCTACCCCAGCGACCTGCGCAAGTTGTTCAGCTGGTACGCCCAGATGAGCAAGGCCGGCGTGCTCGATGCCAAGGAGGAGCCGAAGGCGGAGGAGAAGGGTGCTGCCGAAGGGGTGAAGGAGAAGAAAGCCCCGAAGGCCGGTGCGGCCAAACCCGATGTGGCGGTGAAGAAGGCGAACGCACCGAAGCCCGGAGGTGGGACCAAGGCCAAGACGGCGGGTTCCACCATGCGGAAAGGCAGCCAGCGCGGCAGTTGATCGTCCTCTGCTTACGACAACGAGGAGCAGTGATCAAGGCCGGGTCCCCTATTGCCCATTTCGCATTCCCTGCACGCCCGCAGGTACTTGAAGCAGCATGACCGTCCAGAAGTTCCGCAAGCTGTCCATCCTGGTGGCGGCGTACAACGAGGAGGACAGTCTTTACGGCTGTGTGGAGCGTGTGCTGCGCGCACCGTTGCCCGGCGAGCTGGAGCGCGAGGTGATCATCGTGGACGATGGCAGCACCGACGGCACCCGGGAGGTGATGGATGAGCTGGCGGCCATGCATCCGGGGCTGGTGAAGCTGCTGGCACATGAGCGCAACCGGGGCAAGGGCGCAGCCGTGCGCACGGCGGTGGCGGCCATGACCGGTGACCTGGCCATCATCCAGGACGCCGACCTTGAGTACGATCCCCGCGAGTACGGCAGGCTGTTGATGCCGATCATGGACGGTCGTGCGGAGGTCGTGTTCGGAAGCCGGTTCGCGGGCGCTGAACGCAAGGTGCTCTTCTTCTGGCACGCCTTGTTCAACCGTTTCATCACCGGTGCGAGCAACCTGCTGAACGACACCAACTGGACGGACATGCTCACCTGCTACAAGGCCTTCACAGGAGAGGCCTTGCGCACCATGCCGCTGGTGAGCAACGGCTTCGGCATCGAGCCTGAGCTCGCCGCCAAATGTGCCTTGAACAAGTTCCGGCTGTTCGAGGTGCCCATCAGCTACAACGGCCGACGCTACGACGAGGGAAAGAAGATCCGCTGGACCGATTCCATCGCGATCCTCTGGGCCATCCTGCGCTTCCGGTTCTCCTCCAACTACAGCGACCCGGGCAAGGTGACCCTGGACGCCATCGAGCAGGCGCCACGGTTCAACGAGTGGATGTACCGCAACGTGCGTCCCTTCCTCGGCGACCGCGTGGCCGAACTCGGCTGCGGGCGGGGCAACATGAGCAACTACTTCCGCCGGCACAAGCAGGTGCTGCTCACCGACTACCGCGATGATTACCTGGACCCGCTAAGGGAGCGGTGGGGCCACATCCGTCGCCTTCAGTTCGCCAAGCTCGACATGACCCTTCGCGAGGATTACACCGTGCTCACGCGCTATGCGCCGGAGTCCGTGGTGTTCCTGAACGTGCTGGAGCACATCGAGGATGACCGCGCCGTGCTCCGTCACCTCTTCGATCATGTGCCTTCGGGTTGCAGGCTGGTGGTGCTGGTGCCCTTCGGAATGGCCTATTACAGCGATTTCGACCGGGAGCTGGGCCATTTCAGGCGGTACAGCAAGGGGGAGCTCGATGGCAAGATGCGGGAGGCCGGTTTCGAGGTGGTGCACCAGCACTACTTCAACAAGGCGGGCAAGCTCGCCTGGTTCGTGGCCAACAAGGTGGGGCGCCAGAAGCGGATCACCCCGTTCCAGTTGAGGGTTTACAACTTCCTCACGCCCTTGTTCAAGGTCTGGGACAAGGTGGTGCCGGGCACGGGCCTGAGCACCATCGTGGTGTGCCGCAGACCCTAGGCTTTCCAAGGGCGTCATTCCCGACTAACTTGCGGACGGCTAATCCGAACCTCATGATCGACCGTACCGCTCTTCTGGTCCGTTCCCTGGTGCTCGCCGGCCTCATCGGCGTGGTGGCGCTGTTCGTTTCCTGGACCGGCAGCCGGGTGCCCGATGCGCACGCCTTCCATACCGACGAGGAGCTGGCCTCCTTCCGCGGTGCCGGCGGCGCGCTCTACGCCGGATCCAACACCTTCTTCAAGGGCAGCGGGGCGTGCTCGGGCTGCCATGGCCACGATGCTTCCGGCTTCGCGATGACCACGCCCGGCGGTGTGGACGTGAACGTGGCCGATGACTGGCGGAGCAGCATGATGGCCAACAGCGCCCGCGACCCCTTCTGGCGCGCGAAGGTGAGCCACGAGGTACAGGTGAATCCCGGTCACCAGGCCGCGCTGGAGGACAAGTGCACCAGCTGCCATGCGCCCATGGGCCGGCACGAAAAGCACCTGCTCGGCCTAGGCGCGTACTCCATCGCCGAGATGGAGCAGGACCCGCTTGCCCTGGACGGCGTGAGCTGTGTGCCCTGCCACATCCAGAGCGCCGACAGCATCGGGCTGTTCAACTCGGGCAACATGAAGTTCGATACGCTCGGCCGCCCGCTCTACGGACCCTATGGCGGACCCGATGACCCCCTTCCGTTGTTCGGCGCGCCCATGACGGCCTTCGTGGGCTATCAGCCGTTGTTCGGTGAGCATATCAACGACGGTGGACTGTGCGCGAGCTGCCACACGCTGATCACGGAAACGGCTGACCTGAATGGTGCGCCCACGGGCGGCACGTTCGTGGAGCAGGCCACCTACCACGAGTGGTTGAACAGCGACTTCAACAACAAGGAGCACGTGGATGGTGTGACCTGCCAGGGTTGCCACGTACCGCGCATCGACGATGGAGTGGTGATCTCCGCCAACTATCTGTTCCTGCAGCCACGCTCACCTTTCGGCCTTCACCACTTCGCCGGCGCGAACGTCTTCATGCTCGAGATGCTCAAGGACCACATCACCGACCTTGGGCTCACGGCCGACGCGGTGCAGTTCGACAGCACCATCATGCGCACCAAGCGGATGCTCAAGCAGAACTCACTGCTGCTGGAGCCCTCGGTGGCCTCGCGCACGGCGGACACGGCCTTCATCGATGTGAAGCTCACCAACCTGGCCGGCCACAAGTTCCCGAGCGGGTACCCGGCGCGCAGGGCCTGGGTGGAGCTCGTGGTGGTGGATGATGCCGGCGATACGCTCTTCCGCAGCGGTGGCTGGGACGCCACCAACGACGTGATCGGGCATGATCCCAGCTGGGAACCGCACTACGACGTGATCCGCGACCCGGCCGAGGCCCAGATCTACGAGATGGTGATGGCCGATGTGAACGGGGACCGCACCACGGTGCTGGAGCGTGCCGCCAGCAAGTTGAAGGACAACCGCCTTGCGCCGGCCGGGTTCACCACCGGGCACTACACCTACGACACCACCACCGTGGAGAACGTGCCCGCGAGCGACATCGACTTCAACCGGGATGGGCTCGGGGTGGAGGGCAGCGGCACCGATATCGTTCACTACCACGTGCCGATGGGCGGGTACACCGGGACGATCACCGTAAGGGCCCGTGTGTGGTACCAGAGCGCCCCCCCGCGCTACATGACCGAGATGTTCGGGTACAGCAGTGCGGCCATCGACACCTTCAAGACCTATTACCTCGACGCTGACAACAGCCCCGTGCAGGTGAAGGAGGCCTCCGTGGTGGATGTTTCCACGGCCATCGATGACATCGCCGAGCTGGGTGTGCGGGTGTATCCCAACCCGGTGCCTGACGGCCGTCTTGAGGTGCTTGGTCTTAGCGAACGGGTGCTGGAAGTGGAGGTGTACGACCCGCGTGGCGTGCTGGTGGCCCGCACCGGCGTGAACGGCCGCAAGCAATGGGCCGTGGAACTTCCCCGGACCGCGGGCACCTACCTCGTGGCCTTCCGTACCAAGGACCGCACCTTCGTGGAGCGGGTGGTATCGCTTGCGCGCTGATACGATCGGTCCCTTCGGGCTCCGATGTATGACGTGACGCTCTAAATTCGCCGCCGCCATGAGGAAGCTGCTCTCCAAGCACCCTGTTACCGCGTTCGTGCTGCTGACCCTGGGTTTCCAGCTCAGTATCGTCCTGATCGCCTATTCGCTGATGCCGGAAGGCAAGCATCTCCACGACCTGCCGGACGCGCACATGGTCTTCCGCCTGCGGGTTTTCGGTCCGCTGGTGTTCTCCATGTGGATCACCTGGTACCTGGAGGGTACCGCCGGGCTGCGCAAGCTCTTCTCCGCCTTCCTGACCTGGCGTGTTCCCACCCGTTGGTACGCGCTGGCCTTCACCTGGAAGTTCATCGCCACTTACGTGGGCATCGGTACGCTCGCCATCCTCGGCATCCGCCAATGGCCCGGCGCCTTCGTCAGCGGGTTCCTGCCCGGCCTCATCAGCACCATGCCGTTCATCGTGGGCATCGCCATCGTGGAGGAGACCTCGTGGATGAAGTTCGCTGTGACGCGCTTGAACGAGCGCTATTCGGCCCTGCGGGTCAGCTTCATCATCGGCATGTGCTGGGGCTTTTGGTACCTGCCCATGCTGCTCCTTGGCGAAGGCGTGCCGGACGGCATCCCTTGGCCGGTGTTCCTGGTCTCCATGTTCAGCCTCACCGTGCTGCTGAGCTGGGCCTACAACGAGACCCACAGTGGCCTGGTGCTGCTGGTCATGCAGATCCTCAGCAACTGCGCCTTCATCATGATCCCGGTGCTCCCCGGCTGGCATGAGCTCGATCCCGCCTATGTCATCGCCTTCGTGTGCGCCTTCTTCGTGGGGGCCCTGGCCATCATCGCAGTGGCCGGTCCCA
>JAEUSV010000134.1 GCA_016788485.1 Flavobacteriales bacterium
CGCGCCGGTGAGCACCACCACGCCGATGCGCGGGTCCTCGCGGGCGATGTCCATCGCATCGATCATCTCCTTGTTCGTGTCCGGACGGAAGGCGTTGTACACCTCCGGACGGTTGATCGTGATCTTGGCGATGCCTTCGAAAAACTCGAACTTGATGTCCGTGTATTCCTTGATGGGGGTCCAGTTCCTGCTCATGGTCGTCTGTCATGCCGGGCTTGACCCGGCATCGCGTAGGTTCTTGAAATAGTCGCGCAGCACCTTGGGTGAGGTGAGCGCATCGGTGGTGATGTGGAGCACGGCGGGCCTATCGTGCTGCGCGTACAGCGCGTCCAGGCCGGCCTCGAGCGAAGCCTGGTCGTTGGCGTGGAAGTAGGGCAGGTCGAAGCTCTTCACGAGCTGCGCGATGCTGCGCGTGTGCGGCGCCTCGAACCAGGGCAGCAGTTCGGCGTCCTTGTCCGGCCCATCGATGTACCGGAAGATGTTGCCTCCACCGTTGTCCACCACGATCACCTTCAGCAGCGGGGAGAGATGCGCGTTCCAGAACGCGTTGCTGTCGTAGCAGAAAGCGATGTCGCCCGTGATGAGCGTGGTGGTCCTGCGCGTGGCGAAGGCGGCGCCCACGGCCGTGCTGGTGCATCCGTCGATGCCGCTGGTGCCGCGGTTGCTGTACCAGCGGAGGCCGCGCACGCGGTCGAAGAGCTGCACGTAGCGGGCCGGCGTGCTGTTGGCCACGTGCACATCGCTGTCGCCGGGGATCCGGTCGTTGAGCGTGTTGAACACGGTGAGGTCGCAGAATGGCGCTTCGCTCACCAGGCGGTGGTGCAGGCCGCGCGTGCGTTCGTCCACCATGCGCCACGCCTCGCCGTAGATGCTCTCGGTCGCCTGTGCCCCGTTCATGATCTGCGCGAAGAAGATCTCCGGGCTCACGGCGATGTCGTGCGTGAGGCTCTGGTAGGTGTCGTAGTGCCGCTGTCCGGCGTCGACGTTCCAGTGCTGCAGCGGCCGCCACTTGCGCAGCAATGTCTTGATGCGCTTGCTCACCACCGCGCCGCCGAAGGTGATGAGCAGGTCGGGCTTCAGGTCGTTCTCGTTGGCATCGTTCACGCCTTCGATCGCGCGGTCGATGCAGGTGATGAAGGCCGGGTCGTCGAGGTTGCTGGTGGCCTCGGTGTGCACCGTGACCTGCGGCAGGGCGGCGAGGCGCTTGAGCTGCGCCTTCAGCCCATCGCTCCAGCGGCCCTGGCCCGCGAGCACCATCACCTTCCGGCACGCGCTCACCTGGCCGATGAGCCAGCGGGCATGATCGGGCAGGATGAAGGGCTCCGTCATCACCGGGGCGATCAGGGTGGACGCACGGTGCGCCGATTCTTCCACCTGCCCGTAGAGCGGCTCCGCGAAGGGCACGTTCACATGCACGGGTCCGGGTACCGGGAGCAGGGTGGCATCGATGGCCTCGTTGATCAGGCGGCCGCAGTGCCAGCGTGAGAGATCGTCGCTCGTGAGACGCGGAAGCTGCACGCTGCGCTTCATGTGCAACGCGAGCACGCCCTGCTGGCGGATGGCCTGGCCCTCGCCCTGGTCCACCCATTCCTCGGGGCGGTCGGCGGTGATCACCAGCAGGGGCACGCGCTGGTAGAAGGCCTCGGCGATCGCCGGACCGTAGTTGAGCACCGCGCTGCCGCTGGTGCAGATCAGGGCCACGGGCGCGTGCAGCTGCTGCGCCATGCCCAGTGCGAAGAAGGCGGCGCTCCGCTCGTCCACCACCCGCAGGCAGGTGATGTCGGGGTGCCGGTGTAAGGCGATGACGAGCGGTGCGCTGCGCGAGCCCGGGCTGATCACGGCATGGCGGACGCCCTTGGCGGCGCACAGGCGCGCAAGCTCGGCGGCGGCGAAATGGTCGGAGGTCATCGGGGCGGCGAAGTTACCGGCCAACGCCGAGCGCTTCGATGAGCCGTGTCCAGGTACCGGCCTTGTGCGTGGTCTCCTCCCATTCGGCGGATGCGTCGCTGCCGGCCGTGATGCCTGCGCCCACGAGCAGCGATGCCGAGCCAGGGAACACCTGCAGGCAGCGAAGGTTCACGTACAGGGCCGTGAGGCCGTCGGCGCTCCAAGGCCCCCAGAATCCGGTGTACAGCCTGCGGTCGTGCGGTTCCACTTGGTGGATCAGGGCGCGCGCCGCATCGCGCGGGGCCCCGCACACGGCCGGTGTGGGATGCACGGCCAGGGCCACATCGCCCAGCGGAACACCGTGCAGTTCGCCCTCCACCAAGGTGCGCAGGTGCTGCACGGGGCCCGCGTCGATGGTGACCGGCGCACCGGCATGCACCTCCTTGAGCCCGAGCGCGACGAAGGTGCCGAGCACCGCGGCGGTGACGAGCTCCTGTTCGTCACGCTCCTTTTCACCCCACGCTCCAGCTCCCTGCGCAGCGGAGCGCGTGCCGGCGAGCGCGTCCACGCGCACATGGTCGTCCTGCGCCACCAGCAGCCGCTCTGGCGTGGCCCCCATCCACGTGCCGTGCTCCGGGGTGCGCACCAGCGCCACGAACGCGTCCGGGTAGGTGCGGAGCGCCTGGTCGAACAG
>JAEUSV010000057.1 GCA_016788485.1 Flavobacteriales bacterium
GTCACGGATGCGTTCGGCTGCTCCTACAGCGACAGCACCACGATCATCTCCGCCTGGGACAACCTGATCACCCCGATCAACTATGCGGCGTGCACAGGTCAGTCCATCCTGCTCGATGCCGGCTACCCCGGCTCGACCTACATGTGGAACACCGGTGAGGTCACGCAGACCATCAGCGTCACCACCGCGGGCATGTTCACCGCGGAGATCACTGATGCGCTGGGCTGCGTCACGGTGAAGACCTTCTTCACCACCTTCAACGCGCTCCCCACCGTGAGCCTCGGCCCCGACCTGAACCTGTGCGGGACGGGAAGCCAGGTGCTCAACGCCAACAGCCCCGGCAACAATGTGGTGTGGAGCACCGGTGCGACCACCCAGCAGATCACGGTGACTCAGAGCGCGGTCTACTCCGTGCTCGTGACCACGCCGCAGGGCTGCCAGGCCGGCGATGCCATCAACGTCATCTTCAACCCGCTGCCCTCCGACCAGCTGCAGGATGTGACCACGTGCGTGTCGAACACGGTCACCCTGAACGCGGGCAATGCCGGTTGCACCTACGCCTGGAGCACGGGCGCCACCACGCAGGCCATCTCGCCGACGCAGAACGGCCTTTACACGGTGACGGTGACCACGCCGCAGAACTGCAGCGCCACCTTCGATGCGAACGTGACGCTGATGCCGTTGATCACCGTCGACCTCGGCAGCGACACGGTGCTGTGCGCCGGCCAGCCGCTGACGCTCGACGCGGGCAATGCGGGGGCCACCTACGCCTGGAGCAACGGGGCGAACACGCAGCAGATCACACCCACCCAGAGCGGGCTCTACAGCGTGACGGCCTCGAACGGCTACTGCCAGGGCAGCGATGCCATCGACATCACCTTCCAGCCAGCACCCATCGACGTGCTGCAGGATGTGACGCAATGCGTGGACCAGGTGGCGACGCTGAACGCCGGCAACCCGGGCTGCACCTTCCTGTGGAACACCGGCGCCACCACGAGCACCATCAACCCCGGCGCATCGGGCACCTACTCGGTCACCATCACCAACCCCACGGGATGCGCGATCACCGCCGACGCCGTGGTGGACCTGGTGCAGCCTCCCACGGTCGACCTGGGCAACGACAGCGTGCTGTGCGAGGGGCAGAGCATCTGGCTCGACGCTGGCAACCCGGGCGCCACCTACCTGTGGAGCACGGGGCACACCACGCGGCACCTCACCATCACCTCCACCGGAACCTACACGGTCACGGTGAACAACGGCTATTGCTCCGCGTCGGATGCCATCAACGCCACCTTCAACCCCGCACCGACCAAGCTGGTCGAACGCAAGTTCTTCACCTGCCTCGACGAGGAGCCACGCCATGTGAGCATCGACGCTGGCAACCCCGGAAGCGCCTACGTATGGAGCACCGGGGAGACCTCCCAGGTGATCCTGGCGGGCGCCTACGGCTGGTACTATGTGGACGTGACCAACATGTACGACTGTGCGGTCCGCGATTCCGCTGAGGTGATCGAGTTCTGCCCGGCCACGTTGTACGTGCCCAACACCTTCACCCCGAACGGCGATGGCACCAACGACATCTGGATGCCCGTGGGCAAGAGCATCGGAGAGTTCACCGTGATGGTGTTCGACCGCTATGGTGCCGTGCTGTTCCAGTCCAACGACCCTGCCATCGGCTGGGACGGCCGGGCGAACGGCGAATACGTGAAGAACGACGTGTACGTGTGGCGCATGGAATACCGCTTCCTCGAGGATGAGACCGGGAAGCAGGGCCGCCTGTACAAGCAGCTCGGGCACGTGACGGTGCTGCGCTAGCGCTTCAGCTCGAACGCGTCCGCCTCCATGGCCACGGGGAACTTCGCCCGGAAGTCCACGAGGGCATCGCCCTTGAACAGCACCGTGACCACCGCGCTCGTACCGGGAGGAACGGCCTCCACCGCACCACGCGGGTCGATCATCGCCGAGTCACCGGAGTAGAGGTGCCCGTTGCCGTCCTGGCCCACCCGGTTCACGCCCACCACGTAGCACTGGTTCTCGATGGCCCGCGCGATGAGCAGCTGGCTCCACGGGTAGCGGCGCACCTCGGGCCAGTTGGCCACGTAGAGGATGGCATCGTAGTCGCCGCGGTTGCGGGCGAAGACGGGGAAGCGCAGATCGAAGCAGATCTGCAGCAGCAGGCGCCAGCCGCGCCATTCCACCACCACGCGTTCGGTGCCCGGTGTGTAGTGGTCCGTCTCCTTCGCGAAGCGGAACAGGTGCCGCTTGTCATAGGTGGTGACCGCTCCGTCGGGCGTGACGAACAGGCCGCGGTTGTAATGGTGTTCACCGTCGCGGATGATCACGCTGCCGTAGAGGGCCGCATCCAGCACCATGGCCTGTTCGCGCATCCATTGCACCGTACGGCCGTCCATGCCCTCGGCCAGTTCAAGGCTGCGCATGGTGAAGCCCGTGGTGAACATCTCGGGAAGGACAACCAGGTCGGTGGTGCCTCGCAGGTCCTTGAAGCGGTTGGCGAGGAGCGCACGGTTCTCCGCGGCATCCTCCCAGTGCAGGTCGGCCTGCACCAGCGTCACCCTCAGATCGCGCATAGCTTCTCGATGGCGTTGTCGAGCGTTTCGTCCTGCTTGGCGAAGCAGAAGCGAAGGATGCGCTGGCCCGGCGGCGGCTCCTTGTAGAAGACGCTGATGGGGATGGCGGCCACCCCGAACTCACGGGCGAGGCGCTTCGCGAACGCGGTGTCCGGCTCATCGCTGATGGCCCTGTAGTCGGCGAGCTGGAAATAGCTGCCCTCGCAGGCCAGGGGTTCGAAACGCGAAGCATGCAGGCCGATGAGGAAACGGTCGCGCTTGGCCTCGTAGAACGACGACACGCCCTCGTAGTTGACGGGGTCCTTCAGGTACGCGGCGAGCGCGTGCTGCACCGGGGTGTTGGCGCTGAACACGTTGAACTGGTGCACCTTGCGGAACTCGGCCATCAGCGCCTTCGGGGCCAGCACGTAGCCCATCTTCCAGCCGGTGGCGTGGAACACCTTGCCGAAGCTGAACACCACGAAGGCGCGCTCGCGCAGCTCGGGGTAACGCACCACCGAGGCATGCGCCTCGTTCTCGAACACCAGGTGCTCGTACACCTCATCGCTCAACAGCAGGATGTCGGTGCCGCGCAGCATGTCAGCGATGCGGCGCATGTCAGCGTCGCGCAGGATGGTGCCCGCAGGGTTGTGCGGTGTGTTGATCATGAGCATGCGCGTGCGGGACGTGATCGCCGCCTTCACCGCATCGGCATCGAACTTCATGTCGCTGCCCAGCCGCACGTGCACCGGCCTTCCACCGAACAGCTCCACCGTGGGCGCATAGCAGTCGTAGGCGGGGTCCACGATGATCACCTCATCACCGGGGTGCACCACGGCGCCCAGGGCGGTGAAGATGGCCTGCGTGCCGCCGGCCGTCACGGTCACCTCGGTCTCCGGGTCGTACGGAAAGCCGTAGAGGCGCTGCACCTTGGCGGCGATCGCCTCGCGCAGGGCGGGCACGCCGGGCATGGGCGCGTACTGGTTGTGGCCGTCGCGCATGGCCTGCTCCACCAGTTCGACCAGCGCCTCGTCGATGGGGAAATCGGGGAAGCCCTGGCTGAGGTTGATGGCCCCGCACTCGTGCGCGAGCTTGCTCATCACCGTGAAGATGGTGGTGCCGACGTGGGGGAGTTTACTGGTCAACATGCGTTCGCTGAAGGACTCATTGCTGTTCTACCATTCCCGTGGGGCGATCATCTCTTCCACATCCGCATCGAAGCCGTAGGCCTCCGCTATCACCATGAACTCCTCGCCCAAGGCTTCACGCGCCCCGGTCTCCAATTCGCTTCCATGCTCCTCGAACACCGCTTGCAAGGCGCTCAATCGCTCGGTGGCCTCATGCGTGATGGCATACAATCCTTCCAGGTCCTTGGGCTCTTCGGTCTCGATCCGGTGGCACATGTCCACCAGCACGGCCTTGCATTGGTCCACCAGGTGAGGAGGGAAATAGTCATCAGCATACATGTCCGCAAGCATGTTCCGCTCGCGCATCAAGGCGTTCTTCAGGTCCTTTTGATCCATGCTGGAAGGTACTCCCGAGCATGCTACCACCAACCAACTGCCAAGGAACAGGCTGAAAAAGAGCCGCAGGATGCGTTGGTGGTCCATCGGCCACGAAACTAGTCGACGCCTCTGGTTGTCCCGTGCGTCAAGTCGGCCTTGAACATCACCTGGATGCGGAACAGCACGCCACAGTGGGGCTTGGAATGAGGAAGGGCCGTCGATGACGGCCCTTCGCACATGTAGTTGAGGAGCGGATCACTCCTTCGTCACCGTGGCCGCCAGGTACTCGCGGTTCAGGCGGGCGATGTGCTCGAGGCTGATCTGCTTGGGGCATTCCACCTCGCAGGCGCCGGTGTTGCTGCAGTTGCCGAAGCCTTCCTTGTCCATCTGCTCCACCATGGCCAGTGCGCGGCGCTTGGCCTCGGGACGGCCCTGGGGCAGCAGGGAGAGCTGGCTCACCTTCGCCGCCACGAAGAGCATGGCGCTGCCGTTGGGGCAGGTGGCCACGCAGGCGCCGCAGCCGATGCAGGTGGCCGCGTCGAAGGCCTTGTCGGCATCGTCCTTGGGGATGGGCACCGCGTTGCCGTCCACCAGGTTGCCGCTGGTGTTCACGCTCACGAAGCCGCCGGCGGCTTGGATGCGGTCGAAGGCGCTGCGGTTCACGGCCAGGTCCTTGATCACCGGGAAGGCCGCGCTCTTCCACGGCTCCACGTAAATGGTGTCGCCGTCCTTGAATTTGCGCATGTGCAGCTGGCAGGTGGTGATGCCGCGGCCTGGGCCGTGCGCTTCGCCATTGATGAAGAGGCTGCACATGCCGCAGATGCCCTCGCGGCAGTCGTGGTCGAACGCAACGGGCTCCTCCCCCTTGCGCACCAGCTCATCGTTCAGCACGTCGAGCATCTCCAGGAAGGACATGTCCTCCGAGACGTTGTTGACCGGGTAGTCCACGATGCGGCCCTTGTCGTTGGGACCGTTCTGGCGCCAGATCTTG
>JAEUSV010000063.1 GCA_016788485.1 Flavobacteriales bacterium
CGCGCAGGCCGTGGGAGGCAGCGTGCTCGTGCCGGTGAGGTAGGCCTGCTGGATGTCGAAGCAGCTCAGCGGAGCGGCCGTGGCGCAGGTGTAGTTGTTGTTACCCGCCACGATGTTCACCAGGTAGTCCTCGGTCTCGCCGTAACCATACGACAGGCAGGAGGTCAGGCCGGCACCGGAAATGTTCTCAGCGATCGTCACACGCATGCCGGTCACACCGGGCGTTGCGGTGAAGGGGATGGAGAAAGTTCCAGTGACGTTACGCGGACCTTGGGCCGTGGCGTTCTCCACGAAGACCTTCTCCGTGATGTTGTCGAACACACCGTCCTGGTTCAGGTCGATCCAGATGGCCGTACCGAAGGAGTAGTAGGTCGCGCCGTCGCACTCGTCCTCCTGCACCGTGAAGTTCACCGGTAGCCCCTGCGTGAGGCTCCAAGTGGGACCGATCGGCTTGAAGTTCGAGTAGCGGCCGAGGATGCTGCCCGGACCAGGTGCCGGGTTGGTGCAGCCAGGGTTGGAGCCACCAGCGATGGTCGATCCATTGGTCACACCGTTCAGGGTCACCGCATAGATCTCCTCATCCGTAGCGAAGGTCGCGCCGCTCGCGCAATAGCAATCCGTGAACGGATTGATGTTCACCGACACGGTGTTGGTGTACACCGGGCTACCGCCGCTGCAGGTCAGCGACAGGCGGTAGTAGGTGAGCACCGTGGGCGACACGCTGGCCGTGATACCGTTCGCACCGCCGATCGGGTTCCAACCAAGCTGGTCGGGCGAGCTCTCCCACTGCAGCACGAGGCCTGCGCCGAAGCTCTGGCCGGTCACGCTCAGGGTCACGGAGCTGCCCACGCAAACGTTGGCTGCGGAAATGCTCGCCGTGCCAGGAGTGGGGGGGTCCACACAAGGCGGGGGCGGGTTGATCGTCACCAGGTAATCCTCGGTCTCACCGTAGCCGTAGCTCAGGCAGCTCGTCAGGCCGGTGCCGGAGAAGCCTTCGGCGCAGATCACACGCAAGGCCGTGGTACCCGTCAGGGCGGTCGGCGGAATAACGAAACCACCGTTCACCACGCGCGGGCCAGCGGCGGTCGTGTTCTCCACGAACATCTTCTCCGTGTTGTCGTCGAAGCTGCCGTCCTGGTTCAGGTCGATCCAGATGGCGATGCCGTTGGAGAAGTAGGTCGCACCGTCGCACTCATCCTGGGTGATCGAGAAGGTGGAGGGAGCACCTTGGATGAAGGTGAAGAGCGAGCCCAGCGTCCAGTAGTTCGAGTACCGGTTCAGGATCGAACCGGGACCCGGCGCCACGATGTTGCAATCGGCAGCGCTGCCGCTGGTCACACCATTGAAGGTCACGCTGTAGATCTCCTCGTCCGCCGTGTTCGAGGGAATGCTCGAGCAGTAGCAGCCAAGGGAGTTCACGGTGAAGTTCCACGTGGAGCAGCCGGTCGCAGAGCCATTGGTGTTCTGCGGGATCACCTGCCAGGTGTGTGCACCTGCAGCAAGCACGCCGGCAGCATAGGTGGTTCCAGGCTGGTTGGTCGAAACCGGGTTGCCGTCCAGGATCACCGTGTAGCCGGTGGCATAGGTCGCGGCAGGCCAGCTCAACGTTACGGCCGAGGTGCTGCACACATACGCGTTGTTCAGCGGTGCGGTCGGGTTGGCGACGCAGTTCGGAACTAGGTTACCCACGCAGAGCGTGAAGGTCTCGCCCGGCACAGAACCCGTGCCGGCATGGTAAACCCGTACGAAGTACGTGTTGCCCACCACCGTGGTCAGGGAAAGGATCTCGGTCTGTCCACCGAAGGTGCTGTTCTGGCAGGCCACGCTGGTCATGCTGCCGCAGCTACCGGGCGCCACACCGCCATCGAACACCTGCACGGCCACGTCGAACGTGCCGGTGCCGGTGGCCTCGACGTTGGTGGCCGTGCTGGTGGCCGTGAACTTGTACCACATGTCGTCATCCGGCGTACCGCAAACCGCGGTCTGGGCCGAAGGGGTCGTGCTCGTGGTGTTGTCGGTCACCTGGTTCACACCGGGCACGCAGGTGGTGCCAGGGGTCAGGGTGATCGCACCGGCGCAATCATCGTTCGGGGCCGGCGCGTAGATCACGATACCGAACTCACCGGTGATGCCCCAATCCGGGCTGTCGATCGTCACCGTCGGCGCGCTGGAGTAGCCGAAGCCACCGTTGAAGCCGAAGTTCGACGTGGTGATGGAGGCCAGCACCTGCGACGGAGAGGTCGGGTTGGTCAAGGCGCCCACGGCACCGTTACCGCCACCGCCGTTGAAGCGCACGATGGGACCCTGGTTCGAGCCGTTGTAGCCGAATGCCTGTTGGGGCTGCGAGTAGTTCGTGCCCGGGGTGGTCACGGTGAAGCCGTTCACCGCACCACCGCCCACAGTGGCCGTGGCCAGCGCGGTGGTACCCACCCGGTCGTGGTACACACGAGCATAGTAAAGGTTGCCCACGGTAAGGCCGGTGGCTACGGCGTCCACGCGAAGACCCTGACCGGTGGTGTTGCCGGTGATGCCGGTGGACACGTTGCAGGCCAGCGGGGTGGTAAGGGTGTTGTCGTACACCTCCACACGCGGGATGAAGCCACCGGAACCATAGATACGCACGGTCACAGCAGGCTGGGTCGCGGTGAACTTGAACCATACATCCTTCGCGGCAGCACCGGTGTTCGGGCTGCAGGGCGCCGGGCTCGGGGTGGCCGTGGCGTAGCGCGTGGTGTAGATGTTCGTGGTGTTCGAACCGTTGTCCCAAGCGATGTTGTTGGGGAAGGTGATGAGCGCGGGACGCGTGATGGCGCCGGCGGGATCATCGTTCACCGGGGCTGCGGCCACGGGGGGAGCAGGCGGCGTGTAGGCACCCGGGGTGAACAGGATGCTGCTGCGCGGCTCCGGAGCGATGGCCAGGCCGTTCGCGCCCCAGTTGGCGATGTTCGAGTTCTCGTGGCTGAACAGGCTCGTGTTCTCGTACTGCTGCTGGAAGATCTGGCCGGGCTGGGCGGGGGCCTGGATGAAGGCGCCGCTCAGGCCGGTGGTGTACGAGTAGCGGATGTTCTGCGTGCCGTTGAACAGCTGCATGTCACCGTAGTTGAAACGGATGGTGCCCGTGGTACCGTCCATCACCACCTGGTAGTACATCTGCGGGCCGCTCAGGCCGAAGAAGGTGGTGTTGAACCACTCCACCGTCACCACCTGGTTCGGGGCCGTGCCGCTCACCTTGTAGTAGATCACGGGGCTGGCCTTGTTCAGGTCATCGTAGAACGGAGCAAGTACGTTGCGCTTGTTCACGTTCGGCGTGCCACCGATGGAGGTGATACCGAGCGTGTTGTCCCAGCTGGAACCCGTGTTGGCCGTCGCGACCAGACCGTTGGTCAGCATCACGTAACCGTTCGTGTGTACCGTGAAGCCCGTGCAGGTGGAACCCTGGTACTGGAAGCCCCAGCCCGGGATCGCCACAGCCTGCGTGCCTTCATCGCCGGAGGCGGTGCTCAACGTGCCGGTGCCGTCACCGCCCACAAGGACAGGCGCGATGGACTGGTACGCGTTGCCCGTGGTGCGGGTCACGTTGTACGACAGGGGCGGCGGGATCACGAAGCTCGTGGAGATAGACAGGCCCAGGTAGTAGGTCGAGGCGAATACGATCGGACCCGGTGCCGCTGTCGCGGTGGTGCGGGTGCCGGGGATCGCCAGCGGGCCGGCGGCGGCAGCCGTCGAACGCACATCCCACGGACCGCTGATGCCGGTCGTGCTCTGGCACAGGAACAGGCTCTGGTTGTCCGAGACGAGCGCGTCGGAGGCATCAAAGCCCACCAGGGCGGTGGGGTTGGTGCCGTGGACGGTGCCGCTCAGGATCTCCACCATGTAGCTGCGGGTGCCGGCCATGTTAGTGGCGGGCGTTACCGTGCTGCCGGTGGGGGCGGCCATCTGCGTCACGCGGATCTGCGAAATGTCCGAGCCCGTGTTGTTGGAGCCGGAACCCACGTTCAGTTGCACCGCTCCCGTTACACCGCTCGCGCGGAAGGGGAAGGTGCGCGTGAGGGTGGCCGTGCTCTTTCCGTTCAGCGTGATGCTGCCGTTCGTGACCCAGCTGCTGGCGCCCGAGCTCTGGCCCAAGAAGGTGGGCGACTCGTAGGTCAGGTTGTTGCCACCCATGTTCAGTTCACCCGAGGTGAAGGTGATGGGGGTGGTGAGCTGGTACATCGTCAGGTTGCCCGTGAGCGAAAGGCCCAGGTTGCCCGCGCCCATCGTCAGGGCGTTGATGCGCCGGTTCGCGGGCATGAAGTCGCCGAGGTTGGCTTCGGTGTGGGGCGCGTTCGTGAACACCGGGGTGGTGATCGACGGAACGGTGATGCCCGTGAAGTTGGCGGCGGTAAGGTTGTAGATGTTGCAACGGGCGATCGGTGCACCAGCGGCCACTTCCAGACCGGCCACCGGGGTGGACAGGAACACCGTAGGAGCGGTGGTGGTGTTCACATAGCCGAAACCGGGGTTCGTGATCGTGTAGCTGGTAAGCTGCCCGGCGGCGTTGAGGTTCGCCGTCGCGGTCGCCCAGCAACCGGCCGGGATCGGCACGATCACGCTGGTGAGACCGCCGCCGTTCAGCGTGATCTGCGTGGGAGGCGGGTTGTAGGTGCCGGTGCCCGTGAGCACGACGCTAAGCACCTTACCACCACCCACCACTACGGCGAGGGTACCGGCTCCACTGCGGAGCGTACCGTCCGTGAAGGTGGCCGTGACACCAGCGCCGGTCACACCGCTCACCGGTGCGGAGAGCAGGTTGATGCCGGTGGGGCCGCTGAGGGCCACCACGGGGGCCGTGGCGTAATAACCGAACGAGTTGACGTTCGGAGAGATGGAACCAACACCTTGGCTGCTGCCCATGCCGATGCCGCCGGTCACGGTGGCCGTGGCCTGCTTGTTCATGGCCAGGTTGGTGGCACCGGCCACACCCGTGAGTACCTGTGTCACGGCGGTCGGTGCCGTGGTGAAGGTGCCTACGAAGGTCACGCCGGGGGAGGCATGCAGGCCGGAACCGGGGTTCACGATGGTGAGGCTGCGCACCGTTTGCGTGGTGGCATCGTAGTTGGGCGATACCACGGCGGGAGCACCCACATACACGAAGGTGGCGGCACCGCTTGCCGCGGCACCGCTGGTGTGCACCGGAGGGGCGGTCGCGCTCGTGGCGCCACCGACCGTGCAGGTGTATAGGTTGCCACCGTACCAATACTGCGTGCCGGCCACCACCGTGGTGTTGAAGCCGTTGCCGATGGTGCCGGTGTTGCCGATCCACAGGAGTTCCGCGGTGCCGCTGAAGGCCAGGCCGCTGGTGTGCGTGGGGGCCACCACATCGAGGATACCGGTGGTGGTCACCAGGTACACGTTGCTGCCTTCAACGATGCGATCACCGGCGTTCGCACCGCCGCTCGCCACGAAGAGTCCGGTAACGCCGCCGGTCCAGGTGCCGGTCACGGGCGGGGCGCTGAACACGCCGGCGCCCATGTTGGTCACCACCGCGTTGGCAAGCTGCTGGTTGTAGACCGTGCCCGCGTGGGCCACGGTGTTGTCGGCGATCAGTTTGCCATTGCCATTGATCGTGCCCTGGAGGGCGTTAATGGTGCCGCGGATGGCCAGGTTCGCGCTCGTGTTGATGGTGAGCGTGCCGGTGCCCTGCATCGAAATGGCCTGGATGATGCCGCGCGTTCCGTTGCCGGCGAAGGTGCCGGTACCGTCGAACGTGTGGTTCGTGCCGCTGAACACCAAGCCAGAGATGATCAGGTTGGCATAGCCGTTGTTCGTGAAGTTGCCAAGCAGGTTCAAGGTCTGGCCGGTACCGCCCGAGGAGATCGGGAAGAAGGTGCCGGTCGAGCCAACGACCAGGTTGCCTTGGCAGGTGAGCGCAAAGGAGGTGGCGGCCCAGTTGAGGGTGCCGTTAATGGTCAGGTCCCGGAGAATGAGCGCCTGGTCCACGGTGATCGTGCTTCCCGCAGGAATGGTCACATCGTTACCAGGGCCGGGAACAACGCCGCCTGCCCAGCTGGCAGGGCTGCTCCAAAGACCACCCGAACTGGTGGCCGTGAACAGAGCCGGAGCAGCGGTCGAGAAGGAAAGAACGGGGCAGGTGGCTGAGCCCCCGCCATTTATCGCCACAACGCGCCAGTAGTATGTCGTGCTGGGCAATAGGCTCGGGCTGAAGGTGCTCGCGGATATCCCCGTGGCCACGCGGACCGAGGCATCCAAACTGTTCACCAACGCCGAATTCGTGGAGAGGTAAACATCATAGACCGGTGCCGGACTGCCCGTGAACCCGCTCCAGGACAGAGCGGAAGAAGTGTTCACGTTCGTGGCAAGGTCAACAGGGGTGTAGGTAGCCCCGCAGCTCGGTGCCACGATGGGGTCCACGCTGAAGGTGCCGGGACAGGCCGAAGCCGGTGCAGGCCAGGTCTCGAACAGCAAGTAGTAGGTCTGTCCCGAAACGAGCGTGGCGTTGATCGTCTTCAAGCCACTAGCGCTGCTTTGGATGTAGCTGACGCAAGTGCCGCCCGAAGTAGGGCAGCCATTGAACAACCAGATACCGGTCCAAGTCTGCGTGCTGTTCAGGCTGAAGGCATAAGGGCTGCTTGAAGGAGCGGTGAACGTGTAGACCGCTTCGTTGCCTCCGAGGTAGCTGGTGCTAGCGCCTGAACAGATGTTCGTGACGTTGGCTGCCGAGATGTCGTTCGCTGCACCGCAGACAACCGTTTGGTTGCTGATCGGGGTGGCGATGCTGATCGCCGTCGCACCCGCGCAAGTGGTGGCCTGGGCCTTGGGAGCGAGCATGGTGATCAAGCCGATCACCAGCGGCACCTGCGCGAGCCACGAGCGAAGTCCGCTTCGCGTTCGTTGGGTAGTGGGATTCATGGAATTCTGTTTTGGGTTGGGATGGATGGACTTACTGTTGGGGGTCGGCCTCCAGCTTGTCCGTCATGGGGGGGAGCTGTTCGCGGGCGTCCGTGGCCTTTTGCAAGGCGCCTTGTTCGCCAGCGGTCGGTGCCGCATCCGGCGTACCGGCCTGCTGCCGCGCGAGGCTCTCCAGGTACTCGCGCTTCTCGGGGCTCAGCTCAACACCGGCCGGAACGCCCATCGCGTTCAGCTGCTGTTGGACCTGCTTCGCCTGTTCCGATTCCTGCAACCTCAAGGCCTCGCGCACCTCGTCGTTGGTCATCGGCTTTGCCACGGATTCCTCCTTGGCTTTCAGATCGGCTGCGGAACGTTCGCTTTGGGCGTTCACCTGCATGAACACGAGGAACAGGCAGGCTAAGGATCCCAGCGCACGTTTCACACCGGTAGTGAGGGACGTTCCCCTCGCTCGCGTGATGTGCTTCATGATCGGGTTGGTTGGGTTTTTGATCGTTGCGGATGTACCGGTCCACAGCCGGTTGGTAAGGTCGATGAGGTCGACCTGTCTGAAGACAAATTTGCCCGTGGTACGGGCCGAATCGTAGCTTGAAGTGAAGTTGGTAAGGTGTTGGAGCGGTTGGTTCGGATCCCAAAGTACAGGGTCCAACCGTTGATCCCTAGTGGAAAATTCTTTTCAACAGGAGGCAACCGATCGGAAAAGCTGCGTACCGGGGGGGCTCGGGGGGCAGTGGCCTCCAGCGAAGGTCAGGGCTTATGCGGGGTAGGATCCGTCCGATGCTTGGACGATACCTTGGTTCTTGATGCGGGGAGGCCGCTTAGATGGTGTGGACCATGCAGAGACGGCCGGCGCTGTTGTGGCACAGGTTGATGCTGGTATGTTGCAGGCCGCGGAGTTGGCGAACTGATCTGCGATCACCTGGTTACTGATGCTGTCGTCGACACCGGCCGTCATGCAGGGGTCGATGCCGAGGGTGGCTTTCACCAACAGAAGGCCCCGGCTTCCGAGCAACCTAAAGGGCCCCTGGCATCGCTCGGGAAAGGAACGGCTCCGTCAATGCATTCGCAGCCAGCCGGTTGGGAGGGTAACCATCGCTCAAGGGCATGCGTAGGAACCTTATGCTCATGCCCCAGTCCCGCATATCCGAGACGTTCCGGCCTTTGGCACTTGTCGTGGCAGCGCTGGTCTTCATGAAGGCCGGTGCCCAGTCCGAGGCCGAGATCCTGGCCCACGACGAGCTCGTGTCATTGCCCGAGCTCACCGAGGACCCCACCGCCACGGTGGACGGCTATGAAGGACTCCTCGCCTCGCTGGGTGGTGACTCGGTAAGGTCCTGCGCCGGCTACGCCTGCTCGGGCTGGGTCGAGGACCATTACCCCGATGGGGCGATCAAGCACCGGGGCTTCTACCACGAAGGCCACCTGATGGTGTTCAAGAACTTCCATCCGGATGGTACCCTCGAGCGTGAGTTCAGGGTCCTTGACAACGTGAAGAGCTCCATGCGCATCTACCATGCGAACGGGGAGCTTCGCAGTGAGACGCGTTATACCAACGGCATCGCGCTCGTGTATGAGGAGCACTACGCCAACGGCCAGCTGCGCTATGCCGAGGAGAAGCACCGCTCCGAGCCCTATTACCTGCGCATGGACCTCTTCCGTCCCGATGGTCACCCCATCAGCACCCTGCGTCTGGTGGACAAGCGCAGCGTGACCTTCGAACAGGCCGAGTACTGGCCCGACGGACAGGTGCGCTGCAAGGGACAGGCCCGTTACGATCCCAATCGGATGGACACCAAGCGCGTCGGCACCTGGACCTATTTCGACCAGGCCGGCCAGGCGCGCTTCGCGGAGGCCTACGTGGACGGCAAGGTGCACGAACTGAAGCCACTGCTCACCCAGGCCCGATGACCAATGGCGGCCGGTGCATCGCGCACCGCGCCGTGTGGGACAGAACAAGCAGAACCCCGCCATCCAAGGCCAATGCCTGGATGGCGGGGTTACTTGCTTGCGTTGTGCGTGTGGACGAAGGGCTTACTTCTTCACTTCCTCGAAGTCCACATCGGTGACCTCCTGGTCGCTGGTGGAGGAGGTGTTGCCCTGGGCGCCACCATTGGCCTGGGCCTGCTGGGCGGCGTTGTACATCTCCTGGCTGGCGGCCTGGAAGGCGGTGTTCAGTTCGCCCATGAGCTTCTCGCAGGCGTCGGTGTCCTGGGCCTTGTGGGCGTCCTTCAGGCGGGTGAGGGCGTCCTCGATGGGCTGCTTCTTCTCGGCGGGGATCTTGTCGCCGTACTCCTTCAGGCTCTTCTCGGTCTGGAAGATGAGGCTGTCGGCGGCGTTGAGCTTGTCCACGCGCTCGCGGGCGGCCTTGTCGGCGTCGGCGTTGGCCTCGGCCTCCTTCTTCATCTTCTCGATCTCGTCCTTGCTGAGGCCGCTGCTGGCCTCGATGCGGATGCTCTGCTCCTTGCCCGTG
>JAEUSV010000045.1 GCA_016788485.1 Flavobacteriales bacterium
ATGCCGAACCACATGCCGTTCTGCAGGCCCTCCCACCACACGGCGGTGCCGGTGCCGGGCACGGGCATGCCCACCAGCTTGCCGATGCCGAGCGCGCGGTAGGTCACGGGGAACATGTGGGCATCGCTGTAGTTGCCCTCGCTCATCACCACGCAGCTGGGGCGCTGGTACTTGAAGGCGGGCTCGGTGCCCAGGTTCTGCCCGCGCGGCATGAAGGTCATGTAGGTCTTGCCGCTGAGGAAGGTGGCGAGGTCGTCGTGCAGCCAGCCGCCGCCGTTGAAGCGCGTGTCGACCACCAGGCCCTTCTTGTTGTGGTAGCGGCCCAGGGCCTCCTCGTACACCTTGCGGAAGCTGCGGTCGTCCATGCCCTCCACATGCACGTAGCCGAGCTGGCCGCCGCTGAGGCTGTCCACCAGGTGGCGGCAGCGCTCCACCCAGCGGTGGTAGAGCAGCTCGGTCTCCTCCCAGTAGCTGATGGGCTTCACGGTCTCGTCCCAGCGGGTGTTGGCCTTGGGGTCGAACAGCGAGAGCAGCGTGGGCTTGCCGGCCTTGCGGTTCAGCAGTTTCGCCGGGTCGATGTCGGCGGTGATCTCCTGGCCGTCGATCTTCTCGATCACGCAGCCGGCCTTGATCTTCGAACCCTTCTGGATCACGGGGCTCTTCTCCATCACCTCGGTGATGCGCAGGCCGGGACCGGCCTCGTTGGCGTAGAAGAGGCCAAGGCAGGCGGTCTCGTCGCCGTTGGGGAAGCCCTGGCCGTAGCCGGCGCCGGTGTGGCTGGCGTTGAGCTCGCCGAGCATCTCGCTGCACAGCTCGGCGAAGTCGTGGTTGTTGTTGATGTAGGGGAGGTAGCGCTGGTACTCGGCCTTGTACTTGTCCCAGTCGACGCCCTGCAGGTCCACACGGTAGAACTTCTTCTTCACCTGGCGCCAGATGTGCTCGAAGAGGTAGGCCCGCTCGGCGCCTTCGTTCAGCACCATCTCGCCGCTGATGCCGATGCCCTTGTTCTCGCTCTTGTCCAGGTCGTACTTCTGGATGCCGCCGCTGCTCATGTAGTAGAGGTTCTTGCCCTCCTTGTCCATCGACAGCGCGCCCGCGAAGCCGCCCATCTTGTTGATGATCTTCGTTTCGCGCGTGCGCAGCTCGTACTGCCACAGGTCGGAGCCTTTCTCGAAGCGCGCGAGGTAGTAAAGCTTCTCACCGTCCTTGCTCAGCACCGCGCCGCTCAGCTCGCTGCTGTTGGGGGTGAGGCGCACCTTGCGGTGGTCGATGTTCTCCAGCTCGAGCTTCAGCGGCTCCACTTTCTTTTCATCCGCCGAAGCCTTGGCGGAGGCGGACTTGTCCTTGTCCTTCTTCGCCTTGTCATCCTTCTCCTCCTTCTTCTCCCCGTCGTCCTTCTTTTCGTCGCTCTCCTTGGCGAGCGCGGCGTCCTCCTTGCTCAGCTTGAACTTGTCGTAGGCCTCCTGGGTGAGGAAGAAGGCGTAGGCGTCGCCCTGGCCGCCCCAGCTGGCGTGGTTCTTCATGCCGTCGCGGTCGCTCATGAACACGATGGCCTTGCCGTCCATGGCCCAGCGCGGCATGTAGCCGCCGTAGCCGCTGCGGGTGAGGTCGATGATCTCCTTGCCCCCCTCGGCGCTCACGATGCCCACCTGCGCGAGCCATTGCTCATCGTGCAGGAAGCTCACCACGAACCACTTGCTGTCGGGGCTCCATTCGTACCACTGGTCGCCATCGGAATAGCTGTAGTTCCTGTTGGCGGGCACGATGGTGCGCGTCTGCTTCGTGGCGATGTTCAGCACCTTCAGAGCGGTGCGTTCCTCGAGGTAGGCCACCTCCTTGCCATCGGGCGACCAGGTGCACTGGAACTCCTCGGCGGGCGTGGTGAGCAGCGGCTCCTCCTTCAGCAGCGTGGCGTTGAAGAAGTACTTCTCCTCCTTGCGCGCGATGGTGGTGGTGTACAGGTCCCAGCTGCCGTTGCGTTCGCTGGCGTAGACCAGCGTGCGGCCGTCGGGGCTGAAGCTCACGTTGCGCTCCTGCTCGGGCGTGTTGGTGATGCGGCGCGTGGTGCCTTCGGCGATGCTGGTGACGAAGACCTCGCCGCGGTGCACGAAGGCCACCTCCTTGCCGTTGCTGCTGGGGTCGTACTCGTCGGCGTTGTTCACGCTGATGATGCGCTCGGGGTTGTAGCGCCCGTCGGTGTTGATGCGCACGTTCACCTTCTTCGGCTCGCCGCCCTCGGTCATGGTGTAGAGCTCGCCGCGGTAGCTGAAGCAGAGCACGCCCGTGCCGCTCATGCTCAGGTAGCGCACGGGGTGGTCCTTCAGGAAGCTCACCTGGGTGCTCGTGCCGCCGGCCACGGGGATCTTGTGCACGTTGAAGCTGCCCTTCTCCTCGCTGAGGTAGTAGATGGTGCTGCCATCCTTGCTGAAGACGGGGTTGCGGTCCTCGCCGCTGAAGGTGGTGACCTGCCGGTAGGCCTTGGTGGCCGGGTCGTAGGTCCAGATGTCGCGCGTTACCGAGCTGGTGTGGTGCTTGCGCCAGTTGTCCTCGTAGCCCTTGCGGTCGTGGTAGGCGATGAGGGTGCCGGCGGGGCTGTAACGCGCGCGCTCCATGGCGATGGTACTCACCTGCATGGGGCGGCCGCCGGTGCTGGGCACGGTGTACAGTTCGCCGAGGCCGCCCACAGGGAACTGCTGGTTGTGCGCATCGTCCTGCCGGGTGCCGTAGAAGATCACCTGCGAACCGTCGGCGCTGAAGTCGGTCGGGGTCTCGCCGTTGCCGTGGTAGGTGAGACGGGTGGGAGCTCCACCTTCCGCAGGCATCACGAACACGTCGCCGTTGCCGTAGCGCAGGCTGGCGAAGGCGATGCGCTTGCCGTCCCGGCTCCACACCGGCGAGTAGTCCAACGCATCGTTGGTGGTGAGGGGCACGGCGTCGCCACCGCCCACGGGCACCCGCCAGATGTCGCCCTGGTAGCAGAACGCGATGGTGGTGCCGTCGGGGCTGATGGCGGCGTTGCGCAGCCAGAGCGGCCCCTGGGAGGCATCGAGCTGGGCGTTCAGTGCCAGGGAGGGGGCGAAAGCAAGGAGGGCGAGCGTCTTCTTCACAGGGTCGGGTATGATGCCCAAAGATGGCGGAGGGGATCGGATCAACGGCATGTCCTCCTCCCAGAGGTCACGGTTCGTCACCCGGGCGGCAGGCCTTCGGAGCGGTCGATCTTGGGCCGGGCAGGAGCAAAGGGCCCCGGGTGAACGATCTTTGGGCAAACGCGCATGCCATGATCGCCCATGCCACCACCCTCGCCGCCATGCCCGCCCACGCGCGGGTGTGGGTGTACAAGAGCGCCACGCCGTTCAGCCCGCAGGAGGAGCAGCTGATCCGCGAACGTGGTGCGATGTTCACAAGCACCTGGGCCGCGCATGGCGCCCAGTTGGATGCCGCGGTGGAGGTGCTCCACGGCCATTTCGTGGTGATCGCGGTGGACGAGGAGCAGGCCCGCGCCAGCGGCTGCAGCATCGACAAGAGCGTGCGCTTCGTGCAGGAGCTCGAGCGCGCCCTCGGCCGCAGCCTCACCGACCGCATGGTGGTGGTGTACGAGCGCGACGGTGCCGTGCGCACCTGCCGGGTCGACCAGCTGGAGGACCTGCTGGATGAGGGTGTGCTGCACGCGGACACCCTCGTTTACGATGACCTTGTGGGCACCAAGGGCGACCTGGACGCGCGCTTCCGGGTGGCCCTGCGCGACACTTGGATGGAGCGGTTCCTGTAGGCTTGTGGCTGAAGTGCTACGATCCAACGGGCCGCGGGGTGCTAGCCTTGTGGTCCATTCACGCCCATGAAACGATCCCTACCCGCCGCCCTTGCCGCGGTCTTGTTCCTTGCCGCCACGGCGCAGGCCCAGACGTGGCAGGCCTGCACCATGCCCACCGCCCTCATGCTGAACATGGAGGTGGGGCCTTCCGGTGAGCTGTTCACGGTGAGCGGGAACGCCACCTTCGTGCCCTACGTGAGCACGGACCAAGGGGCCACATGGACGCCGAAGGCCGGCACGGGCCTTTCCGCGGGCATCACGGACATGCGCATCAGCGTCACCAACACGGGAACGCTGCTGGTGCAGGGCACGGGTCCGCAGGGCTCGCGCGTGTGGCGCAGCACCGATGCGGGCAACACCTTCACGGCCATCGGTTCCGGTGGTGGGGTGCCGAGCTCCTTCTACGCGTTCGGCATGGCCACCGGCCGTACCACGGGCGAGCACTACCTGTTCGGTGAAGGCGTGCTGCGCACCACGGACGACGGGCTCACCTGGACGCAGATCGTGCCTTCCAACCTGGAGGTGCACAGCGTGGCGGCCACGGCCACCAGCCTGATCGGCGCGGCCTATGGCGGTGTGTTCAAGTGCGCGCACGACGGCTCCGGCTATGCCATGCTCACCATCGCCCCGCTCTCCCTGAACCCGGTGTGGGACGTGTCCGTCGGGTACAACGACCGCATCGTGGTGGTGGGCGGCACCTTCAACAAGGCCATCACCAGCACCGACGACGGGGTGACCTGGACGGATGCCGGCGCGCAGCTCTGGAACCCCACGGAAATGCAGCATGTGGCGTGTTCGCCGCTGCTCGACACCTGGTTCGTGGGCAAGCAGAACAACATGTACATGGGCGGTGGCGGCCAGCCGAACGTGGCCGCCAACACCGGCATCAACTGGGTCGGCAACGAACCGCTGCTAGGCATCCTGGTGGACCCGGCGGGCGTGTTCTACATGTACACCTACAGCCAGATCCGCAAGCAGCAGCTTTCCGTGGATGTGAACGCGCAGGACGCGCCAACGCCCGGCGTGTTCCCGAACCCCGCCACCGACGAGCTGCTCGCGCCCCTGGCGGCAGGGCGCACCTACCGCCTGATCGACCTGCAGGGCCGCACGATCGCACAGGGCGTGGTGCCTTTCGGCGGGCGCATCGGCATCGGTGGTCTCGCCAGCGGCACCTACCTCATCGCGGTGGAGGGCTTCGCTCCGCAGCGCGTGGAGAAGCTCTGATCCCGGGCCATCAGCCTTCAAGGGCCGTCCTTCGGGGCGGCCCTTTCGTTATTCACCCCCGTCGGTGTTCCCGTACTTCAGCTCGAAGTAGGGCTGCCCGCTGGCCGGTAGCTTGTCCGCCGGCGTGGCATCGCGCACGGTGATGCGGTCGGGGCCGAGGCTGTGCTCCTGCAGCAGGAAGGCCTTCACCAGGGTGATGCGCGCGGCGTAGAGCCGGTCCACCTCGGCACGCAGGGCCTCCTCGCCCACGTAGCGCATGCACCGCTTCTGGATGGGGTCGCTGCTCGCTCCGGCGGTGCGGTCCAGCCAGGCCAGGAAGCCCGGTGAGCGGATGTCGATGCGGCCCAGCTCGGCCTCCAGTTCCACCTTGGGCAGGGTAAGCGCAGCACCGGTGCTGTCCTCCACGTAAGCCTTGCGGGCGAGCAGCAGGGCATGGGCCTCGGCCTCGCCCTCCCGATCACCGCACTGCACCAGCTCGATGCGAACGTCCGGCTTGCTTTCCGCCACCCGGGCCACCGTGCGCAGCGGCTTCTCCTGCTTGCTGGTGAGGTCCTCCTGCAGGTAAAGGAAACGCACGCCCTTCAGGTCGTCCTCGTCCACCTTCAGCGCCCGCGCCAGCAGGTTCGCAGGGGCCGTTACCGCCTTCACCACCAGGTTCTTCAGCACCTGCCACACGATGGGCATCACCCGGTACTCCGGGTCGTCCAGGTCGCCTTCCACCGGGATGTCGAGCTCGATGTTGCCGTCCTTGTCCTTCAACAACGACACCGCCAGGCGCACGGGCAGCTGGAAGGCCGTGGCCACGTTCATCTTGCGGCCGAACTGGAAGTCCTCCACCAGCACATGGTTCACGCTGCGCAGCTTGTTGTCGACGATGTGGGTCTCGTTGTGGTAGGTGGTGACACCGCTCAGCACCGGGTGGGCCAGGAAGAAGGTGGTGTAAGGCCCGAAGTCGGGCATGCCCAGGCTCACGATGTCGTACCGGAAGTGCATGTTGCGCAGCGAGTTGGGGTCGAGGTCCATGCGCGCGTCGAAGGTGCCTGTGCCGTTGAGGTGCGAGTGCGCGAAGAGGGTGATGCTGTCGCGCTTGCTGTCGATGCCGTTGGTGGTGAGGGTGAGGTCGGTGAGCTTGTAGCGGAAGGTGTTCTGCAGCGTATGGTCGTTGAAGTCGACGGCCCCGTTGCGGATGGCGAGGGAGTCCACGCGGTAGTCGAGCGCGTCGTAGTCCTCGGCCACCAGCTGCACGTAGTAGGCCAGCATGCTGAAGGGGTTCATGGGGTCGTACCCGAGCTCCTCCTCCGCGGCCAGCGAGCTGGCCACCGTGTCCGCAGCGAGCAGCCGTGTCCAGTTGTCGCCGTTGTCGTACAGCTCGAACAGGCAGTAGGGGCGGTCGGCGGTGAAGCGGCGGATGCGGTAGTGCTCTCCCTTCACATCGATCGTGTCCACCACGATGTCCAGCGCCCCCAAGGCCAGGAGCTTCACCTGGGCGGGGTCGGTGAGCGATGCGTCGCGCAGGTGCAGGTCGCCGCGCAGGCCCAGGTCGGAAGCCTCGTCCGCATCGCCCCGCACCTGGAAACGCCCTTGCGCCAGGCCGCCGAGCGCCCCGATGCGCATGTAGGGCCGTACGTAAGGCTCCAGGGTCCGCAAGGGAACGCTGTCCAGCTCGGCATCCACGGCGTACCGGGCCGAGGCCTGCTCATACGCCAAGGAGGTGCGCAGCCTGGAGCCATCGTCGAGGTGCAGGGCCGCCATCACCTCGATCAGGTCCTGGTCCCAGGCCAGCCCCGGCGAGCTCACCTGAAGGCCTTCCACTCCCAGCGGCGCGGGCATCAGGTCGCTCTGGTAGTGCAGGCGGCCCCCGGTGAGCGCCAGGTCGCGCAAGGCCCAATGCACCGGCACCGTATCGGCCGCGTCGGGCGCCGGCTCCGGAACGGTGTCGCCGGCGAACCGGTCCACCAGGTCGCTGAAATTGAACCGCTCGCCATGCTGCAGGATGCGCACGAACGGCCGCGCCACCCGCACCGAGGTGACCTCGTAGGTGCCGCCGAGCATCTTGTACAGCGTGGTGTTGACGTCGATGGTGTCCACGTGCAGGAACACCGTGTCGCGCGCCTCCTCGAGCACATGCAGGCCCCGGATGTGCACGTTGCCGGTGAAGGGGTTCAGGTGGATGTGCTCCACCGTGACCTGCCGGCCGGTGTGCGCGGGGCTGTACTTCGCGATGGCCCAGCGCAGGATGGGCGGGTGGAACACCAGCGCCAGCACGAGCACGACCAGCACGGCCGCCGCCACCAGCAACAGGGCCTTGCCAACGAACTTCAGGGTGCGTCGCATCCGGGTACCAATCTAGAGCCTCGGGCCGACCTGAGGGAGGATGAGGCCCGCCTGTGCGAAAGGAGCCGCAGGAAGGCCAGGCCGCCCTCCGTTCCAGCAGGGCCACCGCCCGCTCCATCGGTGAACCGTTGCCCCGTGACCGGCCGGGCCTCATCTTCGCCGGAATGGTGACGGGAGGCATGACGGACGTTCTAACGACCTGCCACCGGTTGGATCTACCTTTAGAAAAAGCCGGTACCGGCAACGTTCGATGAACTGGTGCGTCATGATGGAGCGGATGATGAGGAACGGACGAACCGGTGCGATCGCCCTGTGGGTGGCCTGGCTGCTGGCAATGGCCCCTGCGGCTGCGTCAGCATCCGGCGGTCGCTTGGAGCTGGACGGCATCCTGCGGGTGAAGGGCGGTGACATATCGGGGGCCCGCATGTTGATGGTGGACCACCTCGGGCATTGCGTGGTGCTCACGTCCGGATTGGACCATTTCACGCTCTCGCTCGAACTGAACAGCGAGTACCTGCTCGAGTTCACGAAGGCGGGCCATGTCACGAAGCAGATCTTCGTGAACACGCGCGTACCCACCGGCGATTATGTGTTCCGCCAGTTCGGCTTCCCGTTCCAGGTGACGCTGGTTCCCACACCGCGTGACGCCAACTATGAATACTCGGGGCCCGTGGCCCAGGTGCATTTCGTGGCGGAGATCGACGACTTCGGCTACGACAAGGATTATCGCGTGAAGCCGATGCCCACGTTGATGGCCGTGATGGAGCGGGAGCGCGCCCGGGTGAACGCGGGTGGCACTTCCGCATCGGGTACCGCCGCGGCTTCGGGCATGGCAGCCCCTGCAGCACCTGCGGCAACGCAGGCCGCCATCGCGGAACCGGCTCCGGCGCCCGTACCGGTGGTCCTGCTTGCGGATCCCGCACCGATCACGCCGGTGGTGCCCATCAGCGCACCCGAAGTGAAAGCACCGGTGGAGGCACCTGCGGTGGCCGCCGGGAATACCGCTCCGGAGACCCGTGAGCCTGATCCAATGGAGGAGAAGCGCGCTGCCGCATTGCCGACCACCTCGCCCGCCCCGATGGCGACAACGGCTCCGCCCATGGCCCCTCCCACGGCGGAACGCATGGTGCGGGATCACCAGGTGACGCAGCGCGTGCATGTTCCGCAGGCCCTGCCCACGCCCAAGGTGATGGACGCGGACCGCGAAGAGGCCGTGGTGGTGGAGCCGCTGCGTGTCATCCGCATCGTCCGGCTGCGGCACGGTGATGCGGTGGAAGAGTATCGCCGGGTGAGCCACCGCTACGGCCAGGTGGTGCACTTCCACAACGGCTCCCCCTGCACGCCGCGGGAGTTCGAGCAGGCGGTGGGGGATTGAGGGTATACCCGATCATGGGTATTGCGGCCCCGCTTCGGTGGAGTGAATTTCAAGGTGTGAAGGATGATGGTGGCGCATGAGCGACCATGAACACCTCCCACCATGGACACCAAGGCACTTCTTCTCCGCGGTTCGATCGGCATCGCCCTCCTGACCCTGATCCCCGCGACCACCGCTTCCGCCCGCCAGAACGCGCACCTCGTGGTGGATGGCAAGCTGAAAGTGAAAGGCGCCTCCCTGGAGGGCGCACGGATGGTGATGGTCGACGGCTCGGGCAACGTGCTGGTGATGGAGCAGGGACTGGAGCACTTCACCGTGCCCATGGACTACAACGCGAACTACCTCATGGCCTTCGAGCGCGCGGGCTGTGTGAGCAAGCAGGTGCTGTTCGACACCTCCCTGCCGTTCAGTGCATCGCTCGAGGAGGAGCGCACCTTCCTGTTCGAGGTCACGCTCATGGCGCCGCCGGAAGGGCAGCAGTTCGTGTACGCCGGCCCGGTGGCGCAGGTCCACTATGTGGCGTCCATCCACGACTTCGGCTACGACACGGACTACCGCGTGAAGACCCCGCCGCTGCTGCTGGAGCACATGGCGCGTGCGCAGGCAGGGGAGCGGCCCGCCCGCGATCGGGTGGTGGTCGTGGAGCCGATCAAGGAGGCTGCGCACGCTCCGGCAACGAGCGCGGAACCCGAGCGCCATGCGGAGCGCGAGATGCCGCTGGTGCATCGCACCGGTGCGGGGCCTGCGGTCCGTGCGGAACCTGCGCGCGCTGCGGTGCCTGCCATCGAGGTGAAGCGCGTGGTAAGGCCCGCGCCAACGCCAGCACCGGTCCGGGCGAAGGCCCCGCAGCCCGAGGTGGTGGCCCCGGTGCCTGCCGCCACCGCGGACCAGGTCCAGCAGCGGCAGGATGAGGTGGTGGTGGAGCACTTGCGCGTCACCCACATCGCGCGGATCCGGCAAGGCGACCGGATCACCGAGTACCGCCGCGTGGAGACCCGCTATGGCCAGGTGTACTACTTCCGCGACGGCGGCCCGGTGCCGGCGAGCACCTACTTCACCGCCGTCGGTCGTTAGTGGGTCACCACTGATCCGCCTTGGGGGGCATCGCCTTCGAAGCGCCACAGGTAGGCGCCCGGGGCCAACCCGCGCGTAGGCACCTGCAAGGTGGTGCCGTTCATGGTCCAGCTGCCCACCGCGCGCCCCAAGGCGTCCAGCAGTCGCAACGGGCCTTGCGCATCGCCGGTGGAAGGGGTGAACACGAGCATGTCGTCGACCACGCGTACCTGCATCGTGTGCTCCTCGCGCTGGTCGGCGATGCCCACGGGCAACAGGAAGGCATCCAGCCCCACCAGCACCGGGTCGTGGTCGCTGCAGCGGAAGGCGTTGGGCTGGTACAGGGCCAGGTTGGCATCGGCGTAGCTCAGCGCGGGCGGTTCATCGCTGTTGATGGGCCAGGTGCCGGCGCCGCTCAAGGCATCCACCAGCGCCTGCGTGCCGAACGCATGGTCGAGCGTGCCGAAGGCGCCGGCGTAGAAGTAGCTGTAGGAGCCGGCGGGCAGCAGGTCGCTGAAGCCGTTGGCGCGCAACAGGTCCACCGGGTCCTCCTGGCCGTAGGCGTTCATGTCGCCGAGCACCACCTGCGCATCGATGCCCGTGGCCTGCCGGATGTCGCTCCAGCTCTGCAGCAGCAGGTCCACCTGGTCGCGGCGTGTGCCGTTGAAGCAGCCCTGGCCATCGCCGAGGTCCTGGTCGTCCTGGCTGCCGCCGCCGCAGATCTTGCTGCGCAGGTGCATGCCGCTCACCAGCACGCGGCCGCCCGTGGCATTCACCAGGAAGCCCTGGGTGTAATGCGGGCGCTGGTACAAGGTGGTGTTCAGCGTGTACAGGGGCGTGCACGGCGTTACCGTGGCGGCGCGGTACCACATCACGCTCTTGGTGCCGCCGCTGGTGTACGTCTCCGGCACCGAGGTGTAAGGCGAGCCCACCACGGCGTTCAGCGCGGCCAGCAGGTCGGCGGGCGCCGCGGTGTTGGCCTGCAGCTCGTGCAGCACCAGCACATCGGCATCCAGTGCGGCCAGGGCGCTCACCAATTTGGTCCGCTGGCGGCCGAGCTCGGCGCTGTTCGCGGCGCCCCATTGCCCGAGGGTGGTCCAGTAGTTCAGCACGTTCAGGCTGGCCACGCGCAGCTGGCCGCCCACCGCAGGCACCGGGGGGCGCAGGGCATGCACAAGGGGGATGGCACCGGCGGGCTGCAGGCGGTAGGCGTTGTAGCCGTAGGAGAGCACGGCGGTGAGGTTGGTGACGGTGCTACCCGCACGCAGCGTGCCCTCCGCGCCGATCAGCGGGGGCGGGGAGGGGTAGCTCGCGTTGCGCCCGTCGTCGAGGATCAGGCGGCTGAAGCTGTTGAGGTCGGCCTGCGCGGTAACGGCCGCCACGTTGCCCAAGCCCAGGGTGGTGGTGCCGCTGGCGACCGCATCGTTCGGGTCCACGACCTCGGTGGGCGTCATCAAGCGCTCGGGCGCCAGCGTCACCTGGCCGTACTGTACCCAATCGCTCACATCGGTCACCACCAGGTCGCCGGGGATGCGCACCAGCATGCCCTCGTACCGCTCGAAGTACACCAGGAAGGGCACCGGCAGCGTGAGGTCGGTGGGCGTTACCGTGCCCGTGCCCAGCACCTGCGCCGGGGCCGTGGCGGAGAGCTCGGTGAGCCCTTGGAACTCGAGCATGCTGCCGGTCACCTGCACGCGCTGCCCCACGGACAGGCCCGTGGCATTGGGTTGGTACACGAAGAGCCCGTTGCTGGTGAGCGGGTCGGTGTCGCAGGTGGGGTCCTCGATGAAGTAGCCGCCGAGCGATCCGCTGCCCAGGTGGATGGCGGTGATGATGCCCGTGGTGGTGACGGTCTGGCCCGCGTACGGCGTGTTGGGACCGGTGCCCTGCAGCTGGCAGATGGGCGTGACCTGGGCGAGGCTGAACGAGGAGGCCACCGCGAAAGCGGCGGCAAGAAGGTGGCGGCGCATGAGCACTAGGGTGCTTCGAAGATACCGGCGCGGTCGGCCGGACGCTCGGCGGCGCGCCAGCGGAAGCCTTTCAGGATGCGCTCCTCCTCGGGCACCTGGTCCTCGGGGTACAGGGTGGCATCGGGCCGGGTGATGAAGGTGATGCGCTGCACGCGCCCTTCGCCCACGCTCACGATCAGGCGGCTGCAGTCGGCGCGGTTCACGCCGATGAGCTCTTCGCGGCCCTCGCGCATCTCCTTGGGGTGGTACACGGTGCGGCAGGTGCCGGTGGCCTCGATGCGGTGCAGCTCATCCCCGCGGAACAGCCCCACCATGTAAGTGCCGGTCACCTGGTCGTAGTGCGCGCTGTCCACGCGGCTGGCCAGGAAGGCGTCCTCGTCCACGTACAGCGTGTCGGCGCGCCCGTCGCGCAGCTTGATGCGCATGCGCCGCCCGGTGATCTGGTCGGCGCCGCTCCAAAGGGCGGGCGCCCCGTGCAGGCGCAGCAGGCTGTCGGCCTGCACGTACCGCATGGTGTCGCACACGCCCTGCAGGTCGGCCTTGAAGAAGCGCACCCCGCGCCGGGCGAGGATGGTGCGCTTCCCGCTGCTGTCGCTGCTGGCGAAGAGCGTGTCGGCGTGCAGGAAGAGGCTGTCCTCGCCCATGCGCAGCACCAGCTCGGCCCGGTCGGTCATGTGGCTGCTGCGCGTCCGCTCGTCGTAGCGCCCGCGTCCGCCGCGCACCAGCACCTTGTTCGCGGTGTCGCGCGCCTCCACGTGCCCCCACGCTTCGCCCAGGCCGGCGTTGCGGTCGTAGCGCAGGGTGTCGCCGGTGAGCTCCTGGCCGTCCTTCAGCAGGATGCGGCCCGCGCGGTCGAAGAGGCCCATGTCGCGCCGGGTGTCGTAGCTGCCGCGCTCGCACCACATGCGCGTGCCGCCGCTGATGATGCTGGTGGGGCCGAAGAAGCGCGCCACGCCGCTGGTGGTGGTGTAGTGCAGCGTGTCGCCGGTGATGGTGCGGTCGGGGCCCTGCAGCACCACATCGTCGCTGAAGATGAAGATGTGCGCCCCGGCGAGGTAGCTGCCGCGGCCGCTGGTGAGGGTGTTGTTCTCCTTGCGGCTCACGAGCGTACCGCCGCCGGTGTAGGTGGCCACGCGCTTGCCGATGTCGTAGATCAGGTGCTCGGTGCTCAGCTGCATGTCGCGGTCGTTCAGGCGCACCTCGCCGTCGAGCTCCGCGATGCGGTCCTTGCCGCTGTAGTGCAGGCTGCGGCCGCTCAGGTCGAGCGTGTCGCCCTGCCGGATGCTGATGCGGCCGAAGGCGTCCACGCGCTGGTCCTCGTGGATGTACGCGCTGTCGCACGCCATCACCGCGCCCTCGTGCTTGAAACGCGCGTTGCCGATCAGGCGCTGCGCGCCGTTGGCGATGGCCTTGTCGCTGGTCCACTGGTCGGCGCCGAGGATCTCGATGCGCGTGCCGCCTTGCTGCACCGCGGATTGCGCGTACAGCTCCAGCGCTTGCAGCGCGGTAACAAGGAGGATCGTGCGGAGCACCAAGGACCGTTCGCTGGGCCGCACCGCGATCATCGTGCCGGGCTCACTTCTTCGCGGCCGCCTTGCGGGCGCGATAGTCCGCGTTGAGGGCCGCGATCAGCGGGCCGGTGATGTCGAGGGCCGTGTTGCCGCACCAGATGTCGCCGGGTTCCTGCACACGAAGAATGAGGTCGAAACCGGCCGTTGCGTTGATCGCGGCCAGTTGATCGTCAATGGCCTTGTTCGTTTCCTGCAGCACGCTCAGCTGGATCTCGTCGAGGTTCTGTTGCGAACGGGCCTGCAGCTCCTGGATCTCGGCCGCATAGCCCTGCAGCTCACGCTCCGCGGCTTCACGCTGGGCCTGGGTGCTGTACACGTCCTGCTCCATCAGCTCCTTCTGGCGCTTGCGGGCATGGGCCATCTTCCGGGAGAGTTCCTCCTCCAGGCGCTTGCCCTCCCCAAGAACGAACCCTTTACGGTCCTCGAAGAGCTCATAACCGTCGAGCACCGAGTCGAGCTGGTAGTAGGCGATGCGCACGCCGCTCAGTGCCGTGGTGTCGCGCACCACCGCCGGTGCGATCACCGCGCTGCTGTCGTTGGCCGCGACCGCCGCGGCGGCGTTCGTTGCGGAGGGCGAGCGGAACAGAGCCCACGCCACGAGCGCGGTGAGCAGGACGTTCCAGGCGATGAGGGCCGTGCCGAAGGATTTGTTCATGCGATAGGGTGCGAAAGCGCGCGCGAAGGTAAGCCCCACGCGCCCGCCCGTGCCCTACCGCACCACCACCAGCTTGCCGTGGCGCACCCCCTTGGGCGTGGTCACCAACACCTGGTAGGTGCCGGCGGCCAGGGTGCGCACATCGAGCACCAGGCGTTGCGCGCCCGGCGCCACGGCCTGCCCCTGCACGCGGTGCCCGGCCAGGTCGAACACGGCCAGTTCCGTGGCGGTGCCGTCGAGGCCCTCGAGCACGGCCTGGTCGGCGGCCGGGTTGGGCTGCAGCACCAGGGAGGGCAGCGCGCGTTCGGCCAGGCCCGCGATCACGTCGATGCTCACGCACGCCGTGTCGTTCTGGGCATCGCTGTCGTTGGGCCATCCGGTCCACGCGCAGAAAGCGCCGCTGGCGGTGGTCTCGGGCAGGAAGGGGGTGTTGAAGAGGAAGAGCACCGAGTCGCCGGGGGGGATGGGCGCGCCGGTGTAGTTCTGCGTTACCGCGGGCTCGTTGGCGAACCGGTAGCTCACGGGGAAACCGGTGATGGGCTGGTTGCCGAAGTTCTTCACCCAGGTGCGCACGTTCACCGGCTGGCTCACCTGCAGGCCGTCCACCAGGCCGAAGAAGCCCGTGCACCCGGCGTCGAACACGGGCAGCTGCTCGATCCGCAGCCCCAGGTGGAAGTCGGCGATGTCCTGGTCGCGGTACTCGGCCCATACGCCGCCGAGCACCTCGTAGGCGCGCAGGCTGGCCGGCGCCACCACGTCCTGCGCGATGTTCACGTTCTGTCCTTGCATATACCACTCCACCCACAGCGTGCCGTCGTTGAGCACGAAGGGGTTCGCCAGCGGGTGCACGTGGTCGCCGGGGGTGCCCTGCGCACCGGTCACGAAAACCGAGTCGAGCAGGGTGCCGGGGCCGCCGTTGGGGCCGTCGTCGTCGTACACCTTCATGGTGTAGCCGGCCAGGCCCGCGTTGCTGTTGATGCGGATGGTGGTGCCGCTGATGTAGCAGGGGTAGTAGGGGGGCAGGATGTGCATGCCCACGCCACCGTCACCACCGTTCCACCCGATGCCGATGCCATCGTCGGAGGGGCCTGCCCATTGCGCGGTAAGCGCGAGCAGGGTGGTGTCGTAGGCCACCAGCTCCTGCGTGAAGGTGTTGTTGCTGGCCACGAGCTCGTTGGGCACAGGGTCGATGGACACCACGTAGCGGTGCGTGCCGCCCTGCGTGGCGGTGAAGGTGTTGGGGAAGGTGAGGGTGGCCGCCACCCCAGGGCCCAGCGGACCCACCGTCAGCGAATCCTCCAACAGCAGCTGGAAGTCGCGGAACACGTTGGCGCGCACCTTCACCAGGCCCAGGGGCTGGTTGCCGGTGTTGCGCACGAAGGTGGTGAGCGTGGTGGGCGCCCCGTTCCGCTGCAGGGTGAGCCCGCGGCTGCCCTCGGCCGTCAGCCATTCCACCGCCGCATCGGTCACGTCCAGCAGGGGCACGGCGGGGTTGTAGAAGCGGATCGCGTAGCCGGGGGCGGGGTAGGAGCCGTTCGTGGCCATCAGCCCGATGTCGCCGGTAAGGCTCTCGATGCCGCAGATGGGCCCGTTGCTGCTGCTGATGCCGCTCTGCGCCTGGTACTGCACCGTAATGGTGCTGTCCTGCTTGTTCATGATGATCTGGAACGTGTTGCTGCCGGTCCAGCCGGGGGCCGTTACGCTCCAGAAGGGCACGTTGATGTAGCTCACCACCAGGCTGTCGAGGTCGTCGTACAGGTAGCACTGGCCGGGGTTGCCCGCCCCCGCGAAGCTCAGGTCGGTCATGAAACCGGCCACGTAGTCGTTGGTGGCGCCCGCGGTGGGGATGAAGGGGAAGGGCGCCGCGATGTTGCTGTTGTTGAAGACGAGGTAGCCGTTGCTGCCGATCCACACCTTCTTGATGTCGTACCAGTAGTAGGGCGCGTTGGTGGCCAGCACCACGGGGCCCACCACGTTGTCGTCCGCCAGGCCTGTGACCAAGGTGCCGGTCTGCGTGATGTCGATCCAGTTGTACACCGGGCCGCCGGGCTCGTTGCTGTCCTTCCAGATGTACCCGTACTGGTCGGGGCCGCCGCTGGCGGCGTTCAGCAGCGTGGGCAGGGCGAAAAGGCAGGAGAGGGTAAGCGTCCGGACCATGGGCGGTGGGTTTGGGGATGAAAAGATAACCGCGGGGGCGCAATGCCGTGCTCCCTGCGCAGGCCGCCCTGGCGAATGTCCCCCTGAGCCCGTCGAAGGGGCGAAGGATCCGCCAACGCCGGGAAGGGGTCTGCCTGGGCAGTTCGTTAGTTGAGATGCTTCGTTCCTCAGCATGACAGTTGTGGGGGCAGCCCTTACCGAGTTGTCATCCTGAGCAGAGCGAAGGATCTCTCAGCACCGTGAAGAGGGCTGCCTGGGCAGTGCGTTATTGGAGATGCTTCGTTCCTCAGCATGACAGTTGTGGGGGCAGCCCTTACCGAGTTGTCATCCTGAGTCCCGAGAATTCGGGACGAAGGATCCGCCAACGCCGCGAATGGGGCTGCCTGGGCGTTCGTCCGTGGTGAGATGCTTCGTTCCTCAGCATGACAGTTGTGGGGGCAGCCCTTACCGAGTTGTCATCCTGAGTTCGCTTCCCTGGCGAATGTCCCCCTGAGCCCGTCGAAGGGCTACACAGTTCCTCGGCGGTGAAGCGCCACCATGCGCAAGTTGAGCGGCGGCCCGTGCGCTCACTCCCTTACCAACCGCACCCCCGTCAATATCCGCCTGCCATCGCTCAGGTGCGCGCTGTACAGGCCGGCGGGCTCGTTGGCCAGGTCGAGGGCGATGCGTTGGTAGTGGTCGCGCCCCAGGCCACGCACCACCACCTGCCGCCCTTGCATGTCGAAGACCTGAAGGAGCAGATCACCGCTGATGGGTGCGTTCTCGGGGAGGTCGAGCTCCAGGGTGAAGGCGCCGGTGCTGGGGTTGGGGAACACCTCCAACAGCGGCGCCTGCGCCACCTCCGGCACGCCCACATTGAGGCCGTAGAGGCGGGTTATGAAGCGTTGTGCGATGGAATAGGTGGTACCATCATCATAGGTGTAGTAGGACCCGTGGATGTAGTAACCGCCGTTGTTGTCCTCCACAATGCCCATGATATGGTGCGATTGGAACTGACCGTCGGTGAAAGTGCCACAACCGGCTCCAGGGAGATCGTTGGGCAATAGGTTGCCCAAGGAGTCGAGCATGTAAAGCCCTTTTCGTTGATGCCCATCCACGAGGTCGAAGTTGCCGCCCACCAACAAGCGGCCATCGGGCAATTGATGCAATGCGCGTACATCTTGATTGGAGCCGTAGTTCGCATTGTTCATCTCCAGCGCATAGTGGAATGCAGGATCGCGATCGCCGTTGGGCAGCAAGCGCATCACATGCAACGTGTCGGTCTCTCCGGTGTATCGGAAGAACCCCGCTGCGATGATACTGCCGTTGTCCTGTGGCACCAGATGCCGGGCCCAACCCCATGCTATTGATGTATTGAACGTTGTGTCCAGCGCGCCATCGGCCTCCACGCGGATGATGCTGCCCACGGGTTGGCCTTCGTAGGTGCTGAACACGCCGCTGAGCAGGAAGCGCCCATCGGGCAGCGGTTGGATCTTGTTCACACTACCATTGCAATAGCGGTGGTGCTGGGTGGTATCGAGGTAGCCGGTGTTGGTGAACCAGATGAGGCTGTAGATGCCCTGGTAGCCACGTATGCTATCGCTTAGCTCGTGCGCGCCGCTGAAGAGCACACGGCCATCGGGATAGACGTGGTAGTCTCCTGCTTGGATCGCTCCGAAGTAGGGCGTGTTGATCATGCTGAATTGGCTATCGATGGTGCCATTGAGTGTCCATCGCCTTACACCAGGGCCGCTGGTAACATAGAATCCACTACCCCAAGGGGTGATCTTGCCTCCTCCGCCGTTCGTAGGCAGGAAGCTTGGGTCGGGTTGGCCGTTGGGAAGCAATCTTCCTATGCTCCTATAGCTGATATCGCCGGGATAATAGAATTCGCCGGATATGTACAACCTGCCGTCGGGTAGCACCAGCACGGAGCTGACGTATCGCTTGTAGATGTCCACCACGAATCCGGGATCAAGGTCGAAGGGCGCTTGAGCGCGCCCTGCCGTGGCCGCGCAGATCGCGGCCACCAAGGCCAGCAGACGGAGCCAGGCGCTTCTCATTTCCTGCAAGTTCGATATTCCCGTGGTGAGGAAGAGCGCCGTTCCTCGGCGCGGATCGTCCGGTTCCTCGATCTGGTGCATGACCGGACCGAAGTCACATCACCCTACAAGCTCATCAACTCCTTAAACCGCGACGCCTGCCGCCGGCTCACCTCCACCTCCTCGCCGGTCTTCAGCTTCACCATGAGGCCGCCGCTGAACCAGGGCTGGATGTTGTCCACCCACTTCAAGTTCACGATGTGCTTGCGGTTGGCGCGGAAGAACACGTGGGGGTCGAGCTTCTCCTCCAGCTTGTTGAGGCTGCGCAGCACCAGCGGCTTCTGGTCGTTGAAGCGCACGCGCACGTAGTTGCCCTCGCTCTCGAAGAGGCGCACGTCCTTCAGGGTCACGAACCAGCACTTCTCGCCGTCCTTCAGGAAGATCTGGTCGTCGGCCTTGAGCACCTCGCGCTGGGGCACGTCGCCTTCGCCCTTCTGCGGCAGCTTGTTGATCGCCGCCTCCAGCCGCTCGGGGTCGATGGGCTTCACGAGGTAGTCGAGCGCGTTCACCTCGAAGGCGTGGAGCGCATGCTCGTCGTAGGCGGTAACGAAGATCACGTGGGGCGCGTGCTCCAGGCTTTCGAGCAGCTCGAAGCCGTTGCGGCCGGGCATGTTGATGTCCAGGAAGAGCAGGTCGGGCTTCAGTTCGGCGATGCGCTCCTCCGCCTCGTCGGCGTTGGCCGCCTCGCCCACCACCTGCACCTGTTCGTGCTTCTCCAGCAGGGTCGCCAGCTCCTTGCGCGCCAGCCGTTCGTCGTCGATGATCAGGGCTTTCATGGTCATGTCCGTTTGTTACTTGTCACTTGTCCCTTGTTACTTGTCACTTCTCACTTCTCCTCCGGCAGCTCCACCTCCGTCACCACCATGCCGTTGCGCTCGCCGATGCGCAGTTCCGAGCGGTCGCCGTAGAGCAGCTGCAGCCTGAGGCGCGTATTGTCCAGCCCGATGCCGGTGCCGTTGATGACGCCGGGCTTGTAGGTGCCGCTGTTGGCCACCATCATCACCAGGCCGTTGAGCCCGCGGTGCACGCTGATGCGCACCTCGCCGCCCTGGGGCAGCTTGCCGATGCCGTGCTTCACCGCGTTCTCCACCAGCGTTTGCAGCAGCATGGGCGGCACGGCGCTGCGCGCGAGCTCGGGGTCCACGTCGAAGCTTACGCGCAGCCGCTCCTCGAAGCGCATGGCCTCGAGGGCGAGGTAGGCCTTCACGATGTCGATCTCCTCGCCGAGGGGCACGGTGCGCCGCTTCACGGTGGTCATGGCGTTGCGCAGGATGGCGCTGAGCTGCGTGATGGCGCGCTTGGCCTGCGCGGGGTTCTCGTCGACCAGCGCGCGGATGCCGTTGAGCGCGTTGAACATGAAGTGCGGGTTGAGCTGGCTGCGCAGGTTGGCGAGCTGGTTCTCGCGGTTGGCGGCCTCCAGGCGCAGGTTGCGGATCTCCTCGCGGCGCCCGCGCAGGAAGTAGTGGTAGGCGAAGTAGGCCATGGCCCAGCCGAAGAGCACCACGGCCCAGGTGATGGCGGGCTCCAGCACATCCACCAGCCGGCCGCTGAACACGGGGCGGTACTCGCGCAGGTACAGGTCGTGCACCACGCCGAGCACCAGCATGCACAGGCCGCCCATGAGCGTGGAGGCGAGCACCAGCCGCGGCAGCACCCAGCCGATGTTGAGGTCGAGCCAGGCGTTGCGCCGGATCACATGCCGCATCCAGTGGCTGGTGGCCAGGCCCACGAAGGCCCAGATGCCCCAGTACACCATGCTGTGGTCGGTGAGCTGGCCGTTGGCCCAGCTGAGCCCCATGACGGCGAGGGCGAAGAGCCCCCACGCCAGCACCTGCGTGATCCAGTAGGTGAGCCTGCGGCCGGGACGGAACTGCATGGGTGGGCACCGCTGCCAGGGCGGTGGTGCCGCCAAGTTACCCGGCGGCCTGCTCCCGCACCGGTCGATCACACGAACGGCCCGCGCCCGGGCCGGGCGGTCCTGCCCAGCGCTCTAACTTCCCCCCGCCATGAACTTCCTCGGCCACCTGTACCTGAGCGGCGACGACCCGCTGGTGATCGTGGGCAATTTCATGGCCGACTCCGTGAAGGGCCGCGACCTTTCGCGCCACCCGGAGGCCGTGCAACGCGGCATCGTGCTTCACCGTACCATCGACGTGTTCACCGACCAGCACCCGATCACCCTCACCGGCCGCGACCGGCTGCGCGCCCATGCGGGCAAGTACGCCGGCGTGGCCCTCGATGTGTTCTACGACCATGTGCTGGCCGCCAACTGGGCCGCGCTGCATCCCGAGCCGCTGGCCGACTTCACCGGGCGCATGTACGCGCTGCTGCAGGCCCACCAGCACCTGATGCCCGAGGCCACGCGCCACATGCTGCCCTACATGGTGCGCTACGACTGGCTCACCAGCTATGCGCGCATCGAGGGCATCGGCCGCGCGCTGGAGGGCCTTTCGCGCCGCGTGCCCGCGGGGGGCGCCTTGAGCGGTGCGGAACGCGTGCTGGAGGCGCACTACGACGATTACCGGGCGGAAGGCCTGGCCTTCGTGGCCGAGCTGGAACGCCATTTGCGTACGCAGGCCGCATGAAGGACCGCTGGCTCTTCGCGATCGGGGTGGGCGCCATCGTGGCGGCCCTGGCCCTGCAGTTGTGGCGCGACCGCGGACAGCCGAGCGATGCGCACGCCCTGCCGTGGGAGAGGCCCCTGGTGGAGCGCGACCTGGCGGAGATCGCCAAGGACACGCTGCGCGTGCTGGTGCTGCGCGACCCGTTGAGCTACGAGGAGCGGCCCCAGGCGGTGAGCGGCCTTGAATACGAACTGCTCGAACGCTACGCGCGCTGGGCCGGCCTGCACCTGGCGGCGCGGCCCGTGGACCACCCCGATTCGATGCTGCTGGCCCTGCAACGCGGCGCGGGCGATGTGATCGCGGCCCAGTGCACCCCGCAGGGGCCGTGGAAGCGCTTCGCCGCCTTCACGCGGCCCTACATGCAGGTGGCGCCCTACCTGGTGTCGCTGCGCCACGATCCGCTGGTGCCGGCCACCAAGGCCCCGGTGGACACCGTGCGCCTGAGCCGGTGGGCGCCGTTCCCGCGCGCCACCCTGGAGCCCGCCGCCCTGGAGGGCGCGGTGGTGGTGCAGGTGTCCGGCACGCCCGAGGAGGTGATGGACCAGGTGGTGTTGGGCCATTGGAACGCCGCGGTGGTGAGCGAGGCCGTGGCGGTGGACGCGGCGCAGCGCTTTCCGCACCTGTCGTTCGGTCCGCGCCTGGGGCCTGCGGTGGACCTCGCCTTCGCCGTGCGCACCAGCGCGCCCAAGCTGCGCCGGTCCATGAACGACTGGCTCGCCGACCCCCGGGAGAAGGCCTTCGCGGGGGCGTTGATCGATGCGGTGGAGGGCAGCGTGAAGCAGCGTGGTGCGCTCTCGGCCGGGCGCGTGAAGCCGCTGCTGAGCGACACCATCTCGCCCTTCGACAGCCTCTTCCAGCTGCACGCCGACAGCCTGAGCCTCGACTGGCGTCTGCTGGCCGCGGTGGCCTTCAAGGAGTCGCGCTTCGATACCGGGGCGGTGAGCAGCCAGGGGGCGGAGGGCCTGATGCAGATGATGCCCGGCACGGCGGAGGCGCTGGGGGTGGACGCGAAGGACGGCGTGAGCGGGCAGGTGCGCGGGGCCAGCCGCTACCTCGCGGAGCTCGACACCATCTGGCGGGGCACCGTGCGCGCCGAGGACCAGCGGATGAAGTTCGTGCTGGCCAGCTACAATTCGGGCCCGGGCCATATCAAGGATGCGCAACGCCTGGCGCGCGAGCTCGGCCTGGATCCCGGGCGCTGGGACGGGCACGTGGAACGCGCCCTGATGCTGCTGAACAAGCCGCGCTACTACATGCTGCCCTTCGTGCGCAACGGCCCGTGCAAGGGTGCGCACACCTTCCTCTATGTGCGCGAGGTGGGCAACACCTTCCGGCGCTACCGCGGCGCGCATTGAGCGGCTGTTCGGGATCTCCGCATGTGGCTCCGCAATGGTCTTTGTCGACCATACTTCGTTGCAGAAGCCGTCACGTAGCTCCGGCTATGCTCCGGTTCCGCGCCTTGTCTGGTCGCCAAATACACATCGCTCGCTTCAAAAGGGGAGATCCCGAACAGGCGCTGAGGCGGGCAGCCTTCCCCGTTCGGCGCGGGTGCCGGCATACCGCCTTGCCCTCGGCCGCCTAACTTGCCGGTCCTGAACCGTCCCATGAAGCTCCGTACCCTTCTTCCTTTCGCCCTGCTCACCGCCCTGCCCGCGCTCGCCCAGCAGGAGCGCGACCTGCCGCATGCCCTGGCCCCCTGGGAAACGCCGCTGATCCGCGACTACCGCGAGAGCCGCGCCGGGGCCTCCCGCGGCATCACCAGCTTCCCCGGCCTGCCCGTGCGCACCATGGCCGAGTGGGAGGAGGTGCAGGCCCTGTGCATCGCCTGGACCACCTACGAAGGCATCCTGAAGCAGATCGTGCGCAACGCCAAGGAGGAATGCGAGGTGGTGATCGTGTGCGCCGACAGCAACGCGGTGATCACCTACCTCAACAACACCCAGTTCGGCGGTCCGCTGCCCGACCTCAACAACATCACCTTCATCGAGGGCCCCTTCAACAGCATATGGATGCGCGACTACGGCCCGGAGACGATGTACCTGAACGAGGTGGACAGCCTGGTGCTGATGGACTGGATCTACAACCGTCCCCGTCCGCTGGACGATGCGGTGCCCGACCTGCTGGGCACGGCCCTGGGCATCCCCGTGTTCAGCAGCACCACCGGCCCCAACGACCTGGTGCACACCGGTGGCAACTTCATGGCCGACGGCTTCGGCACCGCCTTCAGCAGCGAGCTGGTCACCGAGGAGAACGGTGCGGGCGGGCAGTACAACCAGACCGTGCATACCCCCGCCCAGGTGGACCAGCTGATGGAGGACTGGATGGGGATCACCAATTACGTGCGCATGGCCGCGCTGCCGTACGACGGCATCAACCACATCGACATGCACATGAAGCTGCTCGACGAGGAACGCCTGCTGGTGGGGCAGTTCCCCCTGGGGGTGAGCGATGGCCCGCAGATCGAGCTCAACCTGCAGGGCATCACCGCCAACGAGGTCTCGGTCTTCGGCACGCCGTACACCTTCACGCGCATCCCCATGCCGCCGAGCACGGGCGGGCTCTACGCGCCCAATGCCAGCTACCGCACCTACGCCAACAACATCTTCATCAACGGCACCGTGCTGGTACCCACCTACCGCGAGGAGTTCGACACCACCGCCCTGCGGATCCTGCGCGAGAGCCTGCCCGGCTACAACGTGGTGGGCATCGATTGCGATAACAGCGGGCAGAACATCATCAGCCAGAGCGGTGCGATCCATTGCATCACCAAGGCCATCGGCGTAAGCGATCCCCTGCTGATCCGCCACCAGGCGCTCAACGACACCTACGACACGCAGAACCCCTACACGGTCACTGCCTGGATGCGCCACCGCAGCGGCATCTCCGGCGCCACCCTGTACTGGACCATCGACACCACGCAGGCCTACCAGGCCGTGCCCATGGCCGACATCGGCAACAACGAATGGAGCGCGGCCATCCCCGCCCAGGCCGCGGGCACCGAGGTGTTCTACTACGTGCAGGGCACGGCCGTGAGCGGCAAGGTGCAGGTGCGTCCCCTGGTGGCGCCCGAGGGTTACTGGAGCTTCCGCGTGCTCGACAACAGCACCGGGGTGGCCGCACTTGCCGCGCCGCAGGTGCTCGAGGTGTTCCCGAACCCCACGGCCGGGCAGTGCATGATCGTGCTTGCCCCCAACACCACCGAACGCACGCGGGTGGAGGTGCTCGATGCCCTGGGCCGCCGCGTGGCCTGGCTCAACGAAGGCCTGCTGCCCGCCGATGGCCGCATCTTCACGGACCTTGGCGCGCTCGCGGCCGGCACCTACCAGGTGGTGGCCACCAGCGCGAAGGGCCGCGATGTGCTCCGCTTCATCAAGCGGTAACGCTTACTCCTTCACGAAGCGCGCCGTGCGCGGCGTGGCCCCGTCCGTGCGGATCAGGTAGCTGCCGTTGGCCAGCTGCTGCACGTCGATGCCCGTGCGCGAGGAACCGCTCGCCCGTTCGCGCAGCACCGTGCGCCCCTGCAGGTCGATCACCTCGATCCAGGCGGCATCGGCGGCCAGGCCTTCGATGAAGAGCCGGTCGCTGGTGGGCACGGGCATCACCCGCAGTTCCGCAGCGGTCGTGGATGACACCGTGGTGGCGATGAGGGCCTCGTCGCACACGGTGAAGGTGCCCGCCTCCGGGCCGCCGGCGTTCCACACGCGCAGGTAGTAGGTGGTGTTGAGCGCGAGGCCGCCGAACACGAAGGGTGCGGTGAGGTCCGTGCCGCAATCCACGTAGGTGGGCGTGCCGCAACCCGTGTACAGCGCAACGCTCACGCTCGTGGCGGTCACCGGTGTCACCGTGATGGTGTGGTCGGCGTCGAAGCCCGTGTTGAACTGGAACCACACGTCCTGGATGGTGGCGAAGGGGTCGCACGGCGGATTGGCCACGGCCGGGGCGTAGGAGCAGCTGTTGTCGCCGGTGGTGGCCACGCAATTGCCCAAGGGCTGCGGGTCGATCGTCAGCGCGCCGGCGCATTCATCGTTCACGGCGACAGGCGCACAGGCGGGCGCACAGGTCATGGTGAGCGTGAAGGTGCCGACGTTGGCCTGGTAACCGTGCACGAGCACGCGGTAGGTGGTGCCGGCCACCGAGGGCAGGTTCACCGAGCTGGTGGTGCCGCAGCCCGCGCCGTCGTCATTGCCCGCCGCGCACACCAGCGCGCCGCAGGGGCCCGTGAACACGCTGATCTTGCTGTCGTAGTTCGCCGCGTTGCAGGTGCTCAGCGCCACGTCGTCGCCATTGCCGGTGAAGGTGTACCACACGCCGTTGGCCGTGATGTCGGCACCGGCGCAGGTGGGCCCGATGGCGGGCAGCCCGTTCACCGTGGAACCGTTCACGGCATCGCCGCAGGTGATCGGGGCCGCATCGCCGCACAAGGCGTTGGTGGCCGCCGGTTGCGCGAGCGTGGTGAAGGTCGCCAACGCCGTATCGCCCGTTGCGCCGCCACCGCAGGAGCCTGTGAGGTACACCTCGTAGTCGGTGTTGGCCGTAAGCCCTGTCAGCGCCACGGGCGGCCCGTCCACCCCGAGCGTGCCGGTGATCACCGTGCCGGTGCCCGGGGTGAAGCCCGCAGGACCGTACTCCAGGCTGAAGGTGGCCAGCGTCGACGCATTGCTCCAGTACACCTCGGCCTCGTCATCGGCCGCGATCACCTGCACATCGAAGGGCGCAGGGCAGGTGTTGCAGGATGCGGTGATGGCGAAGTTGCCGGTGTTGCCGTTGTACCCCTGTACGAGCACGTAGTAGGTGAGGCCGGCGCTGGACGCGAACGTGACGCTGCTCTGGTAGCCGCAGGCATCGTCGTTGCCCCCCACGCATTGCAGGTTGCCGCAGGTGCCGGCGTACACGTTGAGCTTGGTGTCGTAGTCGTCGAGCGGGCAGGTGGACACGGTGATGGCGCCATCAAGGCCCGCCACGGTATACCACAGGCCAGGGGCGCTGATGCCGGTGCCGCAGGCGGCCACCGTGTCATCGAGGGCGAACTCCGTGCTGCCGAACAAGGTGTCGCCGCAGGCCAGTGTGATCGCGCCCGCGCAGGCCTCGTTGGGCAGGATGGGCGTGCCGGTGGTGCCCACGGGCCAGGGACCGGTGAAGGGCGAGGTGCTGCCGCTCCCGCAGTCGAGCGTGACGTACACATCGTAGAGCGTGCCGGGGCCGAGCCCGTTGATGTTCACCGGGAGCGGCGTGGTGCCGAGCGTTCCGGTGATGGTCGTGCCCGTGCCGGGGGTGAAGCCCGAAGGCCCCCACTCCACGGTGAAGCCGTTGCCCGGTGCGCCCTCCGCCCAGTCCACCGTGATGGAGGTGTCGTTGCTGGTGAACGCGGGCAGCGCGTTGGGGCAGGTGTGGAAGAGCAGGTCCCAGGTGAAGCCCTGCCCGCTCCAGCGGTCGTCCCACTCGATGAAGTAGAGGTTGCCGGGGGTCACCGGCACATTGGCGAGCAGGCTGTTGCCGGGCGGGTAGCCCGTGGGGCAGCCATCGTCGTCGCCGCCAAGCTGAGTGAGGAAGCCGCCGCAGCTGCCGGTGTGCACCCACACGCGCGTGTCGCGCACGCCGTCGCCGCAGCTGGTCACTGTGATGTAGCCGGCGTTGTCCGGGTCGAAGGAGTACCAGTCCGCATGCGTCGCATCCGGGTGCGTGGCGCCACCACCGGTGAAGGGCCCATCGGCCGTGTACGTGCCGGGGAAGACCAGCAGGGAGTTGGTGCACAGGTCACCCTGGGCGGCCGCCGTACCGGCGATGATCAGGGATGCGAACAGGAAGGGTAGGCGATGCGTCATGGACCAGGGGCTTGCAGGCAAGGTAACTGTCCTGCGCGACCACCGGCCTGTCGATCATCAGCGTGAGCCGCTGGTGCGCGTCCGGTCGGGCGGCTCGTGGAAGAAGTAGCGGATGTCCACCGTGAGGTAGCTGCCGTCCAGGGTGGTGCGCATGTCCGTCGGAACGAAGCGGTCGTCGTACCACGTGAGGTCGGCCGTGGCCATGTCGTTGAACGGCCGGTGGAAGGTGGCGCCCAGGTAGAGGTAGCCGGAGCGCTCGGTGCGGTACTCCACGCTCATGTTCGCCACCACACCGGTCTGCAGCCAGTTGTTGCGGAAGATGTAGATCCGACCCTCCTCCAAATCGCGCTGCGCGTCACTGGGATACATGTCCAGCGAGAGGCCGAGGGCATTGTTCATCCAGGTGCGCTCGCCGAGGCGGATGTACACCATGGCCAACACAGGGAGCTCATAGCCCACGTAACGCACCTGGCTGCCTTCGCTGTAACCGCTCGTGTCGTTGGCGATGGTGAAATCGTAGCGCCGGGTGATCTGGTTGATGCCGGTCTCGAGGGAGATGCTGCGCGTGATGCCGTGCCGCACCACCATGCCGAAACCGAGCCCGCCGGTGAGCTCCACCTCGCCGCGCAGGGGGGGGGCCTCCACCGTGGTGATCGGGTCGAAGAAGCCGAAGGGGATCACCGGCTTCACCTGGATGCCGAACGTGGTGACGCCTTGTTGCGCGTGCACCAGGAACGCCGGGAAGAGGAGCAGGAGGCTCAGCGCTGCGCGCCCAGATCGGCCAGGTCGCTGCGGCGGGAGGGCGTGCCCACCATCAGCCGCTGGCCGATGCGCAGCCGCGTGCGCCGGGTGATGCCGTTCAGTTCGCACAGCGTTTCGATGGGGATGCCGTATCGCTCGGCGATGGCGTAAAGATGCTCACCTTTTTCCACGGTGTGGAAGTGCGTGCCCTTGGGGTAGGCGGCGAAGCTGTGCCGCGTGCGCTTCAGCACCAGCGTGTCGCAGAGCAGTTCACCCTGCTGGAAGGCGATGAGGTGCGAGGGGTCGAGGGGCACGCCCTTGAAGCGCACCTCGAAGTGCAGGTGGCTGCCCGTGCTGTGCCCGCTGCTGCCACCGAGCCCCAGCAGCGTGCCGGCGTCCACCACGTCGCCGCTCTTCACCTTCAACCGGTGCAGGTGCGCGTAGTAGGTCTCGAGCCCGTTGTAGTGGCGCACCACCACCAGGCGGCCGAAGCCGCCATAGGTGCCCGAGAAACGTACCACGCCGGGGAACGCGCTGCGCACCGCATCGCCCACCTCGAGGTCCAGGTCCACCCCGTTGTGCGGGCGTCCGTCGCGCCAGCCGAAGCGGCTGGTGAGCACCGGAGGCACCGGCATGTGGAAGCCGCAGGCCCCTTCGGTGAGCTTGAGCAGCAGCAGCGTGTCGTGCGCGGACAGCTCGGGGCCGTAGGCGTTGGGCAGTGTACTGTTCCAGGCACCATAGAGCTCGCCGCCGGGCTCCAGGTTCGACCACGACCACGCCAGCACCTCGGCCTCGTCCACCGAGGCCTGTGTGGGCATGTTGCTGGCGTAAAGGTTGATCTCGTTGATCAGCGCATAGGGCACCGTGTCCAGCTCGAAAAGCGAGTCGATGAGCAAGACCATGGCGTCGATGTCCATAGTGCGGATACGCTGGAAGAGCCGCAGGTCGCGGATCAGGTCGGCCGGTGCGGGGTCGAGCGTGCAGAGCGAATCGAGCATGGCCGACAACCGCTCGTCGGTGAGCGCTTCGTCGGCCTCCAACAGCTTGTCGTCACCATACACCACCAGCGCCGATACGGTGTCGGTGCGCGTGGTGTCGGTGCTCCCGGCGACGGCCACAGGTGCCAGCACCACCACCAGGAACAGCGCGAGCAGTGCCCTGCGCAGCATGGCCGCGGAGATGGATGAGCAGCTGGAGGTCAGGGGCTTCATCGCGCCTTTCTACGGGAAAAAGGGGCGTGAAGATACCCCCCGCCCCAAGCCGGCCGGACCGATCCGACGAAGGCGCTTGGGATCCCGACGAGGTCCCGGTGTAAGGCGCTGAACCTTAGCTTATTCCTCGTGCCAGACGGACACGTCGGGGAGGGGCTTCCGGTAGCCCTTGGGCCATTCAATGGCCGGGTACCCCATGTAGAACAGGCCCATGCACCGGTCGCCCTCGGCCAGGCCCAGGAAACGGCGCATGCCATCGCCGGTGACCACCGCGCCGGTGCCCCAGAAACCGCCCAGCCCATATGCCGTGCACGTGAGGTGCATGTTCTGCACGGCACAGGCCACGGCGAGCTGCTCCTCGAGCTCGCTGATCTTGCCCTTGGGGTCGCGCGCCAGGCCCAGGGCCACCACCACGCTGCTCTGCAGCGGGCGCTGCACCGCGTTCTCGTGCTTGCGCGGCATGAACTTCTCCGCCGGGGTGATGCGCGTGTATTCCTCGCCCATGAACGCCGACAGGCGCTTGCGGGCCTCCCCGGTGAACACGTGGAAGCGCCAGGGCTGGGTCATGCCGTGGTTCGGCGCCCACGTGCCGTTGCCCAGCACGCGCTCGATGATGTCGCGGTGCACCGCACGGTCGGTGTAGTCCTTGGGATAGATGGTCCGCCGGTCGCGGATGATGTCGGTGAGCTCGCTGACGCTGTATCGCATGGGGCAGGGTGGGGGGCGAAGTTATCCCGGCCACCGGGTGATGGCGGTTCAGGCAGCGCGCCCGATCTTCGCCGCGTCCTATTGACCGGAACCAACCCGACAACGCGCTCATGAACCCACGCATCACCCTGCTTCTCGCCGCTAGCCTGCCCTTCGGTGCCGCCATGGCCCAGCCCACCCTCACGGAGGCCAACAACGTGCCCGCCGCCGGCGACATCTACTCGATCTCGGCCAGCGATGCCGACTCCATCGGGTCGGCCACTGGTGCCAATGTCACCTTCGGCTCCTGGATGCTCGAGGAGCAGAGCAACCGCAACAAGTTCTTCCTGGCCCCCTCGGTGTCCAGCACCTCCGCGGCGATCCCGGCGGCGGAGCTCCTCTCCACCGATGGCGGCAGCGACACGCTCTTCTGGAGCAGCGATGCCAATGGGCTCTACCTCGAAGGGGAGCGCACCGCCGCCACCTTCGCCTACAGCGACAAGGTGAAGGAGATGACCTACCCCTGCACCTACGGCACCACGTGGAACGACAACGGCTCGGCCACCTACGCCATCGGGGCGTTCAACGTGGTGCGTTCGGTGGTGCTCACCGGCATCGCCGATGGCCACGGCACCCTGCAGCTGCCCTTCGGCTCCATCGATAACGTGCTGCGCGTGAAGACACGCAAGGCCACCACCGACCAGAGCTTCACCACCCTGGAGCGCATCACCAACACCATCTCCTTCTATGTGGACACCGTGCCCTTCCCGGTGCTGCGCCTAGTGAGCGATTCCCTGCGCGTGGGCGGCGGGGCCTGGGGTGTTACCTACACGAACGAGTGGATGTACGGGCCTGGTATCGTCGGCCTCAACACCCTCGACGCCACGGAGGTCACCTTCACCTGCTACCCGAACCCCGCCACCGACCTGGTGAACCTGTCCGTTGACCTCGACGGTCCCGCCATCTGCGAGGTGGTCGACGCCGGCGGTCGCATCGTGCTCTCGCGCACCCTTGCGGCCCAAGGTCTGGCCACCGTGCCGGTGGCGACCCTGCCCGCCGGCCTCTACACGGCGCGCATCACCGACGCCAATGGACCCCGCACCGCGAGGTTCCAGGTGGTGCGCTGAGCCTGGAACGCACGCATCGAAGCCCCGGCCATGTGCCGGGGCTTCGTCGTTCACACCGAACACGCCGCCGTGCACCGACGTTACCTTTCGCTCATGCTCGGCCACCGCTTCGCGAAGTACATCCCTCCCCAGGACGACCGCTCGCCCTTCGAGAAGCTGCTGCCCCTCTTCCTGGAGCTGCTCACCCACACCAGCGGCGATGTGGAGGAGGCCCTGGACTGGATGGACCAGCTCGATCAGGAGCACGGCATCTGGAACAAGGACTACGGTCGCAAGGAGTTCGAGGACGACCTGCGCAAGCACGGCATGATCGGCAGGCCCACCAAGGGCGGCAAGGCGCCGCTCACCGGCAAGGCCGAGAAGCTCATCCGTGAGCGTGCACTGGACCAGGTGTTCGGCAAGCTGAAGAAGGTGGACCGCGGCAACCACGCGCTGCGCCGCACGGGCCAGGGCGATGAGCCCACCAGCGACCGGCGCAGCTACCGTTTCGGCGACCGCATCGAGCAGGTGGCCATGAGCGACAGCATCCGCAACGCCCAGCAGCGCGGCCTGGACGCCCTGCACCTGAGCGAGGACGACCTGGAGGTGATCGAGACCGAGCACCAGAGCGCCTGCGCCACCGTGCTCATGATCGACATCAGCCACAGCATGATCCTCTATGGCGAGGACCGCATCACCCCCGCCAAGAAGGTGGCCATGGCCCTCGCCGAGCTCATCAAGCGCCGCTACCCGAAGGACACGCTCGACATCGTGGTGTTCGGCAACGACGCGTGGCAGGTGAGCCTGAAGGACCTGCCCTACCTGCAGGTGGGCCCCTTCCACACCAACACCGTGGCCGGGCTGGAGCTCGCCATGGACATCCTGCGCCGCCGCAAGGTGCGCAACCGCCGCATCGTGATGATCACCGACGGCAAGCCCAGCTGCATCAAGAAGGACGGCGAGTACTACATGAACAGCTTCGGGCTCGACGACTTCATCGTGGCGCGCTGCCTTGATGCGGCCGTGCGTGCCCGCAAGGCCGGCATCCCCATCACCACCTTCATGATCGCGCGCGACAACTACCTGCAGCGCTTCATCGAGCGCTTCACCGAGGCCAACCAGGGCCGCGCGTTCTACACCGGGCTGCAAGGGCTCGCGGACATGGTGTTCCGCGATCACACCACCAACCGCAAGGCCTCCTGATCCGCACGGGCGCGAAATGCTGAGCGAAGCCGAAGCATGCGCCATCATTCCAACGCGATGAACCATCCAAGCACCCTCGGCGAACTGAAGAAGAGCGGCTACCGTCCGCGCAGCGTGAAGGAGGAATTGCGCGCCAACCTCATCGCGCGGATCAAGGCGAGGAAGCCGCTGTTCGAGGGCATCCACGGCTACGAGCACACCGTCGTGCCCGCCCTGGAACGTGCCATCCTCGCCGGCCACAGCATCAACCTGCTCGGCCTGCGCGGACAGGCCAAGACGCGCATGGCGCGGTCCCTTGTGCAGCTGCTGGACGAGTGGATGCCCGTGGTGGCCGGCAGCGAGATCAACGACGATCCGCTGGCGCCGATCTCGCGCTACGCGAAGGACCAGATCGCCATCCACGGCGACAACACCCCCATCGCCTGGGTGCACCGCAACGACCGCTACACCGAGAAGCTCGCCACGCCCGATGTCACCGTGGCCGACCTCATCGGCGACAGCGACCCCATCAAGGCCGCCAACCTCAAGCTCGATTACAGCGACGAGCGCGTGATCCACTTCGGCCTGGTGCCCCGCAGCCACCGCGGCATCTTCGTCATCAATGAGCTGCCCGACCTGCAGCCGCGCATCCAGGTGGCGCTGTTCAACATCCTGCAGGAGGGCGACGTGCAGATCCGCGGCTTCAAGCTGCGCCTGCCGCTCGACATCCAGTTCGTGTTCACGGCCAACCCCGAGGACTACACCAACCGCGGCGCCATCATCACCCCGCTGAAGGATCGCATCCAGAGCCAGATCCTCACGCACTACCCGCCCACCATCGAGCTGGGCATGCGCATCACCGCGCAGGAGCTGCGCTCCCCGGAGGAGCAGGTGAAGCGCGTGCGCGTGCCGGACCTGGTGCGCGTGCTCATCGAGCGCATCGCCCTGGAGGCGCGCGACAGCGAGTACGTGGACCGCAAGAGCGGCGTGAGCGCACGCCTCACCATCAGCGCGATGGAGAGCGTGATCAGCGCGGCGGAGCTGCGCGCCCTGCGCAATGGCGAGGACCGCACGGTGGCCCGCATCGCCGACCTGCAGGCGGTGATCCCCGCCATCACGGGCAAGGTGGAGCTCGTGTACGAGGGTGAGCAGGAGGGCCCCGAGAAGGTGGCCCACCACCTGCTCGGGCTCGCCGTGCGCAACGTCTTCTCCGAGCTGTTCCCCGACCCCGTGAAGGCGCGCAAGCAGAAGCAGCGACCGGACCCTTACGCCGCGATCGTGGCCCACTTCGACGAGGCCTCCTGCGACCTGCTCCTCGATGCGCCGGCCAGGGAGCTCGCCGGCGCCCTGCAGGCCGTGCCCGGGCTGGTCGACCTCGTGAAGGCGCATCATGCCTACCTCGACGAGGAGGAGGTGCTCCTGTGGGCCGAGTTCGTACTGCACGGCCTGGCGGAGCACAGTCGCATCGCACGCAATTCCCTGGTGGACAAGATCAGCTTCAGCGACCTGTTCCACTCCATGCTCGGCACCGCCGGTGATGATGAACCTGCGGGCGATGATGATGAGCGGGGGTGATGGGGAGCGAGCGGCGGGCCGTCGTTGGATGGTGCTGCTGCTCGGGGGGCTTACGCTGTTCGTCTTCGGCGGTGGCGGTGTCCTGCTGATCACCGTGGTGCAGGAGCGTGAGCTGTGGGCCGTGATCACCGGTGGAAGGCCGTGGTGGCTGCATGTGGCGCTGGGCATTGCTGCGGGCCTCGTGATCGGGCTGTCCGCGCGCACGCTGGTCCGCAGCCCCTGGATGCGCGAGCTCGACGAACGTTTCGCCCGGCGCATCGGCGACCGCATCGCGCACCCGGTCGACCGTGTGTTCCTTTCGCTGTGCGCCGGGGTGGGTGAGGAGCTCTTCTTCCGCGGGGCGCTGCAGCACTGGCTGGGCCTGCTGCCCACGGCGGTGGTGTTCGTGGCCGTGCACGGCTACCTCGACCCGCGCGACCGGCGCCTGTTCGTCTATGGCCTGCTCCTTACCGCCGCCATGGCCGGCCTGGGCTGGATGGCGCGGACCTTCGGCCTGGCGGCGCCCATGCTGGCGCACGCCCTGATCGACGTGGTCCTTTTCGAGCAGCTCTGGCGCACCTACCGCAGGTCGATGGAAGGCGATCAGCGGCCGGGGTACTTGTGAGGGTCGCTGTTGTCCTCGTCGATGTCGGTCTTCACCTTGTGGATGCGCTTGCTGATCACCGCCAGCTCGCGGTGCCCGTGCTTCAGCAGCCACTGGAACGCCTCCTCGTCGCCGTCGCCCGCCAGGGCCATCTGCTGCAGCACATGGAAGCCGTTGCGCTCGAGCCACTCCAGCGCGTCCTTGTCGCCTTCCACACCCCGGATCAGGGCCATCAGGTGGGGGTGCCCGTTCTTCAGAAGCCATTCGCGCGCCTCCTGCTTGTGGTGGAGCGCATGCGTGAACAGCCCCAGCTCGGGGTAGCCGTTCTTCAGCAGCCAGTCGCGCAGTTCGCGGTGGCCGGCGATCGCCTCGCCCCATGCCAGCAGCACCTTCGCCGGGTATTCCGAACGCATGCCCGAAAGGTACGGGGCGTGCAGCGGTGCGGGTATCTTCGCCACATGCGATCCACCGTGCTTCTGCTGGCCTTGGCGATCGGCCTTCGAGCCCTCGCCCAGGACGTTCCTTCGGCCAAGGAGGTCAGCGCGCGCAAGTACCTCGCCAAGGGCAAGCCCTACAAGGCGCTGGCCATCTGCGACCGCGAGCTCGGCCCCACCGAGGGCGACAAGCGCCTGCACGTCGTGCGCGCCACCGCCTACAACGCCATCGCCGAACCCGCCAAGGCCGAGCGCGATGCGCGCCTTGCGCTGCAGGCCTATCCTGGATCGATCGAGGCCCTGTACGAGCTGGGCGTCGCGGAAAGCGCATTGGGGCGCACCGACAGCGCGCTGGTCCACCTGCGCTACGTGTTGGAGAAGGCACCGACGACCGAGGCCCACCTGCAGCTCGCCGCCGTGCACCAGACCCGTGGCGATTGCCCGGCCGCCATGCGGGAGGTGGACGAGGCGCTGCGCACCGGACCCGTGCGCGATCCCTCGCGCACCCTGCGGTTGATCGGCGAGTGCAAGGCCATGCTCGGTGATTCGGCCGGTGCCCGCGCGGCCTTCGACAGCGCGCTGGTGCTGCATCCGCGCGACCCGGTGTTATGGAACAGCCGCGGCTTCCACCGCTACGCGCATTTCGGCGAGCATCGCCGCGCCATCCTCGATTACGACCGCGCCATCAAGTTCAACCCCAACTACAGCTACGCCTTCAACAACAGGGGCTGGAGCAAGTACAAGTTGGGGGATGCCGATGGCGCCATCAAGGACATCGGCCTGGCCGGTCGGAAGCGCGGCGACAATCCCTACGTGTACCGCAACCTGGGCATCATCCGGGTGGAGCGCGGCGATATCGAGGGCGGCTGCCGTGACCTGCGGATGGCCCTGGAACTGCGCTACACGGAGCTCCATGGCCCCGAGGTGCAGGAGCTGGTGGACAGGCATTGCGGCGCATTTCCCGCCCCGCCACCCGCGCCCGCGGTGGCCCCGGTCCCCACGCCGCGCCCCACGAACGCCCCGGGCGAGGCCCCGGTGAAACGCAACAACGCACCCTGACCATGAGCGGTACCTACGAGAGCATGCTGCGTCCCGATGCCCTGAAGGGGCGCACCATCGTTGTCACCGGGGGAGGCACCGGCCTCGGGCGCAGCATGGCCGAGGCCTTCCTCGTGCTCGGGGCCAGCGTGGTGATCACCAGCCGCAAGCTCGATGTGCTGGAGAAGGCCGCGGAGGAGCTCGCCGCCTCCACCGGAGGCACGGTGATGCCCGTGGCCTGCGACGTGCGCAAGTACCTCGAGGTCGAACAGCTCGTGGAGAAGGCGGTCGCGCGCTTCGGGGGTGTCGACGGGCTGGTGAACAATGCGGCCGGCAACTTCATCAGCCCCACCGAGCGCCTCAGCAGCAAGGCCTTCGAGGTCATCATCGACATCGTGCTCATGGGCACGGTGAACTGCACCCTTGCCTTCGGGAAGCACTGGATCGCCAAGGGAGAGCGGGACAAGGCCGTGTTGAACATCACCACCACCTATGCCTGGACCGGCAGCGGCTTCGTGGTGCCCAGCGCCTGTGCGAAGGCCGGGGTGCTCGCGCTCACCCGCTCGCTCGCGGTGGAATGGGCGCGCTACGGCATCCGCAGCAACGCCATCGCCCCGGGGCCTTTTCCCACCAAGGGCGCCTGGGACCGGCTGCTGCCGGGCGAGCTGATGGAGCGGTTCGACCTGGCCAAGCGCGTACCCTTGGGCCGTGCGGGAGAGCACCGCGAGCTCGCCGACCTGGCCAGCTACCTCATCTCCCCGTTCAGTGGGTACATCAATGGCGAGGTGGTCACCATCGATGGCGGTGAGTGGCTGCGCGGTGCGGGCCAGTTCAGCCAATTGGAAGCGGTGGAGCCGGGCATGTGGGACGAGATCGAGCGGATGGTGCGCGGGGTGCGCGGCAGCTGACCGCCCCCGGTCGGCACGTGATCTGCTATCTTTCCGCCTCATGATCCAACCCATGAAGACCATCACGACCATCGCATTCCTGGCCATCGCCACGCTGGCAGGTGCCCAGGACAAGGGCACGACCATGTCGTCCCAGGCCCTTTCCAAGCACCAGACCGACGAGCTGAGCAAGTCCCTCTCCCTCACCGAGGAACAGAAGGTCAAGCTGAACGGCATCCTGGAGCAGGCCACGAAACAGGCCGAGCCGCTCCGCGAGCAGTGCCGCGCCATTGATGAGAAGATCAACACCATGTACGAGTCGAGCCTCGCGCAATGGGTCAGCTCCCTCACCCCCGAACAGCAGAAGGCCTACCAGGAGGGCCGCAAGTCGGGCACCATCGACTTCACGTCCTGCGGTCCGGCCGGCGCTTGTGCCCCCGGAGCCTCCAAGTCCGGTTGCTCCGGTGATACCCGTTCCACGGGCCAGGACCGCTCCATCAACGGGGCCGCCAAGGGCTGCTGTGCCGCTGGTGCCCACGGCGAGGCGAAGCCCGCCGATACCGACAAGAAGCAGCCGGAGAAGAAGTGATCCACCGGTGCCTCCGCACCGCACAGGAAGAAGGGCCGCCCATGGGCGGCCCTTCCTCGTTCATGCGATGGTGATGGTTCAGTCGACCATCACCACCAGGTACTTCGACACACTCCAGAACTTGGTGGCATCGGTGATCACCAGCTTGTCCACCGCGCCTTCGAACTTGTAGCTGCCCGCGGGGTGGCTCGTCACCACCTTGGCCTTCTTGCCATTGATGGGCACCTCCATCACCTGCGTGATGTCGACCTGCTTGAAGTAGTCCTTGTTCATCGATTCGGTGTTCAGCTTCTGCACCTTGCCGATGCCGATGAAGCCGCCCTCCTTGGTGAGCACGCCGTTCTCGGTGAGCTCCTTCTTGGTGCCCACGCAGTACCAGGCGGTGTTGAGCTCCGAGCGCTGCATGGTGGCCAGTTGGTCCTTGTCCTGGTACATCTGGATCATGCTCGCGAGGGAGGCGTTGGTGCTGGCCAGTTGCTCCTTCAGCGTGGAGATCTCGGCATCGCGCTCCCCGATGGTGCGCTCCAGCTCGTCGATGGTCTTCTGGAGCTCGGCGATCTTGCCACCCTGCGCCTTGGCGTCCTTGCGCATGCGGGCGATCAGCTTCTTGTTCTCGGCCAGCAGCGAATCGATGGCGCCCAGGTCGCTGATGATGCGCGTCTCCATGTCGGCACCGCTCTCCACGCCGCCATCGCCCTTCACCAGCAGGCCCTGCTTCTCGCGGATCGCGCGCAGGTTCTCGCTGATCCGGTTGAAGGCCCCGAACATGTTGTTGATGGTGGAGTCCTTCATGCCCGATTCCGCGGAGATGGACTGGTTGGTCTCCTCGAGCTGCTTGTACTGCTCGCTCTGGGTCGGGTCCTCCTTGCACGACCACACGAACAGCGTGGCGGCCAGGGCACTGAACAGGATGCGTTTCATTGTTCTTGGTTTTGGGTGAAAGTGCGGGATGAGGGTGGTGTACACTTGTTCAACCTGTTGGATTTCAGATGGGAAGGTGGAACAAGCGGCCGCAAAATTACGTAGGAGCGCACACGGCCGAATGATAACGATCACCCGCACGGGGATAGTGCATGCCTGCCTGGCCGCGCTCTGCGGCTGGAGCGCGCCTGTCCTCGCTCAGGGGGATCGCGGCAGCCTCACCGACGAGTTCAAGGGGCTGTCGGCCAAGGAGCGCAGCCGCATCGCCGAGCGCGAGGTGAAGGAGGCCGCCTCCGACCAGGCCTACCAGCAGGTGATGGCGGAAGGGGAGGCCCATTTCCAGGCGGGCCGGTACGAGGAGGCCCTGGCCACCTTCCAGCGCGCGCGCGCCATGCGTCCGTACAACGTGTACCCCAAGGTGAAGATCCAGGACCTGGAGGCCCTGCTCGGCGCTCGTTCGGCCCCTGAGGCCCCGGTGGTACCGACGGAGACACCGGCCCCGGCCACGGCGCCCCCGATGGGAGCCCAACAGGCAGCACCACGCCCCGCGGCTCCGCCCCCGGCAACGGGCTCTGCACCTGTGCAGGTGGCACCGACCGAGCCGGGACCACCGGAGTGGATCGCGGCCGGCGGTGAGGAGCGCCGCTACAAGGAGGGCAACGCCTTCGTCATCGAGCGCACCGTGCGCGAGGAAGGCGCCACGGTGGTCTACAAGCGGGTGCAGCACCCCTGGGGGCAGGTGTACCATTTCCGTGATGGCCTCGCGGTGGATGAACGGGTGTGGCGGACGCGCTTCCAGGAGCCCTGAGGCTCAGCCCACGGCCACCAGCTTCACCGGCATGCCCAGCAGGCCCTTGTAGTCCGAGCCGGCCTCCTCCATGTCCAGGTCGCCTTCGTCGTAGCGCCATTCCAGCTCCACCCGCCCTAGGCCGGCGGCATGGACCTCGTCAAGCACCTTGAGCAGGTCCAGCAGGTACTTCGCCGAGCTGCTGTTGAAGTAGGTGAGGGATACCACCACCTGGGTGCGCGCAGCCGGGACCTTGGCATAAGCCTCTACGAGGTCGAGCAGGGGCAGGAAGAACCGGTCGGCGTTCTCGTGGATCGAACAGCCGCGCACCTCCAACCGGCCCTGTGCGGGGTCGAGCAGCACGTAGGGCGTCTTGTCGCTGGCGGCCAGTTCGTACCGGTCCATGGGGAATGGCGCGAATGTAGCGTGCACGACCGTTGTCATTCGGGGGATCGTCCGATGCCGCTTATCTTTTCCCGACCCAAGAACCGGAGCGCCATGGCCATCAAGAACATCCTCGTCCCTTACGACTTCTCGGATTGTGCGACCGACGCGTTGCGCGTGGCCGCCAAGATCGCACGCCTCACCGGCGCCTGCATCGACATCGTGCATGTCTACGAGCAGAAGACGGATTTCCACGTGGAGAACCGCAAGCTGCGGGACGAGATCGAGGCCAGGCTGGACGTGGTGCCGGAGCTGCCCTTCCTGCAGGGCATCGAACTGAAGAAGTTCATGCTCCGCCAGATGACGCTCACCGAGATGTTCAAGAACGAACGGCTCGCCCAGATGGACCTGGTGGTGATGGGTTCGCACGGGGCGAAGGGCCTGAAGGGCGTGGTGGGAAGCAACACCCAGAAGATCGTTCGGCAGGCCCCCATGCCCGTGCTGGTGATCAAGCACCGGGTGGAGGACTTCCAGGTGAACGACCTGGTCTACGCCTCCAACTTCACCGAGGAGGATGTGGCCAAGTTCGATGCCTTCCTGGAGCTGGTGCGCCTGTTCGACCCCAAGGTGCACCTGCTGAAGGTGAACACCCCGAAGAACTTCGAGCGAAGCGAGGATTCGCTGAAGTCCTTCGATGCCTTCCTGCAACGGCACGAACTGCGCAAGTTCACCACCACCATCTACAACGACCTCAGCATCGAGGAGGGCATCCTCAACTTCGCCCGCAGCATCGACGCCGACCTCATCGCCATGGCCACGCATGGCCGCACGGGCTTTTTCCATGTGGTCAATGGCAGCCTGACGGAGGACATCGTGAACCACACGACCTTCCCGGTGCTGAGCGTGAAGCTGTGAGAGTTGCCGCGACCGTGTATATTTACCGTGCAACCAGCGCAACGGATGAAATTCCTGTTCAAGCAATACCAGGCCAAGAAGAAGGAGATCATCGAGGTGGAGCTCGACCGCGCCGCCCGTGTGAAGTTCATGACGGCCATGGATTACAAGCGGTACAAGAACACCCGCACGCACACCTACTTCGGCGGTCTCTACGAGGAGTCCCCGGTGCGTTTCGTGGTGCCGCATGACGGCCTCTGGCACGTGGTGGTGGAGCGCGGTACCACCGGCGAACCCAACCCGGTGGCCGCCCAGACGCGCCTCATGCTGCCCAACCGTGCGGTGACCACCAGCATCGCCGCTGATGCACCGGCCCATGTGCGTGCCCTGGCCGCCGCCGAGGAGTCCGCGGAGACGTCCGAGGCCAGCGAATAAACCGCTCGAACAAGGGCGATACCCCGGTCGTTATCCCCGCACAGCACGACCATGGAGCTCCAAGCGAACAACGAGCGCCTCGAGCGCATCCTGCTGGGGCAGGAGCTTCTCCTCGAGGAGGTGCACGACATCCTTGAGCGCGAACAGAAGCGCGACGACATCCTGCGGGCCGTGGTGCTCAGCAGCAAGGGGCACCGCGTGAACATCATCGACCGCATCGACCCGGAGCGCGTGTTCCATGTGGACTCCATCCGGGACCTCTGCGTGAAATACCGGCTGCGGTTCCTGGATGCGGGACGCTTCCGCGGTGACCTGCCTCCGCAGGCCATCCACCACCTGCGCCGACTGGAGGACCGGGCGAGCGCCCCGTTGCGCGGTTTCCGCATCATGGCCCCTGCGGACCGGTTCCGCCTTTGCGATGCGGACGCCGATCCGCTGCTCTTCGTGCCGGTCGGGCCTTCGCACTATTACCTGGTCCACCGCTGGGGCCGCGACATGTCACCCGTTCGTGCGGTGATGGCGTGGCCGTTCCGTTCGCCCGCCACCCTGGGGGCCTGCGTGTTCGCGCTGGCTTTCCTGGCGGCCATGCTGGCCCCGAACATCATCATCACCACCGACCCCGATGCAGGGTGGTGGGGAGGGCACCGCCTCCTGTTCCTGTTCTGGAGCGCCATGGTGCTCGCCAGCTTCACGGTGTTCAGCTGGTTCGCGTTCCATGGCCGGTTCAGCCGCGATTGCTGGAACAGCAACACCTTCAACTGAGCCTTCCGCCCCGCTCGGCGGGAACGGGCTGCAGGGCATCCTCCTGCACGCGGCACACGCACATGCTGCGGAACCACTGCTTGAGCTCGGCGCGCTCCTCGGGCCCGAGCAAGCGGAACGCCTTCTTCAGCTCCTTGCGGAAGGTGCCGCGGTCCGCGAAGCTGATCTTGTCGAGGATCTCCTTGTAGTAGCTGACGTTAGCGCGCATGGCCTTGGTGCTTTTCGTTAAGTACATACGTGATCCATGCTGATCGGGTTACGACCTGCCCCCGAACGCACGAAGCCCCGCGCTCCAAGGGGAGGCGGGGCCTTCGTGGGCGCGATGACCGGGGAGGGGGATCAACCGATCTGGATCTCGCGCACGCTCGGTTTCCTGGGAGCGACCTTCGGGATGATCACGCTCAGCACGCCGTTGGTGTACTCGGCCTTGATCGCGTCGTGCTGCGTGCCCTCCGGCAGGCGGAAGCTGCGGCTGAAGCTGCTGCGGCTGAACTCACGGCGGGTGTAGCGCTCGTTCTCCTTCGACTGCTCGCTCTTGTGCTCCGCACTGATCGTGAGAACCTCGTCCTCCACGTTCATCTTCAGGTCCTGGCGTTCATAGCCCGGGGCCAGCATTTCCAGCTTGTAATCCTCCGCGCGTTCGGTGATGTTCACGCTGGGCATGGTGCGCTTCATCTCATCGCTGCCGAGCAGCTGGGTGATGTCGCGGCCGAAGAACTCGTTCACGAAGTCGTTGAAGGGGCTCATCACGGTGCCTTGCGGACGGTATTTCGCGAGGGTCATGGTGTTGTGTGGTTTGGTTCGCATTGGTGAACCACGTCCGTCAAGCCCGATACCAGACGGGAAAATGTGCCGATATGGCGCATTCAGTGCCCGGTTAGCGGACATTATGGCCGCTATTGGCTCAGGAAGGTGTACTTGATCCAGCCTTTTTGCGGGTCCGGGGCTGAAGCGGAGCGGTTGAACCGGGCGGAACGGGCCGACCCCAGCGCTTTTTCCACCAGGCAGTCGTCGCTGGTGGAGCTGGCGGAGGCATCGAGCTCCGCGCGCTGCACCCTGCCGTCCGCGCCCACCTGCACCCGGATCAACACCACGCCTCCGGAACGGCATTGGAAGCCCGGGCGGTGCAGGTACTGGTCCGAACGGTCCTGAAGGTCGTACTCCACCATGGCCACGCCCTCCACCCGCACGGGCTTGGGGGCGTTCTGCTGCTGCTCGTACCGCTGCGGGTCCCACCGGGTGGGGTCGAGCTCGGGCACCTCGATGTCCTCGCCCCGGGCGGCACGCTCGGCGCGCAGCCGGTCGAACTCGGCCTGCTCCATGGCCCGTAGGTCCTCTTCCACGGCCTCGGCCATGCGCTCCTGGGTGCGCGCGCTCAAGCGCGGTGCGCTGTACTGGGCAGTGACGTTGCTCGATAGGGCTTTCACCTCCACGGGCTGGCCGGTGACGATCTGCTGCTCGATGCGCTCGAACTCCTCCTCGCTGATGGGCGGCGCCACCTCCACGCGCAGCTCCGACCGCTCGTGCTCCTCGGGCTCGCTGCGCAGGTCCTGGAAGGCGAAATAGAAGAGCACCGTGGTGTGCAGCATCAACGAGCCGATGATGCCCGTTTTGTGGCGGTCGAACCAGTCGAGGAAGCCCGTCATGCGATGCTGCGCTGCCGCCGCCGCGTTACGCGGTGGATCCGGCACGCCGGAAAGTTAGCACCCCCACATCACCGCATGCGGATGCGCCACGCGGCCGGCAGCTGGTTGTTCCATCGGTTGCCCGCACCGCGCACGAAGCCCAGGCCATGGCCCGCGTAGGTGATGCGCCGCCAGCTGCCTGCGGGGGCATCCCCAAGGCGCAGCGCTTCGCCGCGCAGGAAGGTCAGTGCCTGTGCGCGGTCCACCGGCAGGTCGGCCGCATGCTCCAAGGTGGTCCCGGTGTATGCCGCGGCGGGTTGTGGCACCTCGCCGCCATCGGGCCCCACCGCGCTCCACGGGGTGCCGGCCGCCAGTGTGCGGACGGTGGCGCAGAACTGGGCCACCTGCTGCGCCCAGGCCGGCTGTACACGGTGCACGATGCCTTGGTGCGCGAGCCTGTCGGGGACGTTGGCGCGCGGCTCCCTGGGCCGCCGTTCGCCGGGCTTGCGCACCAGGCCGATGAAGAAACCCTCGCCCTTCAAGCGGTGCGGATAGGCCACGGCCCCATGCGTCTTGCGCACCACACCGAACGCCGACAGGTCGGGCAGTGCCACGGGCAGGGCACCCAGCGTGTACAGGTGTTCGAGCGCGCCGTCGTCCTCCTCGGAGCTCCATGTGCAGGTGCTGTAGATGAGCGTTCCACCGGGCGCAAGAGCGCACCAGGCCTGGTCGAGGATGGCATGCTGGGTGGCGGCGCACCGGGCCACCAGCTTCGGCGACCACTGCTCGCGCGCGAAAGGGTCCTTGCGCATCATGCCCTCGCCGCTGCAGGGCGCGTCGACCACGATGAGGTCGAAGAACGGGCCGAGCGCGGCGAAGCGCTCCGGCGTATCGCCCGTGACCACGTGGCCCATGCGCCCCCATTTCCACACGTTCTCGAGGAGGGCGGGCTGGCGTTTGCGCTCCACCTCGTTGCTCACCAGCAGGGACCCGGGTGTGAGCAGTGCGGCCAGGTGGGTGCTCTTGCCGCCCGGCGCGGCGCACAGGTCGAGCGCGGCGATGTCCTGTCCGGCCAGCCCGCTCGCCGCGAAGGCCTGCTCCAGCAGCATGCTCGCGGCCTCCTGCACGTAGTAGCAGCCGGCGTGCAGCAGCGGGTCGAGCGTGAAGACGGGGCGTTCGGCCAGGTAGCGGCCGGTGGCGCACCAGGGGATGGCCGTTCCCCCAAGGTCCACGGGCTTCGCCGGGTTCAGGCGGATGCTGACGGGCGTGGGCATGTCCAGCGCGGCGAGCAGCGCTTCGGCCTCGGTACCGAGCTGCGTGCGCAGTCGGTCCTGCAGGGCAGCGGGAATGGGGACCGGTGCGGAAGGGCGGGCCATCAGCCTGCCACGGCGGCGGTGTCGCGCATGAGCGTCTCGGCGCGGTCGGGGCCCAGGCTCACGAGCTTCACGGGCACGCCGGTGGCCTCCTCGATGCGGCGGATGTAGGCCTCCAGGCTGGCGGGCAGTGCCTCGCTCACGCTGAGGGCGCCCCAGCCGGGCAGGTCGGCGTACACCGGTTCCACTGTGCCGGTGATGTCGTAAGGCAGGCGGTCGGTGAGGCGGCCGTTCACCTTGTAGTGCGTGCAGACGCGGATGGTGTCCATCCCGCTGAGCACGTCGGCCTTCATCATGGCCAGCTCGCTCACGCCATTGATCATCACGGCGTACTTGAGCGCGGGCAGGTCGAGCCAGCCGCAGCGGCGCGCACGGCCGGTGGTGCTGCCGAACTCGTGGCCGGCCTGGCGGATCCGCTCGCCGACCTCGTCGTTGAGCTCAGTGGGGAAGGGGCCGCTGCCCACGCGGGTGCAGTAGGCCTTGAAGATGCCGATGACGCGGCCGATGCGCGTGGGCGGCACGCCCAGCCCCGTGCAGGCGCCGGCGGTGATGGTGTTGCTGCTGGTAACGAAGGGGTAGGTGCCGAAGTCGATGTCGAGCAGGGTGCCCTGCGCACCTTCGGCCAGCACTTTGCGCCCGGCGTTGAGCTGCTCATCGAGCCAGTGCTCGCTGTCCACCAGGGTGATGGTGCGCAGGCGCTGCACAGCGTCGAGCCATTCGCCCTCGTAGGCCTTCCAATCGATCACGTGCTCGTGCCCCGCGAGCAGGCGCTCGTGCTTGCGCACCAGGGCCCTGTAGCGGTCCATCATGTCGGCGCGCTCCAGGTCGCCCACGCGGAAGCCGTTGCGGCCGGTCTTGTCCATGTAGGTGGGCCCGATGCCCTTGAGCGTGCTGCCGATCTTCTCCTTGCCCTTCTCGGCCTCGCTGGCGGCGTCGAGCGCGCGGTGCGTGGGCAGGATCAGGTGTGCGCGGCGGCCGATGAGCAGGCGGTCCTTCACGTCCACACCGGCCTTGGCCAGGGCGTCCACCTCCTTCAGGAAGATCACGGGGTCGATCACCACGCCGTTGCCCACCAGGTTCATCACGCCCTCGCGGAATATGCCGCTGGGGATGGTGTGGAGCACATGCTTGCGACCCTCGAAGAGCAGCGTATGGCCGGCGTTGGGACCGCCCTGGAAGCGGGCGATGACGGCATAGCCCGGGGTGATCACGTCCACCACCTTGCCCTTGCCCTCGTCGCCCCATTGGGCGCCGAGAAGCACGTCGACGCGGGCGCTCATCCGCGGAACTTGGCGATGGCCGCGGGCACGTCGGCCGTGATGGTGAACACCGAGTCGAGCTTGGTGACCACGAAGAGCTGCTTCACGCCCTGCGACAGGCCCGCGAGGATCACGTCGCCGCCGGCGTTGCGGGTGCGCGTGAGCACGTTGATGAGGATGTTGAGGCCCGTGCTGTTCATGTACTGCAGGGCGGCGAGGTCGAGCACCACCGCGGTGTGGCCCTGCCCCAGCTCGTGGTCGAGCGTGCTCATCAGGTTGTCGGCCTGCTGCTGGTCCATGAGGCGGCCCTGCAGGTGGAACACCTTGCAGCCCTGCTGCTCGGACACCTGCAGTTCGAAGGTGGGTCGGTCGGTCACGGTCATTCGGTCTTTCGTTTCGCCTGGCAAGCGGGGCACAGGCCGTAGATGTGCAGGGCGTGGCTCTCCACCTGGAAGCCGAGCACCTCGCCCACGGTGCTGCGGATGGCCTGGATGCGCGGGTCGCAGAACTCCATCACCTTCTCGCAGCCGGTGCAGATCAGGTGGTCATGCTGGCGGTAGCTGTACGCCTTCTCGAACTGCGAGCGGTCGCGGCCGAACTGGTGGCGCCGCACGAGCCGGCAGTCCAGCAGCAGGTCCATGGTGTTGTACAGGGTGGCCCGGCTCACGCGGTACTTCTTCTGCTTCATGCGGGCGTACAGCCGCTCGATGTCGAAGTGCCCGTCGTGGTCGTAGATCTCCGACAGGATCGCGAAGCGCTCCGGCGTCTTGCGGTGCCCGTTCTGCTCCAGGTAGTCGCTGAAGAGGCGCTGCACGTTCTGGCTGATGTCGGGCGTGGCCATTGACAGCGCGAAGGTAGCGCCGGGAAAGGGAAACCTAATGGCCTAGTGGTCAATGCGTTCCACCATCCGCACGCCGCGCACGCGCCGCAGCTTGTCCATCAGGGAGCGCAGATGCTCGGCATCGTGCACGTAGGCCATCACCTTGCCCTCGAAGATGCCGTCGTTGCTCTCGAAGCTGATGGAGCGCATGTTCACGTTGTGCTCGTGGCTGATGATGGTGGTGATCTTGTTCACCAGGCCCACGGCGTCGATGCCGCTGAAGGTGATGCCGGCGAGGAACTCCACGCTGTCCTTGCCCTTCCACCGCGCCTTCACGATGCGGTAGGCGAAGTTGCTCATGAGCTGCACGGCGTTGGGGCAGCTCACGCGGTGGATGCGGATGCCCTCGTGCTCGGTGATGAAGCCGAACACGTCGTCGCCGGGGATGGGGTTGCAGCAGGAACTGAGCTTGTACTCGATCTTGTGCAGGTCGTCACCGATGCTGAGGGTGCTGTTGGTCTGCCCGCGCATCTCGCTCACCACCTCCTCCAGCGTGCGCTCCTCCTCCTTGTGTTTCACGCGCGGCAGCACCAGGCGGCCGTTCTTCACGGTGGGTTGGCCCAGGGCGGCCAGGTCGTGGCGGCCGCGGGCGATCTGCCAGTACAGGTCGGTGGGCGAGGTGGCGCGGAAGTGCTCCACCAGGGTGCCGATGTTCTGCACGTCGAACTTGGCGCCCCAGCCGCGCAGCACGCGCTGCACGGTCTCTCGCCCCACCACGGCCAGCTTGCGCTTCTGTTCGCGCAGCGCCACCTTGATGGCCTGCTTGGCCTTGGCGGTGACGGCGTAGGTGAGCCAGTCCTCCTTGGGTTGCTGCTTCTTGCTGGTGATGATCTCGATCTGGTCGCCGTTGCGCAGGGGCTGGCTCAGGGGCACCAGCTTGTGGTTCACCTTGGCGCCGATGCACTGGCGGCCCACCTGGCTGTGGATCTCGAAGGCGAAGTCGAGCGCGGTGGCGCCGGCCGGCAGGTTGCGCATCTCGCCTTTCGGGGTGAAGACCATGATCTCGTCGCTGAAGAGGTTCAGCTTGAAATCGTTGACGAAGTCGAGCGCGCTGCTGCCGGGGTCCTCGAGGATCTCGCGGATCTTGGTGAGCATGGCGTCGAGCGCGTTGGCGTGCGTGTCGTCGTCCTTGTAGCGGTAGTGCGCGGCCAGGCCCATCTCGGCGATCTCGTCCATCCGGCGGCTGCGGATCTGCACCTCCACCCAGCGGCCGCCGGGGCTCATCACGGTGGTGTGCAGGCTCTCGTAGCCGTTGGCCTTGGGGATGCTGATCCAGTCGCGCAGCCGGTCGGGGTTGGGCTGGTAGTAGTCGGTGACGATGCTGTACACCTTCCAGCAATCGGCCTTCTCGAGCTCCTGCTTGCTGTCGACGATGATGCGGATGGCGAAGACGTCGTAGACCTCCTCGAAGGTGACGTGCTTTTTCAGCATCTTGTTGTAGATGCTGTGGATGCTCTTGGGCCGCCCCTTGATCTCGTAGCCGAAGCCCTCGCGGTCGAGCGCCTCGCGGATGGGCAGGGTGAAGCGGCTGATGAAGCGCTTGCGCACGGCCTCGCCCTTCTTCAGCTTCTGCTCGATCTCGGTGTAGATCTCGGGCTCCTTGAACTTGAGGCTGAGGTCCTCGAGCTCGGTCTTGATGTTGTACAGGCCCAGGCGGTGCGCCAGGGGGGCGTAGAGGAAGAGGGTCTCGCTGGCGATCTTCAGCTGCTTGTCGCGCGCCATGCTGTCGAGCGTGCGCATGTTGTGCAGCCGGTCGGCCAGCTTCACCAGGATCACGCGCACGTCCTGCGCCAGGGTCAGCAGCACCTTGCGGAAGTTCTCCGCCTGCATGCTGTCCGTCTGCCATTGCACGGTGCTGATCTTGGTGAGCCCGTCGATGATGGTGGCCACCGTGGGGCCGAAGAGGTCGCGCACCTCGTCGAGCGTGAGGTCGGTGTCCTCGACGGTGTCGTGCAGCAGCGCGGCCACCACACTGGTGGTGCCCAGCCCGATCTCCTCGGCGCAGATGCGCGCCACGGCGATGGGGTGGTAGATGTAGGGCTCACCGCTCTTGCGTCGCTGGTCCTTGTGGGCCTCCACGGCGATGTTGAAGGCCTTGCGGATGGTGCGCGTGTCCTCGCTGGTGCGCTCGCCGCGCAGGCTCCGCAGCAGGCCCTTGTAGCGGCTTACGATCTCCTCCTTCTCCTTCTCCAGGTCGATGACCGGAGCGGCGGGCTGTGCCGTGCTCATGGCCGAAAGTTACGAAGGGCTGGAGCGCTCAGCGGGCCGGCAGCACCTCGCCGCGGACCTCGCCGAAGCCGATGCGCACGCCGTCCTTCTCGCAATGGCCGCGCATCACCAGGGTGTCGCCGTCCTGCAGGAACTTCCGCTCGGTGCCGTCGTGCAGCTTCAGGGGCTTGGTGCCCTTCCACGTGAGCTCGAGCAGGCTGCCGTAGCTGTCCTCGGTGTCGCCGCTGATGGTGCCGCTGGCCATCACGTCGCCACAGCGCACGTTGCAGCCGTTCACCGTGTGGTGCGCGAGCTGCTGGGCCATGCTCCAGTACAGGTGCTTGAAGTTGCTGCGGCAGATCACCGTCTCGCGGCCGTCGCCGGTGGCGATGCCGGCCTCCAGGGCGATGTCGAAGTGGTGGTGTCCCTGCTGCTGCAGGTAGGGCAGCACGGGCGGGTCCTGCATGGGGCTGGCGGTGCGGAAGGGCTCGAGCGCGTCGAGCAGCACCACCCAGGGGCTCATGCTGCTGCCGAAGTTCTTGCCCAGGAAGGGGCCCAGGGGCACGTATTCCCAGGCCTGGATGTCGCGCGCGCTCCAGTCGTTGAAGAGCACCAGGCCCATGATCTTCTCCTCCGCCTCGGCGGTGGTGATGCGGTCGCCGAGCGCATTGCCCTCGAAGGTGATGAAGGCGACCTCGAGTTCCATGTCGAGCTGGCGCGTGGGGCCGAACACCGGCGCGGCGTCGGGCGCGGGCTTGTACTGGCCCATGGGGCGGCGGATGGGCGTGCCGCTCACCACGATGCTGCTGGCGCGGCCGTGGTAGCCCACGGGCAGGTGCAGCCAGTTGGGCAGCAGCGCGTTGGCGGGGTCGCGGAACATACAGCCCACGTTGTAGGCGTGCTGGCGGCTGCTGTAGAAGTCGGTGTAGTCGCC
>JAEUSV010000127.1 GCA_016788485.1 Flavobacteriales bacterium
CGTTGATCACCACGCCGGTCAGGGTGTTCTCCCCGAGGTTGGCGAGCTTCACCACCGGCTGGAGCTGGGTGCCGCACACGGTGGGCAGGGGGCTCAGGATCGCCGTGATGGCGGCATCGTCCAGGGGCGGAGCCTCCAGGCCAAGGGTGTAGGTGCCTTCCACGCCTACGCCACCGCCGTTGTAGACCAGCAGCTTGTAGGTGTTGCCCGGGGTCACGGGCAGGTTCACGTAGTAGGTCGGGGGAGCGATGCCGTTGGCGACCTCGCTGAGCGCGCTGAGGCCGTTGCAGGTGCCATCGAAGAGGGCATAGCGCAGACCGGTCGCGGAACCCGGGGTGCCCAGGTACATGCGCACAATGCTGTTCACGCCGCTGCTGAAGGTGTACCACAGGCCCTGCACCGGGCTGGTGCCGCTGGTGAGCGTGGGGCCATCGACGTAGGCGCAGGTGTTGTCGTCCACCACGGTCACAGGCACGAAGCCGGCGAGCGGCATGTTCGTGGCACCGCTGCACAGGTCATTGGGGGCGGGCACCGCGCAGGGGGCCGTGCAGTCGGTCTCCAGGGAGTAGACTCCCGATCCGATCCCGTGCACGGCCAGGTAGATCACATCACCCGGAGCGCAGGCCACCTTCAGTTCACCACCCTGGCCAAAGCCCGCGGTGTTGTCAACCGCACCGATGCAGACCAGGTTGTTGCAGTCGGGTACCGGACGGAACGCGCTCAGGCGCACGTCAAAGCCGGGGTTGCTCACCTTGAAGCGCACATCGTCATTGGTCGTGGCCGTGTACACCCACCAGTTCACACCGCCAGAGCTCGGTGCGCCGTTGAAGGCGCACGCACTGGTGGGCAGCGTATTGGTGGATCCCTGCGTGCTGCCGAGCTGGATGTCGAAGCAGCCGATCGGCTGGGCGGTGGCGCAGGTGAAGTTGGTGGGTTGGCAGATCACGTTCGCAGCCCAACCGGCGGCAACGGTCGCCGCATCCGAGCGGTGCTGGAAGGTGAGGCAGCCACTGGGGTTGGTAGCGAGCACCAGGCCTTGGATGCCCGTGTTCTGCGGCGCGTTGGCGAGGCCGCTGCCACCCCAGCCACCGGCCGGGAAGGAGCCTTGAACGCCCAGGGGACCGGTGATCAGCGGGTCGGCCGTGCTCGTTCCGTCATAGACATAGAGCGGATCGGCCACGTTGGTGGTAAAGCTGGTGAACTGCACCGCTACACGTTCCGTGGCGGTGTTGCCCGGGCAGATGGTGGTGATGGTGTTCTGGTTGTTGGTGTAGTTGCCGGCCCCACCATCGTCGGTGAAGACCTGGTCACAACCTGCAGGGGTAATGAAGAGCACGGAGGTCCACGGGCTCACCTGCGCACCCGCGCAGTTCGAGCGCACGTAGGCCACATGGCCTGCACTGCCCGCAAGGCCGGTAACGCTCACCGGGCCACTGGCCGTGTTGCCGCTTGCCACCAGACCGGCCGGGCCGGAGCCCGCGGCGCCGCTGGTGCGCACTTCCCAGTCGTAGCTCAAGGCACCGTTGTTCGTCCAGGTGAACGTGGCGGTCGAAGAGGACAGTGCCGTGATGGAGATGCCGGTCGGAGGCAGGCAGGTAGGCGGCGTGAACTCGTCGGCGCCCATGTCCGGCGGATCCTGGCGGGTCTGCCCATCGATGTCGGTGGATGCCCAGGGCATGGCCGCGATCGGGGGCACCGTGGTGGTGCTGCCGCCGGTGCCGTTCACCCCACTGCCGTACACATGCAGGTCGCCTGGCACACCGTAGAACGACGGGTCAACGCTCACCGAGTTCTGGTCGTTGTTGGCCGGGGTGGTGACGGCCGTATTGAGCGCGGCGATCGTCGCGTACAGGTTGGTCGTGGTCAGCGCACCGGCAAAGCCACGGCCCGTGTTGGGAACGTACAGGTCGTTGTAGTTCCACTCCGAGGTGGCCGAGCCAAGGGAGGCCGCGGTCGGGGAGAACACGGCCACGTGGAACGGCGTTCCGGTCTGGTTCGCTGTGAGGTTGGCGAAGATGTTGTTGCGCACCAGGTGGGTGGCCGTTACGCCGCCCACTTCGAAACACGCGCTCGACACGTTGGGCGAGGCGCTTCCATCCACCGCGATGGTGTTGTGGTCCACGTAGTAGGTGGAGGAGGCACTGGCGCCACCCACGAACAGGCCGGAGATGTAGCGCGTGGTGCTTGCGGTGGTGTAGGCCGTGCTGATGTCGCTCACGGTGTTGTTCCAGATGTATAACGCGTTCGTACCGGTGGCGGAACAGTTCGCCTCCATCCCGCGCGCCAGGCTGGCCGAGTTGTTCATGGTGCGCACACCCTGCACCTGGTTGTTGTTCACCTCGTTGGCGGTGCCCACGGCCGCGTTCACCCAGATGCCCTTCGGCGTGGCGCTGAAACCGCCGATGTTGCGTACGGTGTTGAACCGCACCTTGATGTCCTGCACGTTGGTGGCGTAGATGCCCGAGGGCGCCGTCGTGGCGGTGGAGCTGCCGATGTCCGGCAGGACGATGCCGGTGTAGGGCGCGCCCACCGTGCAGTTCTGGATCACATTGTTGAGCACCGGGAAGCTCGCGTTGCCCTCCACCCGGATGCCCATGTTCAGGCAGCTGGTCACGGTGATGTTGTCCAGCAGCAGGTCGCTGTTGGCGCCGCTCGCGCTCGAAGGCGTGAAGCCACCACCCACCGTGGTGCTGTTGGTGCTCACGACACCCATCGTAATGCTGAAGCTGCGGTTCAGGGCCACCGCGCAGTTCTTGATGATCACACCCTGCGCGCCATTGGTGGCGCTGGCGTTGCGCACGAGGTAGCCGTGCTCCACCACGGAGCTCGGCCCCGGGGAGTTCACATCGATGCCATCAAAGGTGATGAAGTCGCCACCACTGATGCCCAGACCGAAGTCGGCCGTGCCGGCGGTGCCAGCGGGCACCACCACCGGGTTCGCACCGGTGCCACTGCGCTGGAAGGTGAGGCGGCTCAAGGCCGTGCCGGAGACCGTGATCGCAGGCGGGTCCTCCGTGAAGGTCTGGCCGGCGGTCACGTTGAAGGTGATCGCCGCGGAAAGGCCGCAGGCCGTATAGCCGTTCACGAAGTTGATGGCCTCGGTGAAGCTCGCGAAGTTGGAGCCGCCCGTGGGCAGCGTGTTGTCGATCGTGTACACCGTCGGCGTCAGCGGCGGGTTGTCGACCTCCAGGGCGAGCTCGTTGGAATAATCCGTGAGGAAGGCGGGTGTGCAGTCCACCTTCAGGCGGAAGTAGTACTGGCCGGGCGCGAGCACCCCCGTGGTGTAGCTGGGGCTGTTGGCGCCCGTGCCGCCGGTAACCGGGGCGAAGCCCACGCCGCCGCCCACCGAGCTCACCTCCCATTGGTACACGATGCCGGTACCGGCGGTCGCACCAACAGCGGTCATGGTGTACGTGGCGGAGCCGCAGACCAGCGCGGTGGCCGGGGTGATCGTTCCACCGGTAGCGATCGAGCAATCCGGACCGGTGAACTCGTCGGCGCCCATGTCCGGTGTGCCAAGGCTGCGCAGGTCGCCATCAATGTCGAGGGTGATGCCGGCGATCGGCGTACCGGTGTTGTCCAGGCCCGGATTGCTCGCGGGCACCAGGTGCAGGTCCGTGGCGGAGGTGAAGACCGGCGCGATGTTGCTGGAGCTGGTGTTGCCGCCGAGGGCGGTCTGCAGCGCACCGAAGGTGGTCTGGTCCGCGCCAAGGAAGCCGAGCACCGCCTGTGAGCCGCCGGTGTAGTAGTTGTTGTAGTTGATGTTCGTGAACGCCGTGTTGGCCGCAGCCGAGTAGATCGCATAGGCCTTGGCGGTGGCCAGCGTGTTCACCAGCGAGTTGGAGAACAGGTTGTTGCGGATGTCCAGGTTGCTGGCGCCACTGCCCACGTAGATGGCGGCGGTGATCTTGTTGGCCGTGGTGGAGGTGCCCAGGTAGTTGCCTTCGAGGTTCACCGTGTTGTGGTGGATGCTGATGCCGCCCGTCACCGTGGTGATGGTGGTGCTGTTCCCCACCATGCCCAGCGCGATGCCCATGGCCGAACTGTTGCCGAAGCTGGTCCAGTTGGAGCCGTTCACACCGGCGATGAAGTTGTTGGCGATGGTGATGTTCGCGTTCGTGGTGCCCGTGCCCACGGCGATGCCCCGACCGCCATAGCCGCCCGTGTTCGACGAGAAGAGCGATTCTACCCGGTTGCGCGTGACCGAGGTGTTGGACACGTTGGCTTCCAAGGACATGGCCACGGGGGCCGTGGCGGCCGTCGTGCTCAGGTTGAACGTATTGGCATCGATCGATGCGCCCAGTGCGTTCGCCACCTGCACGCCGTAGGTGGGTGCGGAAGTGCCCGAGGAAGTGAACTCATTGCCAGCGACCACCAGGTTGTCCATGCCACCGGCGCTCACGGCGGCGTTGCCGTTCGCATAGATGCCGGTGTTGCGGCTGCTGATGGCGTTGTTCTGCAGGGTCGTATTGTCATTGTCGCCACCGGCCGAAGCGATGGTGGCGCCCGAGACCGCGATGCCATAGCTGCCCGTGGCCGAACCGGTCGCGGTGATCACGCAGTTCTTCACCGTGTTGTTCGTGGCCCCGGCACCGTTGCCCAGGCTGCTGATCCAGATGCCCGCAGCAGCGGTGGTGGCCGTGTTGTTGATCGTAAGGCTGCGATCGGTGCCACCGCTGTTGCTGCCATCGATGGTCACCCAATCGGCGCCGTTCAGCTTGATCAGCGCACCGCTGGCCAATCCACCTGTGATGGTGGTCGTGACCCCGGTGGCCGGGCGGATCGTCAGCGTATTGGTGCTGCTCGAGCCGGTGTTCGCGTTGAAGGTGATGGGGAAGGTCTCGCCCGGGTAGGTGGCATCGAGCAGGCTGAACACCACCGGACCGCACAGGGAGGTGCTGTTGAACGCGTTCGCGGCCGCCGTCAGGGTGGTGAAGTCGCCGCCCGCACCCACCGTGTAGGTGCCGGTAAGCCCGGTGGTGATACCCGGTGCAGTGAATGCGTCGTTGCTCGTGTTGCCGTCCACACCGCCGTTCGGTGCGGTGGTGGCGGCGGTGATGGAGTAGACCTGGCCCACGACGAACGTGTAGCTGCCCAGGGCGAAGGTCTGAGAGGCGCCCGTGGCAATGTTGATGGCGCCAGGGTTGGCCTGCGGTTGCGGAACGCCGTCCACCGACCAGTCGATGAGCACGCTGGTGAGGGGGGTGAGGCCGAAGTTGGTCACCGTGGCGGACACCACGGCGCTGCCGCCGCAAAGGCTGGGAGGCAGCACGATCGCTGTGATCCCGGCATCCTGCAGGGGAACACTGAACTCGTCGGCGCCCATGTCGGGGGTGGTGCCGCTGCGCACGTCGCCATCGATGTCCGTGGTCACCGCGGCGATCGGCGTGCCCAGGTTGTTAAGCAGCACATTGGAGCCCGGGATCAGGTGCAGGTCCGTGGTGGAGTTGAACACCGGGGCCGTCACCACCGAGTTGGCGTCCTGCGTGCTGGCCGCCTGCCAGGTGGGCAGGGTGGCGTATGAGGTGGAGTTGAGGAAGCCGACGTTGTTGGTGGCGCCTGTGCCTGCGCAATGCAGCACGTTGTAGTTCACCGTGGAGCCGGCCAACGAGGTGGCCCTGGAATAGAAGGCCCACCAGTTGCCGCCCGCGTTGCCGTTGGTGCCGGTGAGGCTGAAGATGTTGTTGCGCACATCGATATTCGTGCCGGCGGCGGTGATGTTGCCGTCACCATTGGCGAAGCAGGCCACGAGGCCGGACGTGCTGTTCGCCAGCTGACCCGTCAGCGATACGCTGTTGTGGTAGAAGCGGTCGCCATAGCCCGCACCGGCCAGGATGCCGGTGCTGTTCCAGACGGCGCTTGTGCCGGTGGAGGTGATCCGGCTCACGAAGTTGTTGTAGAACAGGCCGTTGGAGGGGTTGCCCACCGTGGTGTACGTGCTGCTCGTTACCGCGATGCCGTACAACTTCGGCGTGCTGGTGCCAGTGTAGGTGAGGTCGTGGATGTTGTTGTTGTAGCACTGGCCGTTCTTGAAGTCAAGCAGGCGCAGGCCGAACATGTTGCTCGCGGTGGTGGCATTGGTCACGTTCTGCACCTCATTGCCTGCGACCACCATGTTCTCCTGCCGGTCGGCGTTCAGGCCGGCCAGGGCAAAGCCCTCGCCTGCAACGGCGGTGCCGAACGTGTTGTTGGTCACCGCATTGTTCTGGTCCGGGGTGCCGGCGACGAAACCGAAGAAGGCCGCGCCGTATTGCGTCTTGCGGAACAGGTTGTTGGTGATGGTGTTCGCGTTGTTGTTGGCCAGACCTGCCTGCGTGAGGCCGATCGTCGCATCGCCGCCCACGAACACGCCCAGGTAGGTGGTGGTGGGCGAGTTGCCCTCGATCACACAGTTCTTCACCACGTTGTTCGTGGCACCGTTACCGGCAGCGGGTGCGGAGAGCCAGACCACCGCGGAAGTGGTGGCGGTGGAGGTTGTGGTGTTGCTGATGGTAAGGCTGCGGTCGGTACCACCGCTGTTGCTGCCATCGATGGTCACCCAGTCGGCGCCGTTCAGCTTGATCACCGCACCGGGGGATACCACACCTGTAATGGTGGGGGTGCTGCCTGCCGCCGGGCGGATGGTCAGCGTCTTGGTGGCGCTCGCGTCGGCGTTGCTGTTGATGACGATGGGGAAGGTCTCGCCGGTGGAGGTATAGCCCGCAGCGAGCTCGAACACCACGTTGCCGCCCAGGCAGCTCGTGTTATAGGCCGCCACGGCGGCGGTGAGCGTGCTGTACGCACCGGGGATGGCGTAGGTGCCGGAGAGGATGCTGGCCACCGTATACGTCACCGGGTTCGTGGGGTAGGTGGTGATGGCCGACACGCTCGTGGCCACCAGACCGGCATTCGGGCTGGCACCCACGTTGGGCACCGCATCCTGGGCGATCACGAAGTAGGAGAGCACGTCGCCCGGTACCAGGCCGCCCACCAGGCCGGCGTTGAACACGAAGGTCCAGGTGCCGCTGTTCACCGTGCCGCTCGTCAACGTACCTTCCACGAAGGTGGTGCCGTTGAACGAACCGGCGTTCTTGTAGTAGTAGAGACGGGGACGCGTGCCCGCCACGTTGTTCACGCCACCGCCATCGGCGATCGTGGCAGTGAGCGTGGCACCGGTGAGGTTGCAAAGGTCCGTGACCACGAACGAAGTGATCGAGGGCGGGATCACATCGCCACCCGTGAACACGTACTCGTCCGCACCGATGTCCGCCGGGGTGCTTCGTGCATCCCCATCAATGTCCACCGTGATCCAGGCCAGGCCGGCGGGCGGGCCTGCGGCGTTGTTGAGCGCACCGGTCACATGCAGGTCGGTGTTGTTGTTCACATACAGCGGATCGCCCGTGATGGAGTTGAGGTCCGTGTTGGGCGTGCCGGTGAGCGCAGCGGTCCAATCGGCCTTGGTGGCGCGGTTGGTGGTGGAGGTCTGGCCCACGAATCCGTTGGTGGTGTTGGCCAGGTGCAGGTTGTTGTAGTTGCTCTCCGAGCCGCTGGCGCCCAACGCGGTGGCGCCCGTGCTGCGGATCACAAAGTGCACGGCGACCCCGGTCTGCGCGCCGGTGAAGTTGGCCAGCGAGTTCCCGCGCGACCTGTTCACGCCGGTGGCACTGGCGAAGTCGAGGCAGATGGTCGAGTAGGTGGCCGCACCGATATTGTCCAGGGATACGTTGTTGTGGTCGACCTCGCTGGTGGTGGTGGCACCACCGCTCGTGGCATGGATGCCCGTTACGATGCGGGTGGCCGTGGCCGCCCCGGTGTAAGCCGCCGTGATGTCGCTGACGAAGTTGTTGTAGATCCGGGTGCTGTGCGTACCCGTGGTGTTCATCGTGGTCTCGATGCCGCGCTGGGTGCTGGTGCTGGTGGTGCTGGTGTTGCGCACCCCGTACACCTTGTTGCCGTAAATGAGCGTGGTGCCCAAGCCGCCCAGGCTGTAGATGCCGCGGTTGATGCCCGTGGAACCCACGTTGCGCACGGTGCAGTTGAAGATCTGCCCGTTCTGCTGGGCGTTGAACTGGATGCCCCAGGTGGCCGTGGTGCTGCCGCCGATATCAGGCAGGGGCGTGCCGGCATAGCTGGCACCCACGGTGGAGGTGCCACCGGGCAGCGTGCCCACGATGTTGCCGATGCCGGGCCAGGTGGAGCTGCCCGAGGTCACGAAGATGCCCGCGTAGCAGTCCTCGATGGTGAAGTTGTAGAAGGCGTTGTTGCTGTTGCTGCCAGAAGCCGCCGTGGGCGTAAAGCCGCCACCGGTGGTGCTGGAGGTGCACATGATGCCGCGGCTGTTCGTGTTGGTGCGGTCCAGGCGGATCGTGCAATTCTGGATCGTGTTGAAGTTCGAGGAGACCGTGGCGCTGGCGTTGGCGATGTAGTAGCCGAACTCACACCCGTTGCCCCCATCGATGTCCACGCCGTCCACCGTGATGTAGTTGCCGCCACGGATGGCGAAGCCCGCATCGGTGGCGCCCGCGCTGCCCGAGGCCACGATCACGGGGTTGGCACCGGCACCGCTCTTCTGGAACACGATGGGGTTGCCGGCGCTGCCCGAGGCGGTGAGCGTGGGCGGGTTCTCCGTGAAGGTCTGCCCGGCGCTCACGTTCAGGGTGTAGGTGCCGGTGAACGGTCCGCAGACCGATAGCAGGTTCAGGTAGTTGATCGCATCGGTGAAGCTGGCGAAGTTGGTGCCGCCCGTGGGCAGCGTGTTGTTGATGGTGAAGGTGCCGCCCGCGCCCGCCGTCTGCACCGGCAGGGTGAACTCGGGCGTGGTGGCGGAGAGCCCGCTGTTGGTGCAGGTGACCGTGCACACATAGTAGGTCGTAACGCTCACCGGACCCGTGCTGATCGAGATACCGCTACCGGCCGGGGTGGTGTACGGCCCGCCCGGGGTGGTGCTGCTGAACCAGTTGCGGGTAAGGCCAGTGCCCACCGTGCTACCGGTGAGGCTCAGCGTGGTGGAACCACCGGTGCACACGAAGGGCGCGCCGCTGATCGTGCCCGCCGTCGGCAGGCCGGCGCAGGGCGTTGCCGGGGTGAAGTTCAGCGTGCCCGTGAAGTAGCGCGGGGTGTTGCCGGTGTTGGAGAACAGGCCGCCGTAGCCCACGTTGCCGGTGGCCCCGGGCAGCACCACATCGCCGCACTGCAGCGTAATGCCGCCCACCGTGAACGAGTTGGGCGTAATGGCACCGGTACCGCTGTACCGGATGTTCAGGTTCGACTCCAACAGAAAGCGCACCGAGGCGCCGTTGGGGATCAGGTAGGTCATCCCCGAAATGGTCGGATGGATGCCATCCGCCGGCACCGCCAGGTTGGTGCCCGTGCCCACCACTGTCCAGTTCGCCGTTACGAACGGGAAGTAGACCCCGCCCATCGACGCCGGTACGGTCGTGGCCCACAGGGTGGTGTTCGCACCGTTCGATGCCGTCTGCCAGTACGATTCAATGCTCGTGAGCAGCACGTCGGAGCCCGAACTGTTGGTTACACCGAAAGTGACCACACCGTTCCCCGATACGCCGTTGCCCCCGTTGTACGGGGCCGTGGAACCCGTGGTGATCGTTTGTGCGCTGAGGAAGTTGGGCGCAGCACCGAGCATGACCAATGCGCATAGCAGCGCACGCAGCAGCGGCAGGTGCCAGGTGGTGTTGGGGTACATGTTCCTGTTCATGGTCGTTGGGTTGGCGTTCGGGAAAACGAGGCCGCCCATGGGGCAGGGCTCCACGGCGACGCTCGGGCGCTGCTAACATAGGATTGTTTATAATATGTCGTGTAGCTGATCGGCTACATGGGTGGTTCCGTGCCAAGGCGTTGGTGGATGGCCCGGTACCGGCACAGGGGGCATGCCCGGCCCGCATAACCTTCAGCCTCCGCGGGTCCGCTCCGCCCGCCCAATACCGTGCTGCGCATGGTCGAAGGAGCACTGCCCGTATCCGTTGCCGTGGTCGACGACCACCCGCTGGTGCGCGACCTCTTCGCCGACCTCATCCGCACCTGGCCCCCCGGAGGCTTGGCCCTGCTGGGCGGCGACGGCGTTGACCTGGAGGATCAATGGGCCCACACCCCATCGCCCAACCTGGCGCTGGTGGATATGACCATGCCGCGGCGCGATTGATCGGCTCCCATCGCTTGGCTGCCTGCGCTCACGCCTGATCTGCAACTGGTGCGCCCCCTTGGTCCAGCATGCCTTGGGTCGAAGTCGACCGATCGCATCCAATAGATCGGGGCCACACAAGGCCCGGAAAGGTGGTGGTGTCGGCGGCTGCAGGGTTACGGGATGGTGAACGCAGAAGCCCCCGGCCGATGGGCCGGGGGCTTCGCTCAGTAGGGTCTACGGACGCTTAGAGCACGCTGAGGTGCTTGACGTAGGTGCGGCCGTTGATGTTGACGTGGACCATGTAGAGGCCTGCGGCGGTCTCACGGCCCAGGTCGAGGGTGGTGTTGAACAGGTCGCCGGTGTTGGCGAACTGTTCGGCCATCACGCGCTTGCCGAAGGCGTCATAGACGTCGACGGTGATGCGCTGGTCGGTGTCGGTGATGCCTTCCATGCGGAGGGTCACGCGGCCGTCACGCACGGGGTTGGGCCACAGCTGGAGCTCCTCGCCGGCGGCGGTCTCC
>JAEUSV010000001.1 GCA_016788485.1 Flavobacteriales bacterium
GGCCAAGGAGCTCGGCTACGAGACCATCATGATCAACTGCAACCCGGAGACGGTGAGCACCGACTTCGACACGGCCGACAAGCTCTACTTCGAGCCCGTGTTCTGGGAGCACATCTACGACATCATCCAGCACGAACAGCCCGAGGGTGTGATCGTGCAGCTGGGCGGGCAGACCGCCCTGAAGATCGCCGAGAAGCTGGAGAAGTACGGGGTGAGGATCATCGGCACCAGCTTCGCCGCGCTGGACATCGCCGAGGACCGCGAGCGCTTCAGCAGCCTGCTGCGCGAGCTGGACATCCCGTACCCGAAGTTCGGCGCCGTGCGCACCGCCGAGGAGGCCGTGAAGCTGGCCAAGGAGCTCGGCTTCCCGCTGCTGGTGCGCCCCAGCTACGTGCTCGGCGGCCAGAAGATGAAGATCGTGATCAACGAGGAGGAGCTCGTGGACCAGGTGCTCGACATCCTGCGCCTGATGCCCGACAATAAGATCCTCATCGATCACTTCCTCGACGGCGCCATCGAGGCGGAGAGCGATTCCATCTGCGACGGCGAGATGGTGCGCATCATCGGCATCATGGAGCACATCGAACCGGCGGGCATCCACAGCGGCGACAGCAACGCCGTGCTCCCGCCCTTCGACCTCAGCGAGAAGGTGATCCAGCAGATCCGCGAGCACACGCACAAGATCGCGCTGGCCCTGCACACCGTGGGCCTGGTGAACATCCAGTTCGCCATCAAGAACGAAGTCGTGTATGTGATCGAGGCCAACCCGCGCGCCAGCCGCACGGTGCCCTTCATCGCCAAGGCCTACGGCGAACCCTACGTCAACTGGGCCACCAAGGTGATGCTCGGCGCCAAGCTGAAGGACTTCCAGTTCAAGCCGCGGCTGGATGGCTATGCGATCAAGGTGCCCGTCTTCTCGTTCGATAAGTTCCCGAACGTGGACAAAAGCCTCGGGCCTGAGATGAAGAGCACCGGCGAGGCGATCTACTTCATCAAGGACCTGAAGGATCCGTTCTTCAGGCAGGTGTATGGGGAGCGGTCGATGTATCTGAGCCGCTAGGCAATGTCGACTCAGAGCTCCCACGAGATTCTCCTTCGAGCCGAGCACGAGGGATTGCACTTCAGGATCGAGACTGAAGGGACAGAAGTTGGCGGCTACTTTCTGTGGGTCAAGCGCGATGACGGCAGCGACATTGACGAGCTGTTCGAGGACACCATTGACAGGTGCAAGGAACTGGCACTTGCAAAGTTTGGAGTGCCTTTGAATAGTTGGCAGTAGGTGCTTTGGGCGTGCCGGCTCGAAGACTCGCCGTCGCGCTTTCCGCTTGTACTCCTCGCTCGCAGGGCCTCGCTGTGGGCTACCTGCTGCTATCCCTCACTCTGGCATCACGAGCCCTCCTTGTCACCGGTGGCCCTGCCTGAATTGTGTCGCGAGTCCGGCGGAGAAAGTCACGGCGTGCCGTATCAGGATCTCTGCGATGCCTCCATCGCTTCCCGATGGTGTCGTTGCAGCTTTGATACGAATGCCTTCCTATCCTTTCGCATGGACGCGAACTGCTCTTTCTGGTTGCGCATGGTAGGGTGTACGTCCCTCAGGTTCGTATCGCTCCACAGCGCCAACTCCACTATGAGGGGGGCCAGGGACAGACCCTTCTCCGTAAGGAAGTAGAGGTTCGTCTTCTTGTTGGTGGGATGCCTGGTCTTCGCGATCAGCCCGTGGTTCTCCAAGCATTTGAGCTTGGCCGCAAGGATGTTCGTCGCCACGGCTTCATCGCTTTCCACGAAGTCCTTGAAGGTCCGCTTATCCTCGATCAGCATCTGCTTCACGATGACCAGCATCCAACGGTCCCCAACGATGTCGAGGGCTGAGGTGATGGGGCAGTCGCATCTGAACTCCGGTGCCATGTTAAGGAGCTGTTAAATAATGCTTGCAAGCAGAAAGTATTTTGACTTACGCTTGCAAGATGCAAGTGATCGCCTACATTTGCTTGCCAAACAAAAGTAAAAAGTCTTTCAGACATGAAGCTGATCGTTGCAACTCTCCTGGTCACGGGTTCGATCTCTGCCTGTACCACCAGTGGAACGACCGATGAGGTCGGTCAGGAGGTCGATCATCCATCAAAAACAAGCACGACCATGAGCAAGAAAGAGACCGTGGGCGCCTTCCTGGGTGCTGTCGCCAAGCAGGACACAACTACCATGCGCGCCCTGGCCAATGCCGATTACATCCAGCACAACCCCTTCGTTCCGACGGGGCTTGAGCCGTTCATCCAACTCCTGCCGGTTCTGAAGGAGAGCGGCACCTATGCGGAGAACGTACGCATGTTCGAGGACGGCAACTATGTGTTCATGCACAACATCTGGAAGAACGCCAAGCCTTTCGGTGCGGATGAGATGGTGGCTTTCGACATCATTCGGGTGGATGAGCATGGCAAGGTAGCCGAGCATTGGGACGCCATGACCGTTCTGGTGAATGAGACCGCCAGCGGAAGATCCCAAACCGATGGGCCTACGAGCGTTGAGGACCTGGAGAGGACCGAGGCGAACAAGGCGTTGGCGGTATCGCTCATCGAAGATGTCCTTATGGGCAAGGATCCGTCCAAGATCACCGAGTACATCAGTGCCGACAACTACGCCCAGCACAACCCTCATACCAAGGACGGACTGGGTGGGATCGTCGAAGCCATCGAGACGCTGACGGCGCAGAACAACATGTTCAAGTACACCAAGCTGCACAAAGTGCTTGGAGCAGGGAATTTCGTGCTTACGGTGAGTGAAGGGGAGTGGGGCGGAAGGTCGCACGCGTTCCATGATCTGTTCCGCATGAAGGACGGAAAGATCGTGGAGCACTGGGATGTGATCCAGGCTATCCCGACGGAGGGGTTGGCGAACGCTAACGGCATGTTCGGATTCTAACGCAGGCAACGACCTGGGCCGAACCGTATTGTGGCTTTCTATTCGTTCGATCCCGACAAGCGGGATCCCTTAAGCCGCAGAGATACCGTTCGAGCCCTGGTTGACATTCAATATCAAAGAACGAAGGTCATGACCGAGAACTCCATTTCCACATTCGCATTGGCCATTTGCATGCTGCCAGGCATCCTTCACTCGGTGGAGGTGGCATATCCCATGATGGCCCGCTTGATCGTCAATTACGTGCTCCCCTTCTTTGAGCCGGGACTGCCCAAGGCCCGGCAGCAATTGACGGCACAGGAGCAGATGGGGATGCTGGACGCAGCCCTGTCATCCGTGCCCGAAGAGAAGAAGACCGCGGCGGGTGATTACGTTTTCCTGCTTCTTTTCGAGCAACGCCAAAACTCCCTGGCTTTTCTGTCCGTGATGGCGGGGATCATCTACGGGATGCAATTGCCGCTGGAGGAGCGCGAGATCCTGCACTTCCTGTTGATGATGATGTCGGCTTTGTTCATGCTGGTCAACGCCAACCACGCCGGCATTTCCTTCCTGGGTAAACACCCGAAAGTCTCCCTTAATGGCCGCAATGTCGGCATCGCCTTCACGCCCATTTGGTTGGTCGGAGCGGTCCTCAATTACATGGCATTCAACGCCATTGCACACTAACTCATCGTCTCCATGAAGAACATCATCATCACCGGAAGCAGTAGCGGCTTTGGATTGAAAGCTGCCAAGGACTTTGCCGATCAAGGCAACAAGGTCTTCGCCACAATGCGAAAACCCGATGGCACTAATGCGGGTAAGAAAGCAGAGCTGGAAGCCCATTCCCCCCACATCGAGGTTGTGGATATGGATGTGGCCAGCGATGCGTCGGTAAAGAAGGCCATGGACAGCATCATCGCGGAAGCAAGGAACATCGATATCCTCATCAACAATGCGGGCATCATGTACCTGGGTATCACCGAGGCGTTCAGCGTGGAGCAGGCACGTGTTCAAATGGAGACCAACTACTACGGTGCGATCCGCACCATGCAGGCCGTGCTGCCTTCCATGCGCAAGGCTGGCACCGGGTTGATCATCAACACCTCCTCCCTGGTGGGCAGGATGTCGCCACCGTTCTTCGGCACCTATACTGCTACCAAACACGCACTTGAAGGGTACTCGCAAGCTCTGCGCTACGAAGTAGCACCATTTGGCGTGGATGTGGTCATGGTGGAGCCTGGTCCATTCGGCACTGGGCTATTGGCGTCAGGACAATCACCGGCACATGCTGAAGTGCTGGGATCCTATGGTGATTTGGCTGGTGTGCCACTGGCCATGGGTGAGCATTTCGCTCAGTTGTTGTCCAGTGAGGATGCGCCCGACCCGCAGTGGGTGGTGGATGCGTACATGAAATTGGCCGAATTGCCAGCAGGGCAGCGGCCAACACGGACCGTTGTGGGGATCACCTGGGGTGTTGATGAGATCAACAAATTGACACAGCCGATCCAGGACAGGGTGCTGAAGGAAATGCAGCTCGAAGCGGTTTTGGGCGGTGTGTCTGCCTGATCGTTGAGCTGACAATGTAGAGAAGGCGGTCCGCAAGGGCTGCCTTCTTGCGTTCCCCGTCTGTGTGTAGCCTGTCCCACCGCAGGGTGCGCATCTGAGCGGAGCCTCATGACTTCGCCGCGCCGTCGCTGTAGCCAGCTATGGCGGAGTGCGACAAGGCTTCGGCAGAGGCGCTGTGGCTGCGCTCGTCAAGAAAAGGAGCACGGTAGCCTGTGGCTGCCTAACCAAGTCCGGGGATGTCCGCTACACGTGTGCGGGTACCCTCGGCTCGCATCCGTCCATGCGCATCTATCACGGTGATATCGGACCTTCACACGTTCCCCCACACCCAATGATCAACTACCACGACCGCCGCTTCATCCCTGTGAGCAACAGCGCCAATGGAGAGGTCTCGCCCGAAGTGGTGTTCCACTACCAGCAGACCGGCCGTATAGTCACGTGCTGCTATTCCGGTGGCCGCATTGTCAGCGGGCAGTTGATCGCCTTGGTGGATGCCGAGGGTCGCCTGGACATGCGTTACCACCAAGTGAACGACCGCGGCGAGCTGATGACCGGTGTGTGCCGGTCAACGCCGGAGCTTCTCCCCGATGGGCGCATCCGCCTGCACGAGGCATGGCGCTGGACCAGTGGCGATGGGTCGAGCGGGAGCTCGGTGCTGGAGGAGGTGCGGTGAATGGTGGGGGCTGCCCTGATCAGGTCGTGTGCTAGCTTGCTCGAACCGAACGGCCCCTTTCGTGTACCGGTCGCACATGACCCCTCGCATCTTCCTGTTGTTGGCTTGCTGTGCGCTGGCAAGCTTCGGTCCCGCCCAGTCGGACACGCTCGGTGTCGCCCCCTGGCTCGACCGTGAGTTCCGCTACTGGCAGGGCCTTCCTCCGATGCATGTGCAGGAACCCACCAACGAAGGATACATCGATACGGAGGTCATGGGCTACACCGATGAGGATCGGCGGATGAGCTTCTTCCGTGACCATCGCTATCAAGAGATCATCTTCGAGGATAAAAGCGGGGTCACGTTGCGTATGTGGCAGCCCGGCGATTGCGATCCGCTCCAAGGCGATACCGTTGCAGTGCTTACCGGTACCTGGGTCTGGGCGAACGACACGCTGCACGTCACGGTGGAGCGCACGGCACAGTATCCGTTGGAAGCCCTGCTGGCGGTGTACATGAAGCGTTACGTTTCACGGCCGTTCACACTGCCGATGCCGCCCACCCGGGAGTGCAACACCGAGCGGGAGCGGCGCTTCTGGTTCGAGGGCCGGCGCCTGGCGGAGGCGGTGCGCACGTGGGATTGACCCGAACACGATCGCTCGTCTCAGCGGGTAGCCGCTCAACGCCGGGTCACGAGCTTGTATGTCCGCAGTTGTCCTACCGAACCAGCGTCGCGCTACTCCACCACCAACCTCTCCGTTAGCACCGCATCGTCCGTGTTCAGCTGAACGAGGTAAGCGCCGGCGGGCAGGTCCAGATCCACTATGCGGGACAGGTCTGCACCAGCGGCCCGCTCATAGACCAGGCGACCCTGGCTGTTGAACACACGCAAAGCGCTTGCCTGCATGTTCGCATCCCAGCTGATCGTGAAGCGGCCGTTCGATGGATTGGGGTGTATCAGCACCGCACCGATCTCACGCTCGCGCACATCGGTCGACAGTGTGCTGTTCCAGAACACGCTCGTCTCATTCACGAAGCCTTGGATCACGAGGTCCACCAGGTCATCCCCATTGAAGTCGTCCGCCGCGCACACCGCGATGTACTCGCCACCCACGGTGTCGGTGGGGATGAAGGTGTTGCCGCCGAGGTTCTCGTACACGATGTTGTAGATGTTGGGCAGCCCGCCGTTCTGTGAGCCGAGGATGACCAGGTCCTGGTCGCCATCGTTGTCCAGGTCCTCGACCACATTGGTGCCCGCGAAGGTGTCCTGCAGGCCGGTCGCGACCAGTTCAGTGAAAAGTCCTGTGCCATCGTTCAGGTAGAGGATGGTGCGCACCGCGAAGGGATCCGTGGTCCCGGACATCAGGATGTCCATGTCTCCATCGCCATCGGTATCGGCCGCATCGACATCACTGGCGTTGAGGGGAACGAACGTGTTGGTGCCGTCCGCTGTGAAATCGCCCGCTCCATCATTGAGGTATAACATGGTCGAGGGATCCCCGTTCTGCTGTGTGCCTGCGATGATCGCGTCCAGGTCACCATCCCCTTCAGCATCAATGAAAGTGACGGCCGCGAACTCCACCGGTGTGAACACGTTGCTGCTGGCCGCACTAAAAACGCCGTTGCCATCATTCAGGAAGATATCGGCCAGGAAGGTGTTGTTCTCATCCTTCACGGTGAGCAACAGATCTTGGTCATCATCGCCGTCCACATCCCCGATGGCCACGCCGGTGCCTTGGAATTGCGGAAGCGCGGGGTTCGGAAGCAGAGTGAATGCACCCTGCCCATCGTTCAGGTAGATGTGCGCGAACTCCTGCACGCTGAAGCCCATGCCCGAGAAGAAAAGGTCCAGGTCAGCATCGCCGTCCAAGTCAACGAACCGGGTGACGCTGCTGGAAGCCTCCGGGAAGGGGGTGGTCACTTCCGTGAAGGCTCCAAAGCCATCATTGAGGTACAGCGCGGTCTGCCGGCCCGGATCCAGGCCCACCATCAGAAGGTCGTTGTCGCCATCGCCATCAATATCGCCGCTGGCGGAGGATCCGGAGTAGACCTCGATCAAAGCCGGCTGAGGCGTGACCAGGGTGAAGGTGATGTTCTGGGCGTGGCAGACAGGTGCGGCGGCAAGCAGGAGGATAGCGGGTGACGGGAGTTTCATGATGGTCTTGTTGAAGGATGATCCGTGTGGATGTTGGCGTCGTTGCCTTGCACAGAGGTTCTGGTCACTGCGAAGATGGGACTGCTTGGGTGCGATCATGGTTGCCTGAGGTGCTCATCTGCCAGCAGCCTGTCCCAACGTAGGGAGCGCATCTTCGCGTAGACGGAGGCTACGCGCAATATGACCAAGAGCAGGGCAGCCTATGGCTACCTGGCCAACGCCGGATCTTACCGCTGTTCTTGATCGGGCGACCCGGAGCACGCATCCGTTCGTACGCATCTATCGCTCTGATCTCGGACCTTCACCCTCTCGCCCACAGGCGATGATCAACCACCACGATAGCCGCTATCCCCGTGAGCAACAGCGCCAATGGCGAGGTCTCGCCCGAAGTGGTGTTCCACTAGGCAGACCGGTCGTATCGTGACGTGCAGCTATTCCGGTGGCCGCATTGTCAGCGGGCACTTGATCGCCTTGGTGGATGAGGCCGGCCGCTTGGACATGCGCTATCACCAGGTGAACGACCGCGGCGAGCTGATGACCGGTGTGTGCCGGTCAACGCCGGAGCTTCTCCCCGATGGGCGCATCCGTTTACACGAGGAATGGCGCTGGACCAGTGGGGATGGGTCGAGCGGGAGCTCGGTGTTGGAGGAGGTGCGGTGAGGGGCGGATGGTGGCGATCCGTCGTGAGGCGTGCAGGGTTTGCTCGAAAGCCTCATGAGCATCGCGGGTTGTCCGGCCGAACTTTCGTCGGCTCTTGCTCTGCGCGGCCAAGGTTCCCATGGAGGTCTGGCACGGCGTTTTCACGCTCCTGTGCACCGCCGGGTATCTTGCGGCCACATGCGTTCCTTCGCCCTGCTCCTTGGCCTTGCTGCGGCCCGTTGCGCCTCCGGCCAGGACGGTGCTTCGCCTTTCCGCTTGGTGGCGGGCATCGATCTGGGCGTGGGGCTGCCGCGCCTGGAGACGATCAATGGTGCGGCGTTCACGACCAGCCCCCACTTCGCCGGCACGGTGGACGTGGGCGCCACGTGGACGTACCGCGAGCGCTGGGGCCTCGCGGCCTTGGGTGTGTTCGCCATCAACGGCTACGATTACACGAACGGTGCGGTGGACTACGACATCTACCACCTGACGCGAAGGGCCGAAGTGCGCGCCTTCTGGCAGCGCTCGCTGAACGAACGTCTGCGCACCAGCGTGCGCGCGGGCATCGGCCTGGGCCTGGCGTTCCAGGGTGGTGACACGCGCGATACACGGGAAGGCACCTTCCAGGCGCTCACCACGGCCAATCCCTTGCAGCGTACCTACCTGGCCCCCGAGGTCTGCCTGGTGAAGATGGAGGGGCGCCACCGCGTGGAGTGGGGCCTGCGCTACGTGGCGCACCTGCAGCGGGAGGTGGCCCTGAGCACGCGGCTGTCCGATGGTGCGGACACCACGCTGGCCACGGCGCGCCACGATCACCTGGCGCTCGTGATCCGCTTCCACCTGGGTTTGAAGCGGCGTGTGCCGCCCGCGCCACCGCCGCCCGCGATCGCCTATGGGGACCGGACCACGGATACACTGACCACGCTCACGGCGAACAGGCAGCGGATCACGCTGTGGCTGTGGGACAATGCCGAGCGCGACGGCGATACGCTCAGCGTGATCGTGAACGGGCGTCCGGTGCTGAGCGGCCTGGCGCTCACGCGCAAGCGCCACAAGCTGAAGGTTGACCTGGCGCCCGGCATGAACGAGCTGCTGGTGGTGGCGCACAATGAGGGGCGCGTGCCGCCGAACACCGCCAGTGCGGTGGTGCGCACCGGGCGTGGGCGCAAGGAGCTCCTCTTCTCCACGTCGTTGCAACGGAACCAGGCCCTGCGGATCGTGCGGGAGGCGCGGTGATGGGGGAGCTTCGGTGGAACGGACGGGTGGACGAAGGGCAAGCATGATGCATGTGATCGCTATGATCTTCGCCGTGTACATGATACCCATGAGGCTGCGTGTTGCCCTGCTCCTGGTACTGCTCATCGCTGCTGCGACCATGTGCGCCCAAGCGGACACGTTGCCTGCTCCCTGGCTCGACCGCGAGTTCCGCTACTGGCAGGGCGATCCCATGATGCACGGCCCGAACGGCGAGTGCATCGCGGGCTACACCGATGAGGAGCGGCGCGTGAGCTTCTTCCGCGATGGGCGCTACCAGGAGGTCGTCTTCGAGGACCGTGGCTTCATCCAGGTGCGCATCCTGGAGCCGGGCGACTGCGCGTCGCTTCAGGGCGATACGGTGGCTGTCCTCACCGGGAGCTGGACATGGTCCAGCGATACGCTGCACGTGACCGTGGAGCGCACGGCGCAGTATCCGCTCGAGGTGGTGTTGGATGCTTACATGAGGCGCGACGTATCCAGGCCTTTCGCCGTGCTGGTGCCACCGACGCGCGTCTGCGGAACGGAAGCTGACCGGAGGTTCTGGTTCGAGGACGGGCGGTTGGCGGAGGCGGTGCGTACCTGGGACTGAGCGCGCCAACTTTGCGGCCATGTCCACCACCTGTTCCGTTTTCTGCGGCGTGAGCCTCGACGGTTTCATCGCGCGCCCCCATGGCGCGCTCGATTTCCTCGTGGGCGACGGCACTGCCGCGATGGGCGACCATGGTTACGAGGCCTTCATGGCAGGTATCGATGCGCTGGTGATGGGGCGGAGGACCTTCGAGGTGGTGATGGGCTTCGAGCATTGGCCCTACGCGAAGAAGGTCGTCGTGCTCAGTGGCGGAGCCTTGGACCTCGCCCCGGCGCGTGCCCGTGGCGGCGATGTGGAGCTGATGAACGAGTCGCCGCAGGACGTGGTGGCACATCTCGCCGCACGCGGCTTCCACCACCTCTACATCGACGGCGGGGCCACCGTGCAGCGCTTCCTGCGCGCGGGGCTCATCGACCGGCTGATCGTCACGCACGTGCCGGTGCTCATCGGGCAGGGCATCCCCTTGTTCGGGGCGTTGGATCGCGACATCCCCTTAAGGCTGGTGACGAGCCGCAGCTTCCCCGGCGGGCTGGTGCAGAGCGAGTACGCTCAGCGCTGATCAGGCGACCGACGCACGGGGTATGCCAGCGCGATGATCGCTTACCTTGAGTCCATGTTCCGCTGTCTTGTGCTCACCGCCTTCGGGCTGGTATCTTTCGTTCTTGCAGCGCAGTCCGAAGGCATGATGTCGACGGATACCCTCCGGTCGCAAGGGGAAGCGTTCGTGCAGCCGACCGAGGCCGGAGGCTTGGAGCCGGAGGTCGGACGCGAGGTCGCGTTACCGGATGAACTCCAGCGAGGTCGCGCCAACTTTCGGATACGGATCACCCGCTCCGGGGTCGATCACGAGCCTTGGGACCTCTGGGAGCATGCGGGGGATATCGCCGGCGGTGTGTTCGAGTGGTTGCTCATGCGCTGAGCCGACGATCGGGAGGCACGTGCGCCGTGCAGGTGGACGCGGCGCGAGCCTGTGGCGGCGATGTGGTGCTGATGAACGCAATGCCGCAGGACGTGGTGGTACAGCTCTCCGCACGCGGCTTACACCACCTCTACATCGACGGTGGGGCCACCGTGCGGCGCTTCCTGCGCGCGGGGCTCATCGACCGGCTGATCGTCATGCACGTGCCGGCGCTCATCGGGCAGGGCATCCCCTTGTTCGGGGCGTTGGAGCGCGACATCCCCTTAATGCTTTTGACGAGCCGCAGCTTCCCCGGCGGGCTGGTGCAGAGCGAGTATGTACGTCGAGTGCTAGCGCAGTGATCGAGATGATCATTGCCGCATCACCCGTGCGAGGCGCACGCCCTTCGCAGTGAAGGCGCGCACCACATAGACACCGGAGCCCAGTGCGCTCAGGTCCAGCCTGTCGTCGGCGAGGCGTCCCGTGCGGACCACCACGCGGCCGTTCATGTCGAGCACCTCCACGGCCTCGATCGTCACCGCTGCATCGATGGTCAGGCGCAGGGGGCCTTCGGTGGGGTTGGGCGACACGGAGAGCGGTTCGGCCGCGAACGCGATCTCGGCCAGAGCGCTGGGCGCCTCGAAGCCTGAAACGCGGATCACGCGATTGCTTCCGCCGAAGGTGGAGAAGAGGAAGTCGCCGGTGAGCGGGTCGATCAATGCGCCTTCCGCACCCGAGAGGCCGGTGATCATGTCGCGCGCTGTGGAAGGCACGGGCAGGCCGTCCGCATCCACCTCGAACACCACGATCTTCCCGAAGGAGTAGGCGGAGACCACCATGGATGGGTTCGGGAAACCTGCTGAGCCGGTGGGCACATAGGCAATGCCCTCTGGACCGCTGGCCAGCGAGTTGACCGATACACTGGCTGTGGGCGCGGCCGGCTGGTAGTCACCGTCCACGCCGATGGTGAAGGGCACCTTGTACATGACCGAGGCGCTGTAGCTGGCCATGATCAGGTTGCCCGCGCCGGGCGATCCGGCCGGTACCAGCACGTGGCTGCCCACGGAGGAACTGATGCCGAGCGGCGTGAGCGGGATGCTCAGTGCGGTGTTGTTGGGCAGCAGCTGCCCGAGCTCGTTCATGCTGTAGCGCGTGTACAGCATGGTGCCGTTGGGCGCGAAGCTGAGCCCGCCATCGATGTTGGCCGCTGCGGCGAAGAGCACGGCGGGACCGGCGAAGCCGGTGATCTGCTGGGTGACGGCGTCCCGCACCAGCGGCACCTTGTACACGGCACCGCCTGGCTGGTTCGCCGTGCCGCCGATGTACAGCGTGTCGGGCGACGACGGGCGGATCGTGAGACCGCCGTAGGGTGTTGGCAGGTCCGTGATGCTGCCCAGGTCGGTGATGGCGTAGCCCGCGTTGACGAAGTCGGTGGTGAGCGTCTGGGCGGTGAGGCCCATGGCAGCGAAAAGGCTGATGATCCCTGCGGTGCAGGAGCGTAGTTGCTGACGCATGGGGCTGGGTTTCGTTGTTCGAAGCAACGGAAGTTACGACGCCGGCCCAATAGAACATTCGTTATACTCTCCAGGTGGCGTATAACGACGGACCCTCCGGAGGCACTGGGCCGCCCGGAGGGTCCGATCGGAGGATGCGTTCCTTACTCGACGGTGATCTTCACGGCCTGTACCCGGCCGCCCTGCTGGCTGAAGCGCACGGTGTAGAGCCCGGTGGAGAGCCCATTGCGCTCAAGCGTCCATTGTGCGCCGTTGATGCCTCCCACCATGCGGACCGTACGGCCGAGCGCGTCCAGTACCTGTACGTCGGCGTTGCGCAGCTCCTGGTCGAAGTGCAGCGTGGCTCGTTCGGTGCAGGGGTTGGGGAAGGCCGTGACGCCGATGGCCGCCGGCGCTCCGTCAGAGATGCCTGCGCTGGGGTCCACGCCACCGATGAAGTTGCCGATGGCGTTGGGGAAGGTCATGGCGAAGGTGTTGGCGATGCTGTGCGTGGCGGTGTTCACCTCGACCACGGCGCCGGCGAAGGGCGTGAGGGCGTAGAGCGATGAACCATCGGGCGTGATCGCCAGGCCCAGGACGAACTCGATGCCCGGGATGCTGTCGGTCACCGTGTTGGTCGCGGTGCTCACCACGGCCACGAAGTTGTCCATGCCCGATACGTAGAGCTCATCGCCGTTGGGGTGCATGGCCATCAGGCTGGGGGCCGCGCCGGCATCGGTGATGGTGGCGGTGACCGTGTTGGTGGCCGTGCTGATGACGCTCACGGAATTCCCTCCGTTGTTGGCCACGTACAGTGTGCCGCCGTCGGGCGTGATCGCCACACCGGCGGGCGTATCCCCCACGGTGATGCTGTCCACCACGGTATTGGTCGCCGTGCTGATCACGCGCACCTTGTTCGTGCCGAACGCGCCGTCGGCCACATACAGCGTGGCCGCATCAGGCGTGATGGCCGCGCCGATGGGGAAGGGGCCCACCGCGATGGTGTCCGTGATCGCGAAGGTGGTCGCATCCATCACGAGCACGGCCTGTTCGCCGCTGGCGATCACGTAGACGGTGCTTCCGTCGGGCGTGAACACGGCGTTCTGCGGAGCGGTGCCGGCCGGCACGGTGGTAAGGACGTTGTTCGTGGTGGCGTCGATCATCGACACGCTGTTGCCGTAGTAGTTGGCGATGCAGGCGCGCTGACCGTCCGGGCTGAAGCTTACGCCCACGGGGCCCGAGCCCACCGGAAGCGTGATGGTGCCGACCGTGCCGTTGGTGGTGACGTCCACGATGGTGAGGTCGTCCCCGCCGTTGGGGATGTAGGCCTTCTGCGCGTTCAAGGCGAAGGGGAGCAGCAGGGAGAGGACCGGTGCGGTGTAGCGAGCGTGCATGGTGGTCAGTGTTCGTTGTTGGTCGTTGACGATGTCGTGGTATCGTGGTGCAAACCAACTTCCAGCGGGGCCGCGCCGCAATCGAGAATGTTCTCGATGCCGCGCCGTTCGTGTAGTTTCACGCGGTGCGGATCCTGTTGTTCATCCTGCTCTGGCTTCCGGCGGCCCTGTGGGCACAGCACGACACCTCGTACACCTTCACGCTGCGGAAGTATGATGTGGCGGACGGCCTTGCGCACCGCCGGGTGAACGCGATCGTGCAGGACCGCGATGGTTTCCTGTGGCTGGCCACGCCTGCAGGTGTGCAGCGGTTCGATGGCTACACGTTCACCCTGTTGACCGTCGCCGATGGCCTGCAGGCGAACGAGGTGGGGGGGATGTGGATGGATGGCAACGGGCTGCTTTGGCTGTTCTACAACGTGCCGAACGTCAACTTCTGCACGGGCGTGGACATTCTTGACCCTCGAACGGGCCGGGTGGAGACGTTCGAGGCGCATTTCGGGCCCGATGCGCCGGTCAGAGCGAACGAGTTCGTGTCGTGGGTGCGCTTCGCCGAGGACAGCACCATGCTGATCGGTGCGCAGGGGCGGCTGGTGAGCTACCATCCGCGCCGTGGGTTGAAGGCGACGCCAAAGCGCGGAAGGGAAGGCTTCAATCCCATGGAGCGCAATGCGGACGGCAGTTTGCTCGGGATCAGCTTCAACCCCGATCGCATGTTCGATCGCCTGGTGCTGCGCAATGCCGACGGTACGGACCGCGACACGCTCGCCGAGCAACGCGTGATCGCGCCGTTGACGGGTCATGTGCGCTCGGTGGAGGAGTTCCTGCGCGCGGGTGGGAGCGGCGCTGTGAAGGGCACCTATTTCGCCTGGCAGACGGACCTGGACTCACCACCCGGGGAAGCATGGATGCCGCGAGGTGGAAGCCCGGGGCTCCTGCGCGCCACCGACGCTTCGCGTGAGCCTTGGGCGATGCATCGGCGCGATCTGGGCAACGGTCTTTGGATCGTGCACACGACCGTTCGCCGCATGAGCGCCGGTGGTGACCCCCTGAAGGCTGACGTGCTGTTCGACCTGGCCGCCGAGCATCCGGAGGTCGATTTCCGATTGCACCATGTGTTCGTGGATGCGGGGCGCACCGTTTGGCTGTGCACCGAGTTCGGCCTGTTCCGCCTGGTGATCCGCCCCAGCCGCTTTCAGCGCTTCCTCTGGCAGAAGGACATCCCTTCGGGTTTCGGGAAGCGTGTGCGGGGCATGCTGGTGAAGCGTGAACGCTCTTCCGGCCAGGGTGCCCGGTTGCTTGTGAACACGGAGATGGAAGGCTTCTGGTCCCTGGATGCGGACAATGGCCGGGTGCTCGGTCGGGACACCGCGCGCGTGCTGCATTACAGCATCGCGGAGGATGAACAGGGAATGGTCTGGCGCAACGCGGAGGACACGGTGCGCGAGTACTTGTCCGACGGGCTCAGCGCGACCGGCCGCTGGTTCCTGACCCCGCACGCCTGCTGGGCCATGTACCCCATGGGCGGGTCCATGGTCGCCGAGTCTGCGGATGGCATGGCGCGCTACGCCGCGGACGGCGGTGCGGAGCTTCGTCCCCTGCGACCGGCGCACGATCAAGCGGTGAACGCTGCGCTGCACATGGCGGTGGTGATGCACATCGGACGCGATCGTTCCGGCACGCTATGGGCCTGCGCCACCAACGGGTTTTACCGCCTGGGTGCCGATGGTGGCGCCCAGGAGCGATGGAGCCTTGAGGAAAAGGGGGCGCACCGGATCCCTGCGACGGACATCCGCCATTTCCTGGAGGACGAGCACGGGGTGTTCTGGATCGCCACTGGCGATGGCGGTCTGTTGCGTTGGGACCGGGTGAAGGACGAGGTGCGCGCGATCACCATGCGCGATGGTCTCCCGAGCAATGCGGTCCATGCCGTCTATGCGGATGCGCGTGGCATGCGCTGGCTCCCCACCGATAACGGCCTCGTACGCTACGATCCGTCATCGGGCCGGATCACGGTCTACACCACGGCCGATGGCATCGCACAGAACGAGTTCAATCGACTGGCGCACTGCCAGGGGCCGGATGGTCGCTTGTATTTCGGTGGGCTGAACGGCATCACGGCCTTCGACCCCATGGTCCTGGGCGAGCGCGAAGCATCGACCCGGGTGCCGCTCCTTATCACCCAGGTGCAGCAGCTCAGCAGTGGGGAGACCGCCGTGATCGACCGTTCCGTGGAAGTGCGGGCCGGTTCGGAGATCACCCTGCGCCCCGGCGACCGGTTCGTGAACATCGCCTTCGCCCTGCTCAGCTACGAGGACCCGGCCAGCATCCTCTATGGCTGGCGCATCGATGGGGTGGACAACGACTGGAACTACCAGCGCGAGCCGAGCCTGCGCATCACCTCGTTGCCCTACGGCGACCACTTGCTGCGCATCAAGGCGCAGGGCAGCGACGGCATCTGGAGCGCCCGGGAGCTCACGCTCCCTCTTCATGTGGTGCGACCGGTCCACCTGCGCTGGTGGTTCATCGCCCTGTGCGCGCTCGCGGTCTCCGCCGTGGTGTACGCCATCTTCCGCTACCGGCTCGCGCAGGCGAGGAAGGTGCTGGCCATGCGGGATCGCATCGCCGCCGACCTGCACGATGAGGTGGGCAGCTCGCTCAGCAACATCGCCATGTTCGGGGAGCTCATGCGCGATCAGCTGGCGGACCAGCCGCCCAAGGTGCGCCGCATGGTGGAGCGCATCACGAGCAACAGCGCGAAGGCGCTGGAGAGCATGAACGACATCGTGTGGAACGTGAACACGCGCTACGAAGGCACGGAGCACCTGGTGGCCCGCATGCGGGCCTTTGCTGCGCAGGCCGCGGAGGCCAAGGGCTTCGCGCTGCGCTTCGAGGCGGAGGAGGCGTTGCGCGCCGTGAAGCTGGACATGATGCACCGCAAGCACCTGTACCTCGTGTTCAAGGAGGCCGTGAACAATGCGGCGAAGTACAGCGGTTGCACGGAGCTCAAGGTCTCGCTCGCGGCACAGGGCGCGGGCATGCGCCTGGTGGTCGCCGACAACGGGCGGGGCTTCGCCGAAGGCGAGCAGGACGCGCGCGGCGGTGGGCAGGGGCTGGCGGGCATGCGGAAGCGTGCGGACGACATCGGCGCCGAGCTCACCGTGCGGTCGGTCGTCGGGGAGGGCACCACCATCATCCTGTCGCCTTCCGGTAACGGGCGGTCGAGAACATTAGGGACGCGACCGTCGGTTGGCAGCGGTTCCTTCGCACCATGAAGTACCGCGTCGCCCTCTTCGACGACAACGCCGACCAGCGCGAGGCGCTGGAGATGATGCTGGATGCGTCGGAGCAGGCGGAGTGCGTGGGCAGCTTCCCCGATGGCGAGCGGCCTGTGGAGCGGGTGGAGGGCTGCGCGCCCGACCTGGTGCTGATGGACATCGACATGCCGCACGCCAGCGGGATCGAGTGCGTGGCCCTGTTGCGCCAGAGGTTCCCGACGCTGCGGATCCTCATGCGCACGGTGTTCGAGGACGACGACAAGATCTTCAACGCCATCCGGGCCGGCGCCGATGGCTACTTCCTGAAGCAGAC
>JAEUSV010000054.1 GCA_016788485.1 Flavobacteriales bacterium
TCGACGCCATCGCCATCCTGAAGGCCACGGGCTTCAGCGGCAGCGACGTGCGCCGGATCTTCCTGCTGCTGAGCATGATCATCGGGCTCGTGGGCGGCGTCACCGGACTGCTGGGCGGCTTCACCATGCAGACCGTGATCGACAACGTGCCCTTCGAGACCGCCGCACTGCCCACCACCAAGACCTTCCCCATCGACTACGACCCGAAGTACTACATCATCGCCGTGAGCTTCGCGCTGCTCACCACCTGGATCGCGGGCTGGTTCCCGGCGCGCAAGGCCGCCCAGGTGGACCCGGTCGAGATCATCCGCGGGAAATGAGCAGCAGCACCAACATCCTCGAGGTGGTGAAGGTCAACAAGTCCTTCCACGACCCCGTGACCGTACCCGTGCTGAAGGACGTGTCGTTCAGCGTGCGCAGCGGCGAGTTCGTGAGCATCACCGGCAAGAGCGGCTGTGGCAAGAGCACGCTGCTCTACATCCTCAGCACCATGGACACCGACTACGAGGGCGACGTGGTGATCGATGGGGAACGCACGCAGGGGCTGGGCGGCGAGCGGCTCGCGGCCATCCGCAACGAGAAGATCGGCTTCGTGTTCCAGTTCCACTACCTGCTGCCGGAGTTCAGCGAGCTGCACAACGTGATGCTGCCGGGGCTGAAGCTGGGCCGCAAAAGCGCGGCGGAGGTGGAGGCCGACGCCATGGCGCGGCTGAAAGAGCTGGAGATGGACGGCCAGGCGCTGAAGATGGCCAACCAGCTCAGCGGCGGGCAGAAGCAGCGCGTGGCCATCGCCCGGGCCCTCATCAACGACCCGCTGATCATCATGGGCGACGAGCCCACCGGCAACCTCGACAAGCGCAACGCCGAGATCGTCTTCGGCATCTTCCAGCACATCGCCGCCGAGCACAAGCGCAGCCTGCTCATCGTGACGCACGACCCCGACTTCGCGGCGCGCACCGACCGCAACATCGTGATGGACGACGGGCGGATCGTGGGTTAGCGCACGGCCCTGCCCTGCTCGCTCATGGCCTTCATCGGCGACACCTGCGCCCGGTCGATGGCATCGTGCACCACCTGCTGGATGCGGGGCCGGATGTTGAGGTCCTGGAGCTTCTTGTTGGCCGCGCTGGGATACACGCGGTTGCTCAGGAACACGTAGATGAGGTCGTGCTCGGGATCCGCCCAGGCGATGGTGCCCGTGAAGCCCGTGTGCCCGAAGCTCGCGTAGCTCACGCAATCGCAGGTGGGGCCCTGCTGGCCCTTGGGCGTTGGGCGGTCCCAGCCCAGGCCGCGGCGGTTGCCACTGCCATCGGGACCGCAGAAGCGGCATTGGGTGAACTGCTTCACCACTGCCTCGCCGAGGTAGCGGCGCCCGCCGTACACCCCGCCGTCGAGCAGCAGCTGCATCAGCACGGCCACGTCGTTCGCATCGCTGAAGAGCCCTGCGTGACCGGCCACACCGCCGTACAGCGCGGCGCCCGGATCGTGCACATCACCCCACACCTGCCGCCCGCGGAAGTCCTTGTCGTCCTCGGTGGGCATCACCCGCTCGCGGGGGAACCGCAGCCAGGGCCGATAGCCCATGGTGCTGAGCCCGAGCGGACGATAGAAGTGCCGGTCGAGGAAGCGGTCCTGCGACAGGCCGCTCACACGCTCCACCACTTCCATCAGCAGGTACATGCCCATGTCGCTGTACACATAATTGCCCGACGGGCCCACGGGGGTGTCGAGCACCCACTGGTACAGGCTGTCGCGGTAGGCCGCGTTGATGTACAGCCCATCGGCCACACGCAGGTCGTGCATCGCATCGGTGGTGTCGCTGGCCACGCCCGGCTTGAACGCGCCATCCTTCATGAGGCGGGTGTAGAAAGGCACGAAGGGCTTGAGGCCGGCCTGGTGCGTGAGGATGTCACGCAGGTACAGCCGCGCATGGGCCGGGTGGCTGTTGCGTAGTTCGGGCAGGTAGGTGCCGAGCGTGGTGTCGGGGTCCACGAGCCCCTGGTCCACCAGCTTCATCAGCGCCAACGTGGTGCCGGCCACCTTGGAGATGCTGGCCAGGTCGTACAGGTCGTCGGTGCGCACGCGGCGCTTCGCATCGTAGGTGGGGCTGCCGTAGGCCTTGTTCCAGATCACCTGGCCGCGATGCGCCACCAGCACCTGGCAACCGGGATAGGCCTTCATGGCGATCCCTTCCCGCGCGATGGCATCGATGCCCTTGAGGTCGGCGGTGAGCACACCGGTGGCCTCGGGCAGGGTGTAGCCGAAGCGGTCGGCGGCGGCGGTGCGCAGGCCCATGCCCGCCTCGAAATGCCCGTTGGCGCTCACCGGCAGCCGGCCCTTGGCGCCGATGCCCCCGAAGATCACCTGGGCCACCAGGTCCTCGGTGTCCTCGTTCTCCTCGTAGGCCACAACCAAGCCCTTCAGGCGGTCGGCACCGTAGGCGGTGCTCAGGCGGTACGGGTTGGCGAAGAGCACCAGGGCCGTGGGCTGCTGGTCCACCAGCCGACGCACCAGGTCCAGCGCCACCTGTGGCACACCGAACTCCTTCTCGACCTTGAAGGTGGTGCCGTGCACCGAGACGATCGTGAGGTCGTATCCCTTCAGCCGCTCCATCAGCACGTTCACACTGTCGCGGCGCGCCACCTTGTCGATGCGGAACTCATCGACCGCGGCGTAGCGCTGCAGGTAGCGTTGGAAGCTGTTGTGCAGCGTGTCGCCGATCACTAGGGAGGCGATGCGCATGGAGTCGAGGCGCTGCAGGGGGAAGAGGCCGCCCTCGTTGCGGAGCACGGTGATGGCCCCGGCGTAGAGGTCGCGGCGCAGCAGGCGGGCCTCGGCGGTGTTGAGCACATCGGCGAGGGCCTTGGTGGACACGGGGGCCACGCGCTTCAGCCCGGCCCACTCCTTGGCGCGCAGCACCTTCAGGCACTTGTGGTCGATGAGCTCGCGCGGCACCAGGCCGCTGTCCACCGCCAGCCGGATGCGCTCGATGGCCTTCACGGGGTCCTGCGGGAAGAGCAGCACGTCGTTGCCGGCGAGCAGGGCGCGCAGCTCGATCTCGCCGGGCCTGTCGGCGTTGGCCACACCCTTCATGTTGAGCGCGTCGGTGAACACGAGGCCCTTGAAGCCGAGCTCGTTCTCGAGCAGGTCGGTGACCACGTGGCGGCTGAGCGTGCTGGGCTGACCGGGCGTGGTGTCGAGCGCGGGGACCTCCAGGTGGCCCACCATCATGGCGCTGAGGCCCTCGGCGACCATGCGCTCGAAGGGGTAGAGCTCGAGCGAATCGAGGCGGGCGCGGGTCTGGGCGATCAAGGGCAGGCCCAGGTGGCTGTCGGTATCGGTGTCGCCGTGGCCGGGGAAGTGCTTGGCCGTGGCGATCACACCACCCTGCTGCAAGCCCTTCATGTACGCGATGCTCTTGCGGGCCACCAGCTCGCGGTCCTCCCCGAAGCTGCGGTCGTTGATCACCGGGTTCGCGGGGTTGTTGTTCACGTCGGCCACGGGGCTGAAGCTCACGTGCACGCCCAATGCCTTCATCTGCCGGGCGATCTCGAGGCCCATGGCGGTGATGAGGCTGTCATCCTCGAGCGCCCCCAGCGTCATCTGTTTGGGGAAGCGCATGGTGCTGTCCAGTCGCATGGCCAACCCCCACTCGAGGTCCATGCCGATGAGCAGCGGCGTGCGGGCGATGCGCTGGTAGCGGTCGGTGAGGTCGGCCTGGCGCACGGGCCCGCCCTGGAAGAAGATGAGCCCGCCGATGTTGCGCTGGCGGATGAGGTCCTCGATGGCGCGCTCATGTTCGCGCCCCTTGTTGCTGTAGGCCGCCACCATCATCAGCTGGGCGATGCGCTCGTCGAGCGACAGGGTGGACAGCATGGAATCGGCCCAGGGGGCCGGGGCCTCGAGGAAGGCGGGCGTGCGGTCGGTGCGCGGCCGGCCGCCCATGAGCAGCACGGCCACGGCCGCGAGGAGGGTGAGGGGAAGGAACCGTTTCATCCGGGAAGGGCGGGCGCGCAACGCTTGGGCACCAAGCCCTTGCGCGCGGCCGGAGGCGAAGCTACCCGCGTGTGTAACGGCCTTCGGGCCACGATCCGTGCCAGTTTTGAACACGCCGGCCGGATAGCGCCACGGCCTGATCGACGAGCTTCCTGTCAGGGTGGCGGCGGACCGTTCCGCGGACGCATCTTTGCAGGGTCCCCCCGGCCATGTCCGACATCATCCGCCTGCTGCCCGACCACGTGGCCAACCAGATCGCGGCCGGCGAGGTGGTGCAACGCCCCGCCAGCGTGGTGAAGGAGCTGCTGGAGAACAGCGTGGACGCGGGCGCCACACGCATCACGCTGGTGGTGAAGGACGCCGGGCGCACGCTGATCCAGGTGATCGACGACGGCAAGGGCATGAGCCCCACCGACGCGCGCCTGTGCTGGGAGCGCCACGCCACCAGCAAGATCAGCCAGGCCGACGACCTGCTGGCCGTCCGCACCAAGGGCTTCCGCGGCGAGGCGCTGGCGAGCATCGCGGCCATCGCCCAAGTGGAGCTGCGCACGCGGCCGGCCAGCGATGAGCTCGGCACCCGCGTGGTGATCGAGGGCAGCCGCGTGAAGCTGCAGGAGGCCACGGCCTGCGCGGCGGGCTCCAGCATCGCGGTGAAGAACCTCTTCTTCAACGTGCCCGCGCGCCGCCAGTTCCTCAAGAGCGACACGGTGGAGCTGAAGCACGTGATCGACGAGTTCCAGCGCGTGGCCCTCGCCCACCCCGACGTGGCCTTCGACCTGCTGCACAACGACCAGGAGGTGCACCGCATGCCGGCCTCGCAGGAGCGCCAGCGCATCGTGCACGTGTTCGGGCGCAAGTACGACGAGCGGTTGGTGCCCGTGGACGAGCACACCGACTTCGTGGGGGTGCGCGGCTTCGTGGGCAAGCCCGAGTTCGCCAAGCGCACCCGCGGCGAGCAGTTCTTCTTCGTGAACCAGCGCTTCATCCGCAGCGGCTACCTCGAGCACGCGGTGCGCTCGGCCTACGACGAGCTGCTGGCGCGCGACAGCCACCCCAGCTGGTTCCTCTTCCTCTCCATCGATCCGGCGCAGATCGACATCAACATCCACCCCACCAAGACCGAGATCAAGTTCCGCGACGACCGCACGGTGTACGCCATCGTGCACGCGGCGGTGCGGCGCGCGCTGGGGCGGCACAACATCACGCCCAGCCTCGACTTCGAGCCCGAGCCCGCGATCATGGCCGCCTTCGCCGGCATGCCCAGCGTGCCCGCCGTGGCACCGGTGACGCCGGCACCGGTGGACCGCGGCGCCCCCGCCTGGCGTCCGCACGAGCTGGGACGGCCTACCGCGCCCACCGGCTGGCAGCAGCTCTTCGACCTGCCCGACAACGCCCCGGTGCGCCAGCACGACGAACAGCTCCCCGGCCAGGCGCCCACCGAACAGGTGCTGCCCATGCGCGAGCGCGAGGAGCGCGGCGGAAGGGCCGTGTTCCAGCTGCAGGGCCGCTACATCCTGGCCCAGCTGCGCAGCGGCTTCGTGGTGGTGGATCAGCAGCGCGCGCACGAACGCATCGTTTACGAGCAGGCCCTGCGCACCCTGGAGAAGAGCAGCGGCCCCAGCCAGGCCCTGCTGTTCCCCGTGACCATCGAGCCCAACGCGGCCGACCACGCCCTGCTGCTGGCCGTGATGCCCGAGCTCAAGGCCCTGGGCTTCGACCTGGAACCGCTCAGCGGTCGCAGCATCGCCGTGAACGGCATGCCCGCCGAGAGCGCGAACGACGACCCCACGTCGCTGCTCGAGGCCCTGCTGGAACAGGTGAAGCACGAGCGCGGCCAGTTGAAGGCCGAACGCCACGCCACGCTGGCCCGCGGACTGGCGCGCAGCATGGCCCGCGGCGAAGGCGCACCGCTCAACGAGGCGGGCATGCACGACCTCATCGACCGCCTCTTCGCCTGTGAGATGCCCTACTTCTCCCCCACCGGCAAGCCCGTGCTCATCACCTACGGGTTGAAGGAACTGGACGAACGATTCGACCGCTAGATGTTCAACCAACGTTACGGTCCGCTAGAGAGCACCCCCACCGTGGTGAAGAACCTGGTGATCATCAACGCCCTGTTCTTCCTGGTGAAGTTCCTGGGCAACGGGATGTTCCTGGGGCAGGACATGGACGGCCTTCTCGGCCTTCATTACCTCACCTCGCCGGAGTTCAGGCCCTGGCAGTTGGTGACGCACATGTTCATGCATGGCGACATCTGGCACCTGTTCTTCAACATGTTCGGCCTCTTCATGCTGGGTGCCCCGTTGGAGTACCGCTGGGGCTCGCAGCGTTTCCTTACCTACTACATGATCTGTGGGCTTGGTGCCGCGCTCATCTACCTGGGCGTGCAGGCGCTGGACTATGCGCAGGTGGTGGCTCAGCTGAGCCCCGAGCAGGTGGAGATGGTTCGGCGCGAAGGGCAGCAGTACGTGTTCAACGACAGCGCCATGAACCACCTCGCCGGGCTCTACTTCATCGACCTGGTGGGCGCCTCGGGCGCCATCTTCGGCGTGCTGGTGGCCTTCGGCATGCTCTACCCCAACGTGGAGCTCATGATCTTCCCGCTGCCCATCCCCATCAAGGCCAAGTACTTCGTGATGCTCTACGGCGCGTACGAGCTCTATTCAGGCCTGGTACGTCACCCCGGCGACAACGTGGCGCACTTCGCGCACATCGGCGGCCTCGTGGTGGGCTTCATCACCGTGATGACCTGGCGCAAGCGGCTGCCGTACACGTAGGGCGGTGCACAGCGCGTTGAGGAACGGAGCGAACGGATCACTGCCTGAACGGATCTTTGCACCATGGGGCTGATGGACGACCTGCGGCGTGAATGGCGCACCGGCGGCGCGCTCATGCGGCTGGTGCTGGCCAACGTGGTGGTCTTCGTGGGGCTGCTGCTCGTGCACCTGGTGCTCATCCTGGTGAGCGGCGACCGCATGGTGGCCGACATGCGCTTCGAGGTGAACGTGCTGCACTGGGTGCAGAGCACCTACCGGTGGAGCGAACTGGCCTGGCGCCCGTGGAGCGTGCTCACCTACATGTTCGTGCACGTGGACCTGTTCCACGTCTTCTTCAACCTGCTGATGCTGTGGTTCAGCGGGCGCCTCTTCATGGACCTGCTGGGCGGCCGGCGGCTGATGGGCAACTACGTGCTCGGCGGGCTGGCCGGCTGGCTGCTGTACGCGCTGGCCTACAACTACCTGCCCGGGCTGCGCATGTACGGCGAGGGTGGCGACATCCTCGGTGCGTCGGCCGCGGTGATGGGCGTGTTCATCGGCATCGCCACGTACCGGCCCGACATGGTGGTGCACCTCATCCTCTTCGGACCGGTGCGGCTGAAATGGATCGCCGCCATCTACCTGCTCATCGACCTGGTGAGCATCCGGCAGGGCAGCAACAGCGGCGGCCACCTGGCCCACCTGGGCGGCGCGCTCTACGGCTTCCTGGCCAGCACGCAGCTGCAGCGCGGCCGCGACTGGTCGCTCGCCTTCGTGGGCCTGTTCGAGCGGCTGGGCGCGCTGTTCACCCGCCGCAAGGGACCGCGCCTGCGCGTGGAGAAGATCGACCGCCGCAAGGTGCGCGTGGTGCAGGACGCCGACTTCAACGCCGGCAAGCGCGCCAAGGAGGAGCGTGTGAACGCCATCCTCGACAAGATCAGCCGCTCGGGCTACGACAGCCTGAGCAAGGAGGAGAAGGACTTCCTGTTCCGCGCGAGCAATGACCAATAGGCCGCGCACCGCTCCCCGCCCCCAGCCCCCCACGCTGGCCGGCAAGAAGCGCCCCTCGCGCTGGCACCGCCCCCTGTGGTGGCTCAACCTGGGCTTCGTGCTGCTGCTGCTGCTGTGCTACGCCAGCATCCACGTGAGCCCGCTCACCTTCTGGCCCCTCGCCTTCCTGGGCATCGCCTACCCGTACATCCTCGCGGTCAACTTCTTCTTCATCGCCTGGTGGCTGCTCTTCCGCCGCAAGCGCACCCTGCCCTCGCTGATCGCGGTGCTCCTCGGCTGGGGCCACGTCACCAACTACGTGCAGCTCTCCGGCAGCACCGAGGCCCCGGAAGGCGCCGGCAAGGGCACCTCGGTGATGTCGTACAACGTGCGCCTCTTCGACCTCTACAACTGGAGCCACAACAAGCGCACCTGTGCGGAGATCTTCGCCCTGCTGCACCGCGAGGACCCTTCGATCCTGTGCCTGCAGGAGTACTACGACCAGCACCCCGTTCGCCCCGATGGGCTGGTGACCACCGACAGCCTCATGGCCAACTGGCGGTTCACCTCCATCCACGACGAGTACACCGCCAAGGCCAAGTGGGGCCAGCGCTTCGGCATCGCCACGCTCAGCGCCTACCCCATCGTGAAGCGCGGCGCCATCCACTTCCCCGACGACCTGAACAACCTGTGCATCTGGAGCGACATCGCCATCCGCGGCGACACCGTGCGCGTGTACAACGCCCACCTGGCGAGCATCCGCTTCGGCGATGAGGACTACCGGTTCATGAAGGAGCTCGACACCGGCACCGACCGCGACAGCCTGGCCACGGGCGCGGGGCGCATCATGGGCCGCCTGAAGAACGCCTTCATCCGCCGCGCCAACGAGGTGCAGGCCATCGCCGACCACATGCGCACCAGCCCCCACCCCGTGCTGTACTGCGGCGACCTCAACGACACCCCCATGAGCTGGGGCTACAACCACCTGCGCGAGCTGGGCCTGCGCGATGCCTTCGTGGAGGGCGGCAGCGGCCTGGGCCACACCTACATCGGCGACTTCCCGAGCTTCCGCATCGACCACATCCTGCACAGCGAGGCCATCCGCAGCTGGGGGTTCCGCACCGTGCCCGACGAGCTGAGCGACCACCGCGCCATTACGTGCAGGGTGGCCGTGGTGAAGGAGTGACCCCCTGTTATTCCTGGGCCGGCAGCACCGGCAGCACCGTGTACCCGAGCCGGCGCAGGCGCTCGATGAGCCCGTACTCGCCCGGCAGGTGCGCCGCGCCCACCGCCACGAACACGGCATGCCCGCGCATGAGCTTCTCCAGGCGCTCGGTCATGCGCAGGTTGCGGTCCTGCAACAGCACGCGGTCGGCCACCTCGGGCATGCCGCTGCTGCGCACCTCCACCATCAGCGCGTCGAGGTCGCGGGCGAGGTAGGCCTCCAGGGCCTGGTTCATGCCGTTGCGATCGTCCTCGCGCACCGCCTGTAGCAGCATGCCGGCCTGCTCCTTCAGCGGGATGGACTCCACGGCCTCGATCTGCTCGGTCACCGTTTCGAGCCCCACCACCTGCTTGCCCGCCTCCTGGGCCTTCGCCTGGAACCATGCGTCGAGCACCACCGCGCTGTCGCTGCCGAGCTCCGCCTCGCTGAGCATGGCCACCGTATAGAACGGCCGGATACGCACGCACAACGGCGCCACGGGGCCCAGGCGCTCCTTCAGCACACCGATCACCTCCTTGTACTCGCGCTTGCGGTAGAGCCGGTCGAGCGTCATGCCCTTGGGCAGGAACATGGCGTCCATCACCGCGGCGTCAAGCTTCTTCGTGCCTTCCATGTCGAGCTCGCCGGCCACCACCTCGCTGGCGATGAAGGCCTGCGCCACCTCGGGACCGAACTGGAAGGCGCGGGCATCGCGCGTGTGCATGGTGCCGAACAGGTGCGTGGTGTCCGCCATGCCCGGGCGCGTCACCTGCCACAGCAGGGTACGGTGCCCGACCTGCCCGGGCACCAGCGCGGGCAGCAGCACGAGCAGGACGGTCGCGATGCGCACGGCCCCGAAGGTAGGGCCGGCGCCGCCCCGATCAAAGGACCAGGTAGGCCAGGCAGAAGAGGACGATCGCCAGCAGACCGCTGACAATGCCGCTGGTCAAGATCAACGAGGAGCGGTCGGCGGAGGGATTGCGTTCCATGGTGGACCTGAAGAGTACACCATAGACGGGGCGTTGCCGGAAGGGTTGCCAGCGATCCGCCAGCAACTCGTTCACCCCCTGTGCATCAAGGGGATCCGCATGATACTCACTTCGTGGAGCGCTCGGCCGGTGCAGCGACCGAACGGATGAGCACACCGGTCTGGGGTGGCCCAGGAGGAATGCGCTGGACCTCGTCCCGGTTGTCGTTGGAGAAGAAGCCGTTCTCGGTCACCGGTCGCATGTACGACCGTTCCATGGAATGCTGCCGTGCAGGTCGGTACGTGATGGTGTAGTTCTCCTCTCCCTCTCTTCCACACGGCGGCGGGATCGTGCGTGTCGTGCTGCCCACCTGCGCGCGGCGCGTCACCGAATTGCCTTCAGCATCGGTCACGGTCACCCGCACAATGCCCGGCATCACGCTGCACACGCTCGCATCGGCCATCAGGCCATGCCAGTCGTACCGGTAAGGCGGCACACCACCGCTCACCGCCACTGCTACGCTCCCAGGATAGTGTTTCACCACATACTCGACGAACGAGTAGTCGTTCGTGCCGGTTAGCGCCGCGGTAGGGTTCGCACCGTTCATCGCGGGGCACTGGCCTTCGTTGACCACCACACCGGGGGTCACGATCAGGTGCACCTTCAGGCGGGCCGCATCGGCAGGAAGCATCACGCTCAGGAACAGGGGGATGAAGAGGGTCCGCATGGCGTTCGTGCGTTTGATGTGAAGGTAACAAGATCCGCGCCAGATCCCGCATGCTCCCGCCCGGGTCCCGCATCGCCATCGGGGCACTTCGCCAAGCCCCCGGACCGGTACCTTTGCGGCCCTTCGATCATGGGCCGTTCGCGCACCGCCGCCTACCACACCCTCGGCTGCAAGCTCAACTTCGCCGAGACCAGCACCCTCGCTCGTTCGCTGGAGGAGGCCGGCTACGCCCGGGTGCGCCTGGAGGACCGGCCCGACGTGTTCGTGCTGAACACCTGCAGCGTGACGGAGAACGCCGACAAGGAGTGCCGCCAGTGGGTGCGGCGCTTCCAGCGCATCAACCCCGAGGCCTTCGTGGCCGTGGTGGGCTGCTACGCCCAGCTGAAGCCGCAGGAGATCGCCGCCATCCCCGGGGTGGACCTCGTGCTCGGCGCCAGCGAGAAGTTCGACCTCGCGGCGCATATCGACCAGCTGGGCGGCAAGCAGGCCGAAGGTCAGGCCATCTTCGGCGCCATCAAGGAGGTGAAGCGGTTCGTGCCCTCGCACAACGAGGCCGATCGCACCCGGACCTTCCTGAAGGTGCAGGACGGCTGCGACTACTTCTGCTCCTTCTGCACCATCCCGCTGGCCCGCGGGCGCAGCCGCAGCGGCACCATCGCCGAGACCGTGGCCATCGCCGAACGCATCGCCGCCTCGGGCGTGCAGGAGATCGTGCTCACGGGCGTCAACACCGGCGACTTCGGCAGGCACGCTGTCACTTCGAGCGCAGTCGAGAAGGAGAACTTCCTCGGCCTGATCGAAGCCCTGGACCGCATGGAGGGCATCGCGCGCTTCCGCATCAGCAGCATCGAGCCCAACCTCTGCTCCGACGCCATCATCCGCTTCGTGGCCGGCAGCCGCCGTTTCGCCCCGCACTTCCACATGCCCCTGCAGAGCGGCAGCGATGCGCTGCTGCAACGCATGCGGCGCCGCTACGACACCGCGCTATACGCCGAGCGCGTGCATGCCATCAAACAGCTGATGCCGCACGCCTGCATCGGCGCCGACGTGATCACCGGCACACCCGGCGAGACCGAGGAGGAGTTCCTCAAGACCCACGCCTTCCTGCGCAGCATCCCCGTCGACTACCTGCACGTGTTCACCTACAGCGAGCGCGCCAACACCACGGCCGTGCGCATGGACGACAGCGTGCCCATCGAGGTGAGGCGCGAGCGTACCAAGCAGCTGCGCATCCTCAGCAACAAGCTGCACCGCGCCTTCCTCGACAAGCACCTGGGCACCACACGCCCCGTGCTCTTCGAGGCCGAGGAGGTCGACGGCCGCATGCTCGGCTTCACCGACAACTACGTCCGTGTGTCGGCCCCGTACGACGACGCCCTGGTGAACACCGTGGTGCCCGTGTCCCTCGACCGCATCGACGGCGAAGGGCACGTCACCGGCACCCTGATCGTCCCTGCCTCGCACGCCGTAGCTCCCAGCGAAGGCGTTGTTCCTGCCTCGCACGCCGTAGCTCCCAGCGAAGGCGTTGCCCCTGCCTCGCACGCCGTAGCTCCCAGCGAAGGCGTTGTCCCTGCCTCGCACGCCGTAGCTCCCAGCGAAGGCGTTGTTCCCGCCGCCTGACCCATGTACCCCACCCTCTACCACGCGGTCCACGACCTCTTCGGCATCGGCATCGGCGGCCTGAAGTTCCTCAACAGCTTCGGCTTCTTCGTGGCCCTGGCCTTCGCGGCGGCCGCATGGACCCTGAAGCTTGAGCTGCAGCGCAAGACCGCACAAGGGCTGCTGAGGAACGGCACCGCCACCATCACGGAAGGCGCTCCGGCACGCCCGCTGGACATGGTGCTCAACGGGATCATCGGCTTCATCCTGGGGTGGAAGTTCAGCTACCTGCTGCTCAACAGCGACGAGGCCTTGGCCGATCCGCCCGCCTTCCTGCTCAGCGGCACGGGCTACCTGTTCCCCGGCCTGCTCGTGGGCGCCGGCTTCGCCTGGTGGGTGTGGCGCGATGCGCAGAAGCGGCGCCTCCCCGAACCGAGACAACGCACGATCACCGTGGCGCCCGCCGCGCACGTGGCCAACATCACCATGACGGCGGCGCTCTGGGGCTTCATCGGCGCCAAGCTCTTCCACTGGATCGAAACGCCGCGCGACCTCCTCAACTTCATCCAGCACCCCAGCGGCGACAGCATCATCAGCGGGCTCACCATGTACGGCGGGCTCATCGTCGCCGGCTTCATGGTGGTGCGCTACTTCCGGAAGCACGGGCTCACCGTGCTTCCCAGCATGGACGCCGCCGCACCGGGCCTCATGCTCGCCTACGCCATCGGCCGCATCGGCTGCCAGGTGAGCGGCGACGGCGACTGGGGCATCGTCAACAGCGCCTACATCACCAACCCGGACGGGACCGTGGCCACCGCCACCCTGCCGCAGGTGCAGGACCGCATCGCCGAGGAGGCCATGTTCTACGCCCACCACTTCGGCTCGCTCGATGCGGTGCCGATGAAGTCCTTCCCCGCGCCCTCCTTCCTGCCGGAATGGGCCGTGGCGTACACCTACCCGCACAACGTGAACAGCGTGGGCATGGACATGGCCGGTTGCGGCGACAACTTCTGGGGCCGCTACTGCGCCACGCTTCCGCTGCCGGTGTTCCCCACGCCCCTCTATGAAGTGCTCATCTGCGGCGTGTTCGGCCTGCTGTTGTGGGCCTTCCGCAAGCGCTTCACCGTGCCGGGAACGATATTCGCCGTGTACATGATGTTGAACGGCTTCGAGCGCTTCTGGATCGAGAAGATCCGCGTCAACGAACCCTTCCTCGGTCCCATCACGCAGGCCGAGGTGATCAGCACCCTCCTCTTCGTGCTCGGCCTGGCCGGGTACATCTGGCTGAAGCGCCGCGCCCATGGACCTCAAGCAGCTCACTGACGACGTGGCCGCGCTCTGCGGCGAAGTGGCGGAGTTCATCCGCACCGAGAGCGCGCGCTTCACCGAGGCGAGCGTCGAGAGCAAGAGCCTCAACAACCTGGTGAGCTACGTGGACAAGACCGCAGAGACGCGGCTGGTGGTGGGGCTCGGCCGCCTGTTGCCCGGCGCAGGCTTCATCGCCGAGGAGGGCACCGGCGAACGCCGCGAAGGGCTGAACTGGATCATCGACCCGCTCGACGGCACCACGAACTTCGTGCACGGCATCCCCTGCTACTGCATCAGCATCGGCCTGGCCGGCGACGACGGCATGAAGCTGGGCGTGGTGCTCGAGGTCACCCGAAACGAGCGCTTCACAGCGTGGAAGGGCGGCGGCGCGTACCTGAACGGCCGACCCATCCGCGTGTCGCAGCGCGCGCGCCTGCAGGACAGCCTGCTCGCCACCGGCTTCCCCTACGACGACTTCGGGCGCGAGGCGCAGTACATGGAGCTGCTGCGCGCGCTGATGCACAACAGCCGCGGCATCCGCAGGCTGGGCAGTGCCGCCGCCGACCTGGCCTACGTGGCCTGCGGGCGCTTTGAGGCCTTCTACGAGTATGGCCTCAACCCATGGGACGTGGCCGCGGGCGCGCTGCTGGTGCAGGAGGCGGGGGGCACGGTCTCCGACTTCACCAACGGCGGCGACTGGCTCTTCGGCGAGGAGATCGTGGCCAGCAACGGGCACATCCACGCCGAGCTCATCGGACCCATCGGCAAGTTCTTCGGGAAGTAGGTCCCCTACGCACAGAGGCCGCCCTTGCGAGCGGCCTCCGCGACCCAAGACCAAGGGTTCGGCCCTTGCGGACCTAGAGGTTCTGCAGGTCCTGCTGGTACTGCGCCTGCGTGGTTGGCTGCAGCGTGATCACCTGCTGGATGCCATCGGTGATGGTGATCGGCGTGAAGGAGGAGTAGTACTGGCCGTTCTCGATGCGCAGGGCCACCACGGTGCCCTGCAGGCCGATGCGTACGGGCATGCCCGCCTTTACCCCGTTGTTGGTGTACTGCTCCATGTACACCATGCAGTTGATGGACGGCAGCACCACCCACACGCTGGTGGACCAGTCGTTCATGCCCTGCGGAAGCAGGATGGTGACGTCCGTGCTGTCGCCACCGGGAGGCAGCGGATGGTCGCAGTTCATGAAGGCGAAGTCGGGCCAGTCCGAGTTGCCGAAGGTGTTGGCCGGCCAGGGCTCGGTGTAGAAGTTGCCGGGCATCCAGCCACCACCGCCGCCGATGGAATCGAGCATCGCAAGGCCCGTATCCTGATCGAGCTCGCCGACATCCTCCCACAGCAGGTCGCCCTCCTCATCCTCCTCCGCCAGGAAGGCGCGCATCAACGGATCGAACTGCTGCGCCGGGAAATGCACCAGTGCGGCACCGGCCGCCACCGTCACCTGCTGGCCGTTCGCCTCCGCGCGCAATGCCACCTCGCCCCCGCTCTGCAGCGCGATCCTGTTGGGACCGTTCACCGCCACCGTGCGCATGTTCAGCCAGACCATGTCGCTCACGTCGTAGGCCTCGACCAGCTTCACCGTCACCGTGCCGTTCACGTTGCCGCCGTTATGGTTGCGGAACGCGTTGGGCAGGATGGTGACCACGGTGCCGTGCGCGCCGAAGAGCTGACCGCCGGTGGAGGCGTTCACACTGAACTGCTGCTCCGCCGCCGTGCGGTTCTGTGCGATCATCTCGCGCACCGCGCTGATGCCTTCCGGACCGTCCGCGTTCTTGTGGCAACCGGATAGCGCCGCCATACCGGCGGCAACACCAAGGAAAAGGAACTGCTTCGTCATGGGGTCGGTGGATGGGTTCACGAGCATGACGATGCCCGCGGCCGATCCGCTGCCCGGCCCCTCAGAATTTCGCGGCGAGCGTGAAGAGCCCGTTGCGGCCCATGCCCGGCAGCAGGCCCGGACCGGGATAGCCGCCGCTGCGGCGCGTGGCGTAGGCCTCGTCGAACACGTTGTTCACCGCGGCGCTCAGGCTGATGTGCTCGCTCACCGTCCAGGTGACGTTCGCGTCGATCACGGTGTAGCCCGCGATCCAGCCCACGGTGGCGGTGGCGTTCGGTGCTTCGGTGTTGGCCGCATCCGTGTACACACCGTCCACCATGCTCCCCTGCACCGACATGCTGATGTGCTTGTCGCGGTAGGTGATCCCGCCGCGCAGGATGTTGCGGGGCGCGTTCTCCACGCGCTTGTCGGCGATGCTCTTGGTGGGATCCTCCGCGATGGCCGGGTTGTTCCAGCGCGTGTACCGGGCGTCCACGAAGGCGTACGAGGCGAACACGCTCAGGTGCGTGCCATTGGCATGGCCACGCAGCACGCGCAGCAGGTCGCTCTCGGCGTAGGCCTCCACCCCGGTGCTCACCGACGTACCGATGTTGGTGCGGTAGTTCACGCCGTCCTTCAGCACCGTGCCGATGCGATCGTCGTAGAACAGGCGGAAGCCGCTGATGTCGAAGCTCAACGCCTCGCTGAGGGTGCCGCGGTAGCCCGCATCGAGGTTGTAGCCGTGGGCGTCGCGCAGGTCGGGGTCGATCACGTCGGTGGTGGCCGAGGGCGTGAGGTCGCTGTACAGCACGGGGCGGTAGGCCTGGCTGAAGTTGGCGTAGACCTGCGTGCCGGTCGTGGCCTGCAGCTGCGCGCCCAGCCCGAATAGCGGCACGAAGCGCGTGCGCTCCCCGCTGTCCACGTTGCCGGTGCCGCTGGTGTTGATGCGGCCGTTGACGGTGCTTGTAAGGTGCTCCAGGCGCACGCCGGGCACCACGCTCAGCTTATCGGTGAGGCGGAAGAGGTTCTCGGCCCAGAACGCGGCGTTGCGCGTGCCGAGGTCGAGCTCGCGGCCGTAGGCGCCGCTTACGCTGAGGTCGGCATCGCTGCCGGAGGTGCCCACGCCCTGCTGCTGGCGATGGTTGTCGGCGCCATAGCCACGGATCCCGGTGGAGAGCACGGCCTCGCGCCCGAAGGCGGTCCAGCTGCGGCGCACGCGCAGCTCCGCGCCCAGGTTGGCGTAATGGTCCTTGTCCACCTGCCGCGCGGCATAGGCGTTGGTGGCACCGTTGATGATGTCGGGCTCCGTGATGGCCTTGGTGAAGCCCACGCTGCCGCGGTCGGCGATCACGCCGAACACCTTCGCGTCCACCAGGGTGCGCGCATCCGGACGCCAGCTGAGGGTTGCGGCGCCCACGTTCCACGGGATCACCAGCCAGTTGCGCTCGCGCGAGGAGCTCTGCGGGTCGATGACGAACTGCGCATCCGTCAGGCCACCGGGCTGCTGTTGCTGCATGGTGCTGCGCGTGTACTCCAGGCCGAGCCGCAGGCGCGGCGTGGCGGCGTAGCTCAGGTTGCCGTGGACGTTGGTGGTGGTGTAGCGGCTGTTGTCACGCCAGCCGTCTGCACTGCGGTGGTGCAGGTAGCCGTAGTAGCTCCACTTGCCCTTGGTGCCGCCCAGGCCGTTGTAGCTGTCGAAAAGCCCGTAGCTGCCGGCTGTCTGCCGCGTCTCGAAGGCCAGCGCGCGGTCGGGCACGCCTTTCTTCAGCACCATGTTCACCAGGCCCCCGAACTGCGGACCATAGGCGAGCGAAGCCGCGCCGCGCACCACCTCGATGCGTTCCACCGCCTCCATGGGCGGGGTGTAGTAGGCCTCAGGGTAGCCGAAGGGGTCGGAAGCGATGTCGTAGCCGTTCTGGCGCATGTTGAACTCCCACGAGCGGTTGGGGCTGAGGCCGCGCGCGGCCACGCTCAGCTGGATGCCCGAGCCCTCGCTCTCCCACACGCTGATGCCCGGCACCTTGGCGAACACCTGCCGGGCCTGGTTCTGCGCCAGGTCGGCATCCAGCGCGGCCGGCGTGATCACCGTGGTCTTCTTCCCGGCCATGATCACCGCATCGAGGGTATCGTGCATCACGCGTACCCCGCTGCGGTAGGGACCCACCACCTCGGCGGCGCGCAGCTCACGCGCACGGGTGGTGTCGATCTGGGCGTTCAGGGACAGCACGGCCACGGCGGCCAGCACGGCGGAAAGCGAACGGCACGGGGTCTTCAGCAACATGGCCGCAAAGGACCATCACCCCTTCCACCCCCCCAATACACAGATCGTGGTATTCTGCCCCCGATCGCGTCCACGATCGATCGTTGATCCCTGATGCGAACCACAGATGGACACGGATAGACACAGATCGAAGCGCGGCCTCCTCTGCTGTCATGCTGGCCCTGAGCGCGGTCGAAGGGAGGAAGCATCTCCCCTGGACAGTTTCAACGGCCGCGCTCAATGACCAGCACGCTTCTTCGCATTCATCCGTGTCCATCCGTGGTTGCACTCTTCGCGACTCCGGGTCGAGCCCGGAGTGACAACATCAACTGTGGGCTACGCCCGCGCGGGCACCACCGCCAGCCCGAGCATCGTCAGCGCCGCGTTCACCAGCAGCACCTCGAAGCCCATCTGGTAGCCGAAGAAGAGCGTGGTGCTGAAGGTGGCCAGCACGTAGGTCACGGCAGGGGCCAGCACGCACACCAGCGGCACCAGGCCGTCCTGCGGCATGCGCTTGGTGAGGAGGCCGAAGGCGTAGAGCCCCAGCAGCGGGCCATAGGTGTAGCCGGCGATCTTCAGCAGGGTGTCGAGCACGGTGCCGCTGTCGAGCCACGCGAAGAAGAGGATGCAGGCCATGAAGAGCGCGGCGAAGCCCAGGTGCACGCGCTGGCGCACCTGCTTCTGCCGGTCCTCGGGCCAGCCGCGGTCGTGCGTGCCGATGAGGTCGAGGCAGGTGCTGGCCGTGAGCGCGGTGAGGGCCCCGTCGGCGCTGGGGAAGAGCGCGCTGATGAGGCCGATGATGAAGAGCAGCCCCAGCCAGGGCGGGAAATGCTGCAGGGCCAGCGTGGGGAAAAGGTCGTCGCCGCGGGCGGGGGCCGTGAGGCCCGCGTGCTGCACGTGCAGGTAGAGCAGCGCGCCCAGCAGCAGGAAGAGCATGTTCACCCCCAGCAAGATCACGCTGAACACGCGCATGTTCTTCTGCGCATCGGCCAGGGTGCGCACGCTCAGGTTCTTCTGCATCATCTCCTGGTCGAGCCCCGTCATGGCGATGGTGATGAAGATGCCGCTGAGCACCTGCTTCAGGAAGAAGCCGTCGCTGCGCCAGTCGGTGTTGAACACCTGGAGCATGCCGCTCTCCCCCAGCTCGCGGCTCCAGGCCTCCATGCCGGGCTGACCGATGATGTAGAGCACCGTGCCCACCAGCGCGGCGAGCATGAAGAGCGTCTGCAGCGTGTCCGTCCACACGATGGTCTTCACCCCGCCCTTCAGCGTGTACAGCACGATCATCAGCAGCACCACGGCGCTGGTGAGCCAGAAGGGCACGCCCAAGGCGCCGAGCACGAAGAGGTGCAGCACGTGCAGCACCAGGTAGATGCGGATGGTGGCGCCCAGCGTGCGGCTGAGGATGAAGAAGCTCGCGCCGGTGCGGTAGGTCACCGGGCCGAAGCGCTGCTTGAGGTAGCCGTAGATGCTGGTGAGCTGCAGCCTGTAGTAGAGCGGCAGCAGCACGCCCGCCACCACCCAGTAGCCGAGCACGTAGCCCAGCACCACCTGCAGGTAGCCCCAGTGCTTGGCCGCCACCCCGCCGGGCACGCTGATGAAGGTGACACCGCTGAGGCTGGTGCCGATCATGCCGAAGGCCACCACCCACCACAGGCTCTTGCGCTCGCCGCTGAAGAAGGCGTGCTCACCCGCCCCCCGGCTCGTCCACCAGGCGATGCCGAGCAGCAGCAGGAAGTAGCCGAAGACGATGGAGAGCAGCAGCGTGGGGCTCATGGATGCGAAGGTGCTGTGG
>JAEUSV010000096.1 GCA_016788485.1 Flavobacteriales bacterium
CGCGCCACGATGGCCTTCATGTCGGGCGAGCCACCGTTCACGGTGATGCCGTAGTCCTTGGCGTGGTTGATGTACTCGAACACCTGGGCGCTCTTCAGCAGGGCCTTGGTGGGGATGCAGCCCCAGTTGAGGCAGATGCCTCCGAGGGCCTCGCGTTCCACCACGGCGGTCTTCAGGCCCAGCTGGCTGGCGCGGATGGCGGCCACGTAGCCACCGGGGCCACTGCCGAGCACGATCACATCATAGCTCATGAGGAAAGGGTAGCGGTTTGAGGGGGCGAAGGTAGCGGTGGCGGCGGAAGTGGGGGTGGCCCAGGTCGTTCATCGTTGGTGGTCGCCAGGATGGGGAGCGCTCCACTGCACGCGCAATAGGCCCGCCTTCTATCTTTCCCTCACCCTATCCCCCGAACCCATGCTCGACAGCACCTCTGGCCAGGCCACCCACCTCTCCCTCTTCGATGCCGACACCCTGCGGCAGACCGCCCGTTGGGCGCGCTTCCTGGCCATCACCGGCTTCGTGATGATCGGCATCATGGTGGTCTTCGGCGTGTTCATGGGCTCCATGTTCGCCCGGCTGGGCGAGATGCAGAACGAGATGACGGGCATGCCGCAGCCGATCGGCCTGGAGGCGATGGGCACCCTGTACACAGTGATGTTCCTGCTGATCGGGGCGCTCTATTTCGTGCCCACGCTGCTCCTGTTCCAGTTCGCCTCGCGCACGCTGCGGGCCCTGGGCCCCACCTTCGACCCGCTCACGTTCAGCAATGGCCTGCAGGCCCACCGCCGCCTGTACAAGTTCATGGGCATCCTCATGATCATCATGCTCTGCCTCTACGGCGTGGGCTTCCTGGTCATGCTGCTGGTCGGGGGCATGGCCGCGATGCTGTGATCCGTTGGATCAACGGCTCTGTTCACATTCGCCGGTGGACCATCGGTGATAAGTGGTGATGACCGGGGCCCTTGGCCCGGCAAGGCCATGTTACCTTGGCCTTCACCAAACCACACCTGCATGAACGACATGAACCCTGCTGCAGCGGCGCCCCAGCGGCCCACCCTGCTCACCGTGATCTGCATCCTCAGCTTCATCATGGGCCTCTTCAGCCTTTGGAGCGGCTACCGGAACGCGTTCACTGATGCGCCGCAGGAGGCCCTGGTCGAGGCCAAGGCACAGATGGAGGAGTCCATGGCCCAGCTCGGCGACCAAGGCACCCCGATGGTGCAGGAGATGCTGGAGTCGGCGATCACCATGGCCGAGAAGAGCGTGGAGAAGGCCAAGCCCATCGGCTACTCCGAGATCGTGGTGGCCCTGCTGAGCCTGTTCGGCGTATGGAGCATGTGGAACCTGCGGAGAATGGGGTTCTGGGTGTACTTGCTGGCCTCCATCGCCAGCCTTGCGACGCCGGTGGTGTTCCTGGGCGGTGGGATCATGACCATGCTCAGCGTGGGCATCGGTGGTTTCATCTCCATCGTCTTCATCATCCTCTATGCGGTGAACCTGAAGCACATGCATTGAACGCTTCGTTCTGGAAGTGGGAGAGCCCTCCGGCGTTCGGGGGGCTCTTTCTTTGCAGCGATGGAACAAGCAGCACCCTGGCAGCGCCCGCGCCTGATCCGCGACCTGGGCATCGCCTCCTTCGTGAACACCGGCCTCTTCACCGTGGTGTATGGCATGGGCCTGTTGTTCGCCGCCGGCGTGCAGCGCATGCCCTACGCCGACTTCGAGGCCATGATGCTGCCCCAGATGCGCTTGTACGCCGGGGGCGAGCCCGATGCGGTGATGCTGGAGATGATGGGCATCCTGCACGCCCACGGCACCGCCCTCATGGGCCTGATGCTGCTGCGCACGCTGGGGCGGCTGGTGGGCGTCCTGGGCATGTGGAACGGCCGGTACTGGGGCTTCACCGTGTACGCCGTGGCCCAGCTCGCGGGCATCTTCCTGCCCCATGTGGTGCTGCCGTGGAAGTTCCTGGGCCTCGGCGGTCCGCTGCTGGCCATGGGCATGACGGCGCTGTACGGCACGCAACGCAACAGCCTGCGATGAAGGCGTACGCAACGGCCGTCGTGGGCCTCGTCGCACTGCTCTGCGCCTGCGGAGCCCCCGGACCAGGACCGGAGGCCGCGAGCAACGGTGCACGCTCCGATACCACTACGGCGGTCGAACCTGTGATCCCCGATACCGCCGCGCCCTTCGCCCCGGCCGCAGGCCTGCCCACCATCGCCACCGATGGCTTCGCCATCACCCCGCGCATGCTCGCCGAGGCGCGGTACGAAGCCGAGGCGCCATACGCCTTCGACGGGCGCTGGTTCAACGCGGACGGCACCGACCAGGTGCTGGCGATCGAGGAGCACACGGACCACCATCACCTCAAGGTCTTCCTCTTCCGCAAGGGCAAGGCGCCCGATGCGCTCGTCGCTGAACTGCCGTTCCTGGGGCAGGGTCCCACGGGCCAGCGTATGCCGGCCGACAGCGTGCGCCGCCACTGGGACCGGCTCCTGCGCCCGCTCAACGAGCTAAGGCCCGCGCAGCTCACCTCCCGCAAAGGCTTCACCTTCGGAACGCCGGAGCGCGCGGTGATCGAGGCCTACGGCGCGCCCGATTCCACCTGGAACGACGGGCCGTACACCGTGCGCGACTGGCATTTCACGGGCGATGGGGCCTACGATGGCCGCACCGACCTCCGGGGCAGGCCGCTGGCCGAGGGCAGCTTCGGGCACGATGTGCGCCTGTGGACGCGCGGGGGCCGGCTCGTGGCCTACCGCCTGCACAACGCGATCCCCTGATGCGAAAGCTCCCCGCCCTGATACGCACGTTGCCGATGCTGATGGGCCTCGGTCTGGCCGGCGCGGCGATCGCGCAACGCACCGCACCGCCCGTGCCCTTCACCCTCGGCGTCGTGGAGACCATCCACAGCAACGCGCTCGGCGAGGACCGCGTGCTCAACATCGCCCTGCCGCAGGGCTACCACCCCGACAGCGCCGCGCGCTACCCGGTGATCGTGGTGCTCGACGGCGGCGCGGACGAGGACTTCATCCACGTGACCGGCGCCGTGCAGTTCGCTTCGTTCCCGTGGGTGGGCTGGGCGAAGCCGAGCATCGTGGTGGGCATCGCCAACGTGGACCGCAAGCGCGACCTCACATCTCCTACGTGGAACGCGAAGGACAAGGCCGAGCTGCCCACCTCGGGCGGGAGCGCCGCCTTCATGCGCTTCATCGCGAAGGAGGTGCTTCCCTTCGTGGACGCCAACTACCGCACCACCCGGGAGCGCACCCTCATCGGCCAGAGCCTTGGTGGCCTCTTCGCCACCGAAGTGCTCTTGCGCGAGCCCTACCTCTTCCAGCACTACATCATCGTAAGCCCCAGCCTGTGGTGGGACGATGGATCAACGCTGGACATCCCGGCGGATGCGCTCAGCGCGCCCGACATCGGCGTGGCCTCGGTGCACATCACCGTGGGCAAGGAGGGCAAGGACATGGTTAGACCCGCCCGCAAGCTCGCGGCCCTCGCTCGCAAGGCGCATGTGCCGCGCGTGGCCTTCCACCGCATCACCGACCTGGACCACGCCGACATCCTGCACGAGGCGGTGATGGAGGCGTTGGAGTGGAGGGGTAAGCAGAGGTGAACAGATGGACCGAGTATCTTGGTCATTCATCTAGATTACATGCAGGTGATATGGTGTTGGCGCTGCAAAATGGAGGTCCCGATGCTGGATGAGCAGGAATATGGCCAAGCAGCGGAGTTGTACCGTCAAGGCTTCCGGAACATCAAGGAGCACGGTGATAGACAGGTCCAGTTCAAGTCCCTTTTGGACTATTACCTCGGTCTGACCGGCTTCCATGAAACGGAACCCAACGCCATTCTGCATCATCGAATTGCCTTGTACGGACCGCCATGCGAGCAGTGTGGTAGACCATTGCGAACACCAAGTGCTTCTTTCTGTGCTGCCTGCGGCAAGCGAAGGATGGTCTGATATCTCCTGGGCTGGACCACATTCCGGGATTCAAGGGTGTTCGCTGATGGAAAAGTGAAGCTATCCTTCACTCACCCCCGCCACGCCACCCCGCTGATCTCCACGTTCACCCCGCGCGGCAGGCCCTTCACGGCCACGGCCTCGCGGGCGGGCGGCGTGTCGGTGAAGTAGGTGCCGTAAACCTCGTTCACGGCCCCGTACAGGGACATGTCGGCCATGAAGATGGTCACCTTTACCAGGTGTTCGTAGCCCATGCCGGCGGCGCGCAGCAGGTTGCCCACGTTCTCCATCACCTTCCGCGTTTCCGTGGCGATGTCGCCGGTGTGCAGGTTGCCCTGGTCGTCGAGCGCGATCTGGCCGCTGAGGTAGAGCGTGGGGCCGGCCTGGATGGCGGGCGTGTACGGGGCGAGGGGCTTGGCGGCGTTGGGCGGGTGGACGGCTGTCTTCATGAGGCGTGTGTTGCGTGTAGGGAAGAGCGTTACGTGTTGCGTGTTGGCGCGTTACCAGTTGGCTGTCGCCAAAGGTGCCCCTGTATCGCTTAACGCGCAACATGTAACGCGCCAACACGTGATCCGCCAACACGCAACGGCCCGATGTTGCCCGCCCAACGCACAACTTCCAGTGGGGTAACTTCGCGGCCCTCCGCCTTCGCTCAATGGTCTCGGCGGATGATGCATGTCCGACACACGCCCCCTTATCCTGGTCACCAACGACGACGGCATCTTCGCGCCGGGCATCCGCACCCTGGCCGAGGAGATGAAGGCCTACGGCCGCGTGATGGTGGTGGCGCCGGACAAGCCCCAGAGCGCCATGGGGCACGCCATCACCATCCACAGCTTCCTGCGCCTGAACAAGGTGGCCTACATGGACGGGGTGGAGGCCTGGAGCTGCAGCGGCACCCCGGTGGACTGCGTGAAGCTCGCCATCTACAAGCTGCTCGGCGGCGCCAAGCCCGACCTGCTGGTGAGCGGCATCAACCACGGCGCCAACATCAGCATCAACGTGCTGTACAGCGGCACCATGAGCGCGGCGGTGGAGGGGGCCATGGAGGGCATTCCCAGCGTCGGCTTCAGCCTCATGGACCACAGCCTGGAGGCCGACTTCGCGCACGTGCGTCCGGTGGTGCGCAGCGTGGTGGCCAATGTGCTGAAGAACGGCATCAGCAACGGCAGCTGCCTCAACGTGAACGTGCCCAAGGCCTCGCACGGTCCGCTCAAGGGCATGCGCGTGTGCCGGCAGGCGCGGGCCAACTGGGAGGACGAGTTCGAGACGCGGCTCGACCCCGGCGGCAAGGAGTACTACTGGTTGAAGGGCGAGTTCAAGAGCGGCGACCACGGCGAGGATACCGACGTGTGGGCCGTTACGAACGGCTACGTGAGCATTGTCCCCACGCAGTTCGACATGACCGCGCACCACGACATCGCCGCGCTGAACACCTGGGACCATGGCCTTGGATAGCCGCCGCACGGGCTTCATCGCCGGCCTCCTCGCGCCGGTGCTGGGCTTCCTCGCCTACGGGCTCATCTACACCACCGCCATCCGGCCCATGTACGACATGGCCTGGTTCGTGAACGACATGTTCCTGGGCACGCTCAAGTACACCTCGTCCATCCTCTCCCTCAGCCTCATCGCCAACGCCTTCCTCTTCTTCTGGTTCGACCGCAAGGACGCGCACCGCAGCATGCGCGGGGTGATCCTGGCCATGCTGGTGTACGGCGCGGTGATCGTGGCCCTCATCCTCGTTGAACGCCTGATCATGTGGGGCCTGCTATGAAGCGCATCTACCTGATCGCGGGCGAGGCCAGCGGCGACCTCCACGGCAGCAACCTGATCAAGGCGCTGAAGGAGCGCGCCGCGCGCGACGGCGAGCAGCTCGAGCTGCGGGCCTGGGGCGGCGACCGCATGGCCGCGGCGGGCGCCACCGTGGTGAAGCACTACCGCGACCTCGCCTTCATGGGCTTCACGCAGGTGCTGCTCAACCTGCGCACCATCCTGCGCAACATCACCCTGTGCAAGCAGGACATTGAGGCCTTCCGGCCCGATGCGGTGATCCTCATCGACTACCCGGGCTTCAACCTGCGCATCGCCGAGCACCTGCGGAAGCGCGGCGGCACGAAGGTCCTCTACTACATCAGCCCGCAGGTGTGGGCCTGGAAGAAGGGCCGTGTGCACGCCATCAAGCGCGACGTGGACCGCATGTTCGTGATCCTGCCATTCGAACAGGACTGGTACGCCAACTACGGCATGGACGTGGACTTCGTGGGGCACCCGCTGCTCGACGCCATCCAGCAGGAGGGCACGCGCCCGCTTGAGCTGTTGCCCGGCGACGACGGTCGTCCGGTGGTGGCCCTGCTGCCCGGAAGCCGCCGCCAGGAGGTGACCGGCATGCTGCCCATCATGCTCAAGGCCGCCGCACGCTTCCCAGGCCACCGCTTCGTGATCGCTGCGGCGCCCTCCCTGCCCGAGGCGTTCTACCGTGGGCTCATCGGCGATGCGCCGGTCTCGCTCGTCTTCAACCGCACCTACGATGTGCTGCGCACCGCGAAGGCCGCGCTCGTCACCAGCGGCACGGCCACCCTCGAGACCGCGCTCTTCGGCGTGCCCGAGGTGGTGTGCTACAACGGCGGCGCCATCAACGTGTGGCTCGCGCGGCGGCTCGTCAACATCGAGTTCATCAGCCTGGTGAACCTGATCATGGGGCGCGAGGTGGTGCGCGAGCTCATCCAGCAGGACCTGACGCCGAAGACCCTGGGCGACGAGCTGCATCGCCTCCTGAACGATGCGCCGTACCGGGCCCGGGTCGAGGCCGATCTTCAGAACCTGCGCGCCAGGCTCGGCGGCCCCGGCGCCTCGGCGAAAGCGGCCGACGGCATGTGGAAAATTCTCGCCGGCCGCACCTGAGGCCCCCATGCGGTGCGGGTAGTTTCGCCGCCGTGCCGCGCCTCGCTCTCCTCGTGCTCACGTGCCTGCTGGCCATCGACGGTCATGCCCAGGACAACACGCTCATGCACGTGGGGATCTACCGCGACAAGGCGCTGAAGGAGCTGATGGTGATGAGCCAGGGCGGCGGCACCGAAGTGTTCATCGACGGGGTGCGCAAGGGCGAGCTCATGACCACCGACGGCATGAAGGTGGCCGTGGTGGAGGGCCGGCTCCAGGCGCGCTCCCTGGCCTTCTCCTTCAACTCGGCCAAGCGCATCGAGCTGCGGCCCCACCACAGCAGCGGGCACCTGCGCATCACCGGTGTGCGGCCCAAGGTGGCCGAGCGCACCTACGACGGCTGGATGGCCATCACCGTGCAGGGCGGCGACATGCACCTGGTGAACACCGTGGCCATCGAGGACTATGTGGCCGGCGTGGTGCAGAGCGAATCGGGCAAGGACAAGGCGCTGGAGTACTACAAGCTGCAGGCGGTGAGCTGCCGCACCTACGCGCTGGTGAACAAGCGCAAGCACCTGGCCGACGGCTTCGAGGTGTGCGACGGCGTGCATTGCCAGGTGTACCGCGGCCACGCCACGCTGCCCGATGTGCTCACCGCCACGGCCGCCACCACGCGCATGGTCGTCGTTGACGCACGCATCCGCCTGATCCACGCCACCTTCCACAGCAACTGCGGCGGCGAGACCATGAACGCGGAGGACGTGTGGAGCAAGCCCGAGGGCTACCTCGTGAGCACGGTGGACACCTTCTGCGTGGCCGCGCCGCATGCCACCTGGCAGCGCACCATCGAGCGGGCCAAGTGGCTGGGCTACCTGCACGACCGCCACGGCGTGAACACCGGCGACTCCACGATGGTGCAGGCCGCCACGCGGTTCGAGCCGAACTGCCGCGAGCGCTACCTGGGCACGCTGTGGCCGCTGGTGCCGCTGGATGAGGTGCGCGCCGACTGGAAGTTCAACAGCGCCTATTTCAGCATCCGTCCCGAGGGCGACAAGCTGCTGTTCGAGGGACGCGGTTTCGGCCACGGCGTGGGGCTGTGCCAGGAGGGCGCCATGCGCATGGCGGAGCAGGGATACCCCTTCACCGACATCCTGCACCACTACTTCGCCGATGTGCACCTGGTGGACCTGGGCGCCATCGACTTCTTCCGCGACGGGGAATAGCGCCTACTTCGTGTCAGGCTCGAAGTCGAGCACGATCGAGTTCATGCAGAAGCGCAGGCCGGTCGGCGGCGGACCATCGTCGAACACATGGCCCAGGTGTCCGTCGCAGCGGCCGCAGCGCACCTCCGTGCGCACCATGCCGTGGGTGCGGTCCTCCAGGTAGCGCACCGCGTTCTTCCGAACCGGTTCGTAGAAGCTGGGCCAGCCGCAGCCGCTGCCGAACTTGCTGTCGCTCCGGAAGAGCTGGTTGCCGCAGGCCGCGCAATAGTAAGTGCCCAGCCCTTCGAAGTCCCAGTACTTGCCGGTGAAGGCGCGCTCCGTGCCCTGCTGGCGGGCGATGTAATACACGTCCTCGGGCAGCACCTTGCGCCATTCGGCATCGGCGATGGTCACCGGCGTGGTGTCGGTGCGGCTGTAATAGGGGTTGGTGGGCTTTGTGGCGTTCATGTCGGGTGGTCGCTGGCCGGGGGCGTTGCAGGCGGAAAGGAGCAGTGCGGCGGCGAGCAGCGGGGATAGGTGTCTCATGGTGTGCGGCCGCATAACGCGATCGGGGTGCCGGCTGGTATCAACAAAGGTCGAGCGGCCGCGGTTCACCGGCGGTGCTCCTCGATGGCCCACCAGCGGATGTGGCGGGGGTGGAGCAGCGCGCTGTAGGTGAAGGCGCCGATCAGGCAGCCGGTGGCGATGCCGGTGAGCGCGAAGAGGAAGGCCAGCAGGTCCTCGGCGGTGCTGCTGCCGGTGGCCATGGACGCCACGCTGATGAGGCCGAAGCTGCCCGGCGCCAGCAGCCAGAAGCCAGGCAGGAAGGTGACGATCGCCGGCGGTCCGTTGAAGCGGAACTCGATCACCAGCGCCACCATGGTCATGGCCGCGGCACCGAAGAAGGCGGTGCTGCCGCCGTGCAGGAACTGGCCGGCGATGGTCTGCGCACCGTAGGCCACCACCGCGGTGAGGAACATGAAGCCGAAGCTGCGGGGCTTGCTGCTCTGGTACACGTGCAGGCCGATGGCGAAGACCACCACACCCATCCACGGCACCCAGGGGCCCAGGCGCGCGAGCAGGGGCGTGGGCACGTCGCCGCTCTCCGGGAAGGGGAAGGCCTTGAAGCCGCCGAGGATGCCGAAGGCCAGCAGGATGAGCTGCGCGAAGCCCGCCACCATGCGGCTGGCCCCGCTGATCACGTTGGCGTAGGCGAGCTCGATCACCGACACAGTGAGCATCATCCCCGGAAGGAAGGTGATCAGGGGAGGGATCAACAGTGTCATCGCGGGCTCCTTCAGCCCGAACCGGTAGCCCAGGGCCACGGCCGCGCTGAGGGCGAAGGAGGCCACCACCGGCATGATCACGGCCCAGGCCGGCCGCTTGCGCACCATGAGCAGGAGCCCCGCGCACAGCAGCGCCAGCACGGCCACCACGCCAAGCCCCTGCAGCGAGGGGCGCAGCATCAGCGCCACGCCCAGCGTCGTCACCAGGTAGCCCAGCGCAAAGCCGATGTCGCCGTAGCGGTGGCGCATGCGCTGCACGGCCTCCAGGCGCTCCAGCCCGCGTTCGGGGGTGATGCGGCCCGTGCGCGCGTCGCGGGCGATCACCAGCACCTCCTCGATCTGGTCCATGCGCAGCTGGCCCGTGCGGTAGGGGCCCGAGGCCAGGTCGAGCTTGTGCCCGGCCGCATCGTCCACCTCGATGAACAGGCCCGTGGGCAGCACGAAGGCCGTTACGCCCTCCAGCCCATGCTGCCGCGCGATGAGCACGATGTCGCGCTCCACGAAGGGCACGGCGTTGCCGCCCGCCAGCTGCGCCTGCCCCAGCTTCGCCAGGAACTTCAGCAGCACGGACCGCTCATCGGCGGTGAGGGCGGCCTTGGGCGCGGTGTTCATCGGGCACGAAAGTAGGCCGCGGCGTTGGGGTACCTTCGCGGCCCATCATGCGTGACCGCCTCTACATCGACGACACCCGCCTCCGCATCCGTTACGGACACCCGTGGGTGTACGACAACCAGGTGCTGCGCACCGAGGGCGACCCGCGTCCCGGCGGCATCGTGCAGGTGTTCGACGTGAAGAAAGGGCCCATCGGCCAGGGCTACTTCAACCCGGCCAGCAAGATCCGGGTGCGCATGCTCACCAAGGACCTCGACGAGCCCATCGACGACGGCTTCTTCCTGCGGAAGATCCGCGAGGCCTGGGCCTACCGCGAGCGCCTGGTGGACAACACCAGCTGCCGCGTGGTGTTCGGCGAGGCCGACGGGCTGCCCGCGCTGGTGGTGGACAAGTTCGGCGACGTGATCGCGCTGCAGACCCTGAGCCTGGGCATGGACCGCTGGAAGCACAGCATCGTCGACGCGTTGCGCGAGGTCACCGGGGTCACGAAGTTCTACGAGCGCAACGATGTGCCCATCCGCGAGAAGGAGGGGCTCGACCAGCGCAAGGGCTTCCTGGGCGACCCGTTCGAGACGCGCTTCACCATCCGCGAGAACGGCCTGGAGCTGGCGGTGGACGTGGCCGAAGGGCAGAAGACCGGCCATTTCCTCGACCAGCGGCTGAACCATGCGGCCATCGCGCCCATCGTGCAGGACCGCCACGTGCTCGACTGTTTCACGCACACGGGCGGCTTCGCGCTGCACGCGGCCATGTACGGTGCGGAGCAGGTGGAGGGGCTCGACATCAGCGCCGAGGCGGTACAGCTCGCCACGGCCAACGCCGAGCGCAACAAGCTCAACGACGCCTGCACCTTCCGCACGGCCAACGTGTTCGACTTCCTCACCGAGGCCAGCAAGTCCGGCCGGCAATGGGACGTGATCGTGCTGGATCCGCCCGCCTTCGTGAAGAGCCGCAGCGCGCTCGAGAGCGCCACGCGCGGCTACAAGGAGATCAACCTGCGCGCCATGAAGTGCCTGCCGCGCGGCGGCTTCCTGGTCACCTGCAGCTGCAGCCAGCACATGGGCCCTGACCTCTTCCGGAAGATGGTGGCCGACGCTGCCCGCGACGCGCACCGCGAGCTGCGCGAGGTGTACTACGGCACCCAGCCGCCCGATCACCCCATCCACTGGAGCATCCCCGAGACGCACTACCTGAAGTGCCTCATCGTGCAGGTGCTCTGAGCCCGATCGCTATTTTCGGGCCGCGCCGACGCTCCACGGTGCGCGACACGCCATGTCCGCCAGCGGGAGCACACCGGCATCCGACCTGATCAGCGCTTTCGTGCGCGCCCCGCTGATGCGGGCCTGCCTGCCGTTCATGGCCGGGCTGTCGGTCGCCTTCGCCACGAAGCCCTCGATCGGCATGCTCTGGGGCGCGGTCGCTTGCGCATCGGTGATCTTCCTCTGGCTTGTATGGCGTCGCACGGTCTACGAACGCCGCTGGCAGCGCGGCCTGGCGTTCAGTGTGCTGCTGGTGGCGCTCGGCGCCTTGTGGGGCGTGCTGCGCGATCCGCGTCGCCCGCCGTCGCATGCGCTGCTCAGCGATGCGCGCGTGGACGGCCTGCTGGTGCGCATCGACGAAGTGACCGGCAGCAGCGAGCGCACGGTGAAGGCCTTCGCGGTGGTGGAGGCCGTGCGCATGGACAGTGCCGTGATCAGCGCCTCGGGCACGGTGGTGCTCACCCTGTTCGATCGCGCGCGGGCGCCGCTGCTCCTGGCCGGCGAGCGGCTGTGGGTGGAGCGCGCGCCGGTGCCCCTGGACCGCATCGCCGATCCCGGCGGCTTCGATCCGGCGGCGTGGGCGGCCACGCACGGCGCCGCGCACGAAGTGTTCGCCGGTGCGGGCCAGTGGTGCCGCATCGACGCCCCGGGTCCGCTGGCGAGCGCGGTGCAGGCCATGCGCACACGTACCCTCGGCTGGATCGAGGCCAGCGGCATGGACCGCACCGAACGCGGGCTCGTGAAGGCCCTGCTGCTCGGCATCCGCGATGAGCTCGATGCGGAGCAGAAGGTGGCCTTCGCGCGCAGCGGCACCATCCATGTGCTGGCCGTGAGCGGCATGCACGTGGGCCTTGTATATGCGGTGTTCATGGCCATGCTCGGCTGGTGGGGGCGGAAGCCGCGCACCCGTCTGCTCCGCGCCGCGTTCATCCTGCTCGTGCTGTGGGGCTATGCCGGGCTCACGGGCTGGTCGCCCTCGGTGCTCCGAGCCACGGTGATGTTCTCCTTCTTCGTGGTGGCGGAGGTGGCCGAACGGCAGGCCGAGCCGCTCAACAGCCTCTTCGGCGCCGCCCTGCTGCTCCTGCTCTGGGACCCGCTGATGCTCGTGCAGCTCAGCTTCCAACTGTCCTTCCTCGCGGTGCTCGGCATCATCCTGTTCTACAAGCCCATCCAGCGCCTGTGGTATCCGCCCGGCCGCGTGCTGCACTACTTCTGGTCGCTGGCCGCGGTGTCCATCGCAGCACAGCTGATCACAACGCCGCTCTCGCTCTACCTCTTCAAGGCCTTTCCCGTGTGGTTCCTGCCCGCCAACCTGGTCATCGTGGGCCTGGTGTCCATCTGCGTGTACGCCGGCGGACTGATGGTGCTGCTGCATGCGGTGCCCTTCGTGGGGCCTGCGCTCACGTGGGTGAACGTGCAGCTCGTCCACCTGCTGGGCGCGTGCTCCAGCTTCTTCGCGGAGCTGCCCTTCGCCTATCCCGCGGTCCGCGTGGATGGGTTCCAGATGGTGCTGCTCTACCTGCTGCTCGCTTTTGCAGGCGCGCTGTTCTTCTGGCGCTGGCGACCGGCGCGCGCCGGCGCACTGGCCACCGTGCTCCTGCTGCTCGTCACATGGGGACTCGCGGCCCGCCAGCGCAACGCCCAGCGCGCGGTGGTGGTGTATGCCGAGCGCGACCGCCTGAGCCTGGCCGTGGTGGTGGGGCGGCGCATGCAGGTGATCGCCGACACGGTCGACACCTACCTCGAACGCAAGGTGGACCTGCACGCCCGCGCGGTCGGTGCAGATGAGGTGCGTTGGGCGCGGACGGGGGAGGAGGCGATGCAGCTTTCCCTGCCCGGTATCCCGGCCGTGCAGCTGGTGCCACCGGGGCGCTTCACCGTACCATTGGACAGTACCGCGGTCGCCGTGCTCCATGGCGATGGCCGCTACGACCTGGAGGGCTTGAAGGCCGTGCGCCGGGTGGTGCTCGCGCCGGACATGCCACATCGGAGAAGGAACTTCCTTCGCCGCTGGTGTGTGGAGAACGGAGTGGCCTGCCACGATGTGGATCGCGCGGGAGCCGCTATCCTTGGGCCATGATGGTGGAAGGCACCCGCTGGCGTCGTGTGGACGACGACCGCCTGGCCGGCCTGGCCGAAGGGCAGCTGCTGCGCGTGGTGGTGAAGGAGCGCCCCCTGTGCTTCGTGCGCATGAACGGCGAACTGCGCGCCCTCGCCGATCGCTGCCCGCACCAAGGGAAGCCCCTGAGCGGTGGCTGGTGCGACGACGGCCACGTGGTGTGCCCGTACCACCGCTTCCATTTCGATCCGGTCACCGGCAAGGCGCGCCATGGGGTGTGCAGCAATGTGGAGGTGTTCCCACTGGAGCAACGCCAGGACGGCCTTTACATCGGCTTCCCGTACACCACGTTCCGGGTCTTCGGGATCGACCTCTGGTGATCAGCCCAGCAGGGCGAGCTCCGGATAATCGTACGGTTCGAGTGCCTGGGGCAGGTTCGGTGATGCGTGCCTGCCCAGCAGCGGTGCCACGGTCCATGCCTCGAGCGCATCCGCATCGAAGGGTCGGATCAGGCTGGTGATCCGATCCTTGTCCGCCTCCGGTGAAAGCCACGCTTCATCCAGCTCGCGCGGAACAATGAAGGGCATGCGGGGCCCCTCGGCCTTCGGATTATTATGGATGCGCGCCATCAGCGGGTTGGCCTCGGTGGTCACGATGCTCACGGTGGTGAGGGCCACGCGGTCCTGCGGGTCGTGCCAGGTGCTGCGGATGCCGCCCAGGGCCATGGGCTCGCCGTCCTTCAGCCGGATGTGGTAGGGGTAGGTGTGCTTCGCGAAGTGGAAGAACTCGAAGAAGCCGTCGATCAGCACGAGGCAGCGGTGCTGGGCGGCCACGCGGAAGGCGGGTTTCTCGAAGAGGGTCTCGCCGCGCGCGTTCAGCGTCTGCCGGCTGAGGGTGGCGGCCTGCGCGGCGTCCTTCACCCAGTGCGGGATCAGCCCCCAGCGGAACAGGTCGAAGCGCGGTCCGTCCTCGCGGGTGAAGCACAGCAGCCTCGGATGCGCGAAGCCGCTCACGTGGTACATGGCGGGCTGCGTGGCCGTGAGCTCCTCCAGCTGCAGTTCCAGCTCCTTCACCTCGGCCTCGTCGGCACCGGCGCGCCTGGCGTACTTCACCTTGCGCTTGGTGAGGTAGGAGACCGTGTAGCACATGGCTCAGAGCGCGCCCAGCGGCATCGCCTCCTTCAGCTTCACGCCCTTCTCCGTGCGCTCGAGCGTGGCGCACTGGTTCACGTTGTCGTGCTCCAGGAACAGCACGAAGTCCCCGTCGGCCGCGCGCTCCAGGAAGGCGCCCTTCTCCTGCAGGGTGAGCAGCGGACGCGTGTCGTAGGCCATCACCCACGGCAGGGGGATGTGGTGCACGCTCGGCAGCAGGTCGGCCATGTAGCACACGGTGCGTCCCTTGTAGCGGATGTGCGGGATCATCATGGCGTCGGTGTGGCCGTTCACCACCAGCACGTCGAAGCCGGGGAAGAGGTCCTTCACGTAGCTGTTCGCCGTCGGGTCCGTGCGCCCGATGTCCACGAACTTCAGCTGACCGCTCTCCTGGATGGGCAGGATGTTCTCCTTCAGGAAGCTGGCCTTCTCGCGGGCGTTGGGCTTGGTGGCCCACTCCCAATGGTGCTGGTTGCTCCAGTAGGTGGCGTTCTTGAAGGCGGGCGCGAAGCCGTCGCCTTTCCGCACGATGCTGCCGCCGCAGTGGTCGAAGTGCAGGTGCGTGAGGAACACGTCGGTGATGTCGTCCTTCGAGAGCCCCAGCTTCTTCAGCGATCCATCGAGCGTGGCCTCGCCGTGCAGGTCATAATGCCCGAAGAACTTGGCGTCCTGCTTGTCGCCGATGCCGTTGTCGATGAGGATGCGGCGGTCGCCGTCCACCACGAGCAGGCAGCGCATGGCCCAGGTGCAGAGGTTCTTCCCGTCGGGCGGGTGGGCCTTGCTCCAGAGGGTCCTGGGCACCACGCCGAACATGGCGCCGCCGTCGAGCTTGAAGAGACCGGTGTCGATGACGTGGAGTTCCATCTTGGAACGCCGAAGCTACGCCAGCGGCCTGCAGCGCTGGGTGCGTCGCTGCCCACACCCCCTCGTTGAAGCATTCCACGGGCCGATGACCGCATGTCACCACGGGCGCATGCACCTTCGCCCCATGCGCACGGTCCATTTCATCGCCATCGGCGGCAGCGCCATGCACAACCTGGCCATCGCCCTGCACCAGAAGGGCTACGAGGTCA